>JBGTAJ010000261.1:0-7506 GCA_041749915.1 Flavobacteriales bacterium
TCGGTCCGCGCTTCGATCCACAGATTACCAACAACGATCAACAGGTTATGAGTCTCCCCCAAACCCCCTCGTTGAAAACCCAACAACATCAACAACAACAGTGATCAAGATCATGACACACTTAATCTAACAGACCCGCGATAATCGTTTCGATGCTGTCTGTTCCTCCCAACTCAACTTGGATTACTCCTTCATTCAAAAGCGGACCCGCATTGAGCAAGTTGTACGTTGCCAATTGCGGCCATTCATCCTTGTCGGGGGCGTTGAGCAACGTTCGCTGCCATTCGAGCAGACCATCGATTGAACTATCGCTCGTGTCAGCCTCAAGGCCTGAGAGTTCTCGGACAGCCCCGGTATATCCAGTCCAACGAGGATTAATTGCGCCGCAGACCTCAGGCTGTTGGGTCCTGAACAAACCTTTCTTTGGAGTCGCAACGGTCAGTTCGTCGATGTACATTTCAAATACTACTTCGCCGTTGGCTAATGTCTCCGCATAGATGTTTTGCCCCTTAGCATTCACCATTGAATCAACAGGTGTGTTGCTCGGTGCACGCAGAACATTCGTCCGCTCCCAATTCAGGGTATTGACTGCAACGATCCAGTCTTCAAGTTTGAGTCTTGAGCGGATGCTGTCGTCGAGCAGATCCACATACCACCCCGCACTATCCGCAAAAGCCTTCTTCACCCGCCATTGGTCTGTGGTGAAGTGCGCATCCGGATCGCTGATGCTGCACCACGCGCCCCAGGTGTGTTCGTGCCACATCACGATGCTGCGCTTGGCGCGATAAAGCAGGTGCGGGTCGATGGGCTTGTCCATGATCTTGGCCGCATCGATCAGGTTGGTGAGCCGCGCGCTGAGCACACGCACGCTACCTTCTTCCGCCGCCGTGCTGTACGCGCCATCCTCCCAATAGGGCGTGAAGTCGCCGCTCCAGGTGGGGATCTGCTTGCCGTACTTCCGCTCGAACTCCTGCATCATCGTGCCCGCGTTGGCGATGATCAAGCGTGGTGAACGGTACTTCTCGTTCCAGTCGCGTACGAAGTCGCTGAGCGTGCTGTCCACCGGGCCGTTGTCGCTCACGATGTTGTAGCGCCACTGCACCATGCGATAGGGATAACTCTTTGCGTCGAGCTCGTTCATGTAGGCCGCGATCTTCCGTGTGCCGCGTTCCTTGATCGCACCTGCGGTGAAGCCGTGCCAGCCGCCGTAACCCTGTCCGGCCGTCCATACGAGGATACTGTCCAGACCGTTGGTGCCCTTCCACCAGTAGGGTTTGTCGCCTTGTTCGCGCAGAGTGCTGCCGATGCGGTCGCCGCCGTCGGGCATATCGGGAATGTAGTTCGGCCCCTGGCTCAGGTGGCGGATGCCGTGCGCGGCGTAGGCATCCACCATGCTCCAGCTCATGCCGGGAATGTCCGTCTGCATCGCCATGGTGATGGGCAAACCATACCATGCCCGCAGCGAATCGGCGTACTCCACGATCCAGTGCATCTCCTCGGGTGTGCAGAGGCCGGTGAGGATGTTCGCGTAGTTTGCGCTGAGGGCGATGCTTCCGCTCTTCACTGCTGCGATGAAGCGTTGCTTGTCCTGTTCGCTGGCGATGCCAAGGAAATTCTCCACGGCCCAGAGGCTCTCCACGTTCCACACGAAGCGGCTGTCCTCAGGGTAGTCCCTGGTGCGGTCGATCAGCTCCAGCGCCTTGTAGATGTTGTTGTTCTGGATCGTCTCCACTTCGGCCTGCAGGTGGCTGTAACCGATGTCGGTGTGGCTGTGGTGGACGAGGTGGATGTCGCGGTGGATGACGGGTTTCACTTCTATCAATGTGTCCAAGACCTGGTGCTTTCCCAGAGTGACTTTGACATAGATCGGTTGGGGCAGTGTTAGACACTGAAGTGGAGAATACGTGTTCAAATAGGCCGGAGATCTATTGTATTCGACGCCGAAGAGCGCTTCGAATGTTTGAAGACCATGGCGAACTTGGAATGTGTCGGTCCAATTTGGCAACGGCGTAGGGTACACGATGTTGACCGATAGCTGCATCGGATTTCCGAAGTGCATTGCAGTGACCTGAAGTGCTTGCAATGGGACTTCGCCCTTCAACAGGAACGGCAGCACCTTCACCTCCACCTTTTCCTCGAAGGTGTACCGGAAGGTCATGAACCAGTCCGGGCTGTCCTGCGCATGGCCCACCACCTTCAACCGCATTGGTCGGCCTGGCTTGATGAATTTCAACGGCACACGCAGATGCGCGAATCCATGCGCATCACCGTGGCGATCCATTTTCGAGAATTCGAACACCAGCTTCACGCCGTCCAGCCCCTCTGCTTCCCACGTGGCGGGTTTGGTCGAATGCTGCGTGGTGAACGTCAATACGTTCTGGTCATCGATGTACAGGTCGAAGCTGCGTTCGCCGCCGCTGGTGGTGCTGTTGTGCGCAGCGATCCAGCTGAAGTAGAAGTACTGGGGACTCTCGCTCAGCCGGAATTGCGGCACGGCTGCAGTCTCCCATGCGATGGCCTTCTTCCCATCGGTGCAGCGCGTGAGCAAGGCCGTGGTGGCATGCTCCGGGTACACGCTGAAGTAGGAGAGGACCTCGCCCTCCACATCCTTCGCGTAGCCGTTGATGACCTGCTGTTTGCCGAAGACGGGCAGGTCGACCTGGGCGTAAGTGGTGCGGAACAGTCCAAGGGCAAGAAGAAGGGTGATGGTCTTCACTCCACCAAAGTAAGCACCCTCAGAAGGCGTAGCGCAGGCCCGTGTTCAACACCATGCTGCGGGTGAGGCCATCAGGACGTTCCTCGCGTACGACGAGCGGGGATCCGTAAGCGAGGTCTATGCTCCAACGTTCGGAAATGCGATAGCCGGCATCCAGCGTAAAATTCAGGGTTAGGCCTTCGGAGCCGATCACTGCCACGCGTGAGGGGATCATGGGCATGTCGGTGGTGGCGGACATGGTCTCCACGCGGGTGTCCATATCCAGGTGTTGGATGGCGAGCAGCCCAGGCTGAACGGCGAAGCGGCGCCACGGGATGCGGTATTGCACGCGCAGCACGGCATCCGCAGCGCGCTCCAGTTCCGCACTTTCGAAATAGCCCTGTGCCACGGGATCGAAACCCCAGCTGGCGTGCGTGAACTGGTTCTCGTTGCCCTGCTGGATAGGAAGCTGGAACGCGATCGCGGCATTCCAGCGGTCGAAGCGGTAGTTCGCGCCCAACAGTAGATCCGTGGTGCCGAGGCTGCTTTGGTAGGGCATGGGCAGGGGCTTGCCCGAAGTGGTGGCATCGGCCGCATTGCCAGGCAGTTTCACGCCCAGCATCAGATCCAGGCGACGGGCACCCCGCCAACGCATCTTGCGCCCATCACGTAGATCGGCATCACGCTGCCATGCCGCGAAGCCCAATGTGGCCACAGGGTCGCCAAGGGCCGCGTGGCTGCCCAGGTTCCCGTCGGTGCTCTGGTACGGTACGCGCAGGTTCACGGAGAGGCGGTCCGTTAGGCCAAATCCCACCTCTGTGATCGCCATGAGGATGGTGGTGCGTTGTTCGCCCACTGCGTAGCTGAACCCGAGGCGGGCGTAGTGGCGTGTGCTATCACCACGACCGGTGCTGTCCGCCTGCAGATGGAGTTCACCGATGGGGCCTGCCGTACACACGCCTGCATCACTGCAGCCTTGGGCCCATGCGGATGACGGCATAACGAGAAGGGGACCGAACAATGCGAGGTAGTGGATCAGTACTTTCATGAGCTTGGCGGTTTCAGGAAGAACGCTCCCGTCCGTCGTTCGGTACATGCCATCCAGACGGGCTATTCAAAAGTAACGGTCATTCCAGGTTTTGGTTCACTGTGAGCGGTGCTTTCCACGGATCGGGGAATACGCGCAACAATGTGCGCAACAGGCTAACGGACGATGCGTCGCGATCGACACGAAATACCAATGCTGGCGCGGTCCTTGCGGTGTTTTCAGCGTAGCTATACATGGATCAATACCCCCATCAACATGAAACACATCATCCTCCTATCAAGCATGCTTGCCGCTGGAACCTTGGTCGCGCAGCAAAGTCACCAGATCACCTTGCAGAACGAGGTCTTCTACCCGGAATTCCTGGTGGTGGAAGCCCGTGATCGGATCGAAGTAAGGATCCATGGTGACCACACCCTCACCGAAGTTTCGGCAGGGACCTTCGTAGCCGGTGGTACCAATCCGAACGGAGGTGTGCACATCGGGCATCGCACAGCGACCGACAACGACGCGGCCACATTCACCCTGGACCAGCCTGGTGAGTACTTTTTCATTTCCGAAGGACGGAACACCGCGGCCGCCAAAATGCAGATCGTGGTGATCACCGCTTCCAACACGGGGATCAGCGCCAATGCCGATCAGTTCCAACCCCAGATGTTCCCCAATCCCGCCGATGACCATGTGCGCTTTCCGGCCCATGCCCATCTGGACATGATGACCGTGCAGGCATTCGACCAAGCTGGTCGAATGGTATTGCAGGAAGTGATCCGGGGCAACGAGCCATTGAATTTGATGGCACTTCCTTCAGGTCACTATACCCTGCGCCTCACGGATGGAATGTCAACTGTCTATGGTACCGAGCGTTTGGTTGTCAACCGCAAGATCGGTGGTGCCTGATATCGGTTGGCCCGGCTATCGGATCAGGTAGCCACCGTCCACCGCATAGTAGGCGCCCGTGACGAAGCTTGCCTTCCCGCTGGCCAACCACAGTACCAGCTCGGCCACTTCCTCTGAAGTACCCAGGCGTTCCATCGGATGCATGGACGCAATGCCCGCGAGTTGTTCTTCGCTGAGGTTGTTCTCCAACATGGGCGTGCGGATGAAGCCCGGCCCAACGCTGTTTACGCGGATGCCCTGTGTGGCATACTCCAGGGCGGCGTTCTTGCTCAGGCCCACCACACCGTGCTTGGCGGCCACATAGGCGCTGGCCGTGGCAAAGCCCACCTGGCCCAGGATGGAGGCGATGTTGACGATGCTGCCCCCGCCGCTCTTCAGCATGGCCGGGATCTGGTAGCGCATGCCGTAGAACACGCCGTTCAGGTTCACGTTGATCACCTGGTGCCAGCCGTCCAGCGGATAGTCGCCGGTGAGGGCAGGAGGGCCGCCGATGCCTGCGTTGTTCACCGCGATATCGAGGCGACCGAAGGTCTTCAGCGCAGCGGCAACGGCAGCTTCGCATTCAGGAGCGGAACTGACGTCGTTGCGCACCACCAAGGTCTCGCCACCGGCCTGCTTCACCAACGCGGCCACGCGTTCCGCACCGGGCAGGTCCACGTCGGCAAGCACCACCTTGGCTCCTTCCCTGGCAAGGGCGATCACCACCGCCTCACCGATCCCCGATCCCGCGCCTGTCACCAGGGCCACTTTTCCTTCCAACTGTTTCATATCTGCTATGGTTTATCGGCCTTTGCGGCCGTGGTTATTCCGTTCCACTATTGCTTCCGAACGAAGCTAGGTCAAGCAGTACCCCTCGCCGATGATGCCGGTCAGGGATGGGGAAAAGGGACGGTTAACTTTGCGATCCCTAACACGCAGCGACCCCATGCCCGGCACAGAGCTTTTCGGCGAAGAAGAGAAGAAGGAAGTGATGGACGTCCTCAACAGCGGCGTCCTGTTCCGCTTCAACCACGATGCGCAACGCCAGGGCCACTGGAAGGCCAAGGACTTCGAGGCCGAGGTGGCCAAGTTCTGCGGAGCGAAATACGGGCTGGCCGTCAGCAGCGGCAGCACCGCGGTGAACACCATGCTGGCCGCGTGCGGCGTGGGCTACGGCGATGAGGTCATCGTGCCGCCCTTCACCTACATCGCCACCATCGAGGCGGTGCTGCTCGCCGGTGCACTGCCGGTCTTCGCGGAGATCGACGACACGCTGTGCATGAGCGCCGAAGGCATCCGCGCCGTCATCACACCCAAGACCAAGGCCGTGCTGCTCGTGCACATGTGCGGCGCCGCGGCCGACCTGGACGGGATCCTCGCGTTGTGCAAGGAGAAGAACATCCAACTGATCGAGGATAGCGCGCAGGCTCTGGGCGGCAGCTACAAGGGGAAGATGCTCGGCACCTTCGGGCGCATGGGCAGCTTCAGCTACGACTTCTTCAAGATCAACACCTGCGGCGAAGGCGGCGTGGTGATCACCGACGACCACCAGTTGTGGGACACCGCCCAGCAATTCGCCGACCACGGTCACGACCACATCGGCAACAACCGCGGCATGGAGCAGCACCCCATCATGGGCACCAACTACCGCATCGGCGAGATCAACGCCGCCATCGGCCTGGCCCAGACGCGCAAGCTGCCCTACATCCTCGCGCAACAACGGAAGCACAAGGACATCATCCAGGAGCGCTTGGGCAAGATCCCCGGCCTGCAGTTCCGCCGCCACACCGACGAGGCCGGCGACAGCGCCACCTTCTTCCACCTGCTGCTACCCAGCGAGGCCGTGGCCCGCGCCACCGTCAAGCTGTTCGCCGAGGCCGGCATCCCGCACGGCTACTGGTATGACAATATGTTCCACTACATCAAGCAGTGGGACCATGTGAAGAACCTGAGCATGCCCTACAAGCTGGTGGCCCACGAACTCGGCCTCCCGCAGGACCTCAAGACCCTGACCTTCCCCAAGAGCGACGCCGTCATGAGCCACCTGATCAGCTTCAACATCCGAGTCACGTGGACGGAGGCGGAGCTGGATGCGATGCTCACGAAGATGGAGGGGGCGGTTAGGAAGGCGATGGAAGGCGTGCACGCTTAGCGAGCGAGGATCCCGGGTTTGCGGGCAATAGTTGAGCCGATGAGAAGGCGTGTGTATGCTTCCGCAGTGGTGGTCATTCTGCTGGTGCTGGGCCGCCTCTTCCTCGGCGTCTATCAGCACGACGAGTTCGGCGACGACGTACTGTTCATCAAGCATCGTCCGGTCTGGAAGTGGTATTTCCGATCACCGATCGGCATGTCGGACCGCACGCTGGAGGAGCTGCCACCCGCCGCACAACAGGAGCAGCGCTACTTCGACGAGTTCGTGAAGGGGAAGGGGTTGAGCAGGTAGGTTTTTCGGGCGTTCCGGCTCGAAGACTCGCCGTCGGGCTATCCGCTGCAAGTCCTCGCGCGGCTCGTTCCTCGCCGCACTGCGGGCTTTCCGCTGCTATCCCTAACGCGAACCCTCGCTTGGATATACCTTGGACGAACGATGCGCGGTCACGTATTCATAGCGGTCCTTTTGGCATTTGGCGTACGTGCTCAAGTCCTTGGACAAAGCGCTCGTGACGATGCCTTTTTCAAGGGAACAGTGGTCGACGCAGTTTCTGGTGAACCCGTCCCTTTCGTTCACATCAATGTTCATCGACCGGATCGATCATGGGATAGCCAATGTGACTTCGATGGGTGGTTCTTCATTCGATGTCCCAAGAATTGGCTATTTGTTGAGGTCAGCTGGAAGGGTTATGAGACACAACGCTTCGTCGTAGATCTTTCCAGCGGTTATGTCGATATCCCC
>JBGTAJ010000262.1:0-4790 GCA_041749915.1 Flavobacteriales bacterium
TCGGTCCGCGCTTCGATCCACAGATTACCAACAACGATCAACAGGTTATGAGTCTCCCCCAAACCCCCTCGTTGAAAACCCAACAACATCAACAACAACAGTGATCAAGATCATGACACACTTAATCTAACAGACCCGCGACCCTTTCAGGGTCGGACCCCTCTTTCACATCTTCTTCTAATGTCTGTGACCCCTTCGGGGTCTGGTCAGTAATGACGTGGGTTCAGACCCCGAAGGGGTCACAGATATTAGCCCGAAGGGCGTTGACGCATGTTGTGCGCGTTCGACCCCGAAGGGTGTCGCAGCAGGTATTCAGGTCAGCATAGACCTACGCAAGCCCCAAGTACACGATCGGTCCATTTTCAAACCTGCGCCCGGCCTCCGTTCTCGGGACCGGATGTTGCGTGGCGACCTCTGAGGAACGCTTCGTTCCGCGGGCGACCTTACGCAGGTCTATGGTGCCGCACATGAGCACGATAAACAGGTCCGTTCGGAGTAAGATGACCTGCGGCAGCACGGAGGTTATCGGGTTGTGAAGAACGAACCCGCAGGACGTTTCGACTGTTCACAGCGTGCAATGGCCATTTTTGTCCCTCTTTCATGAAAGCTTGCGCGTGATGCCTTGGCAGTGTCCTGCATGCGAACGATCCCTGAAGACCCCCAACCAATGGCACTGCTGTGTCAAACGGGAGTTGGATGAGGTCTTCGCGAGTAAGGACCCGAAGCTTTTGTTCGTGTTCGATCGCATACTTGCTGGTGTTTTCGACTGGGAGAGCGTACAGGTAAGTGCGACCAAGAACTGCATCGTTTTCATTGCAACGCAGACCTTTCTCGTCATCAAACCCATGAAGCATCAGTTGAACGTAAAGTTCTACCTGGACCACGAGGACCGAAGTGGTCCGGTAATCAAGATAGCCCGGTACGGCAGGCACTTCGAGCACCATGTCAGGATCACGGACGTGGAGGATGTCGACAGCCACCTGATGTCCTGCATCCGTGCTTCGTACCAACTCCTCAGTAAGTAGCAACCCCACCAAATGAGCAAAGCCGCCGTGTTCTCCTTCCTACGGGACCTACAGGAGAACAACCACAAGGAATGGATGGACGCCAATCGTGAGCGCTACATGGAGGCCAAGGAGATCTGGCTGCACGAAGTGGAGCAGATGCTGCAAGCCCTACGGAAGCATGATGAAGCGCTCATCAGCGGGTTCAAACCCAAGGACACCATTTCACGCATCAACAACAACCGTAGGTTCCAGCCGGACAAACCCCTGTACAAGGACTACTTCACGTTCTCCATCATGGACCGGGCGGACGTTTACTCGCCCATCCATGTCTCCGTGGGTGCGAGCGGGTCGTTCGTTGGCTGCGGCTATCATCAACCGGACAAGGACACGTTGAAGAACATCCGGGAGGCGATCGACTTCGAGGGTGACAAGCTGCGCAAGATCCTGGATGGAAAGGAGTTCAAGGCGTTCTACGGGGGCATGTCGAACATGGCCCGCAAGCTGCGCACCGTCCCAAGGGGCTACGACAAGGCCCACCCGCACGCGTACCTATTGCGGTTCACGAGCTACGTGATCTCCAAGGACCTCAGCGAGAAAGAGGTGTTGAGCAAGGACTTCATCGGCACCATCGAAAAGGCATACGTGCTGGCCAAGCCGTTCAGGGAATTCCTGCGGAAGGCGAATTCGATGTAGCAACCATGGAAAGGAGGTTATTCGGTTGAACCGCATGGGGGCACATGGTCGGAGGCCTATCGTCCGGCTGTAGGCCAATGGAATACGGAAAGCGCTGATGATAAAGACCGAGAACTTCGAGCAGGTCCACGTCTCTTCCGCACAGGAACTCAGGGCGTGGCTGGAGGAACGGCATGGCCAACAGGAGAGTGTATGGCTAGTCACCTACAAAAAGGCGGTACCCGAGCGCTACGTTCCCAGCTCGGAAGTATTGGATGAGCTGCTCTGCTTCGGTTGGATGGACGGCATCAGGCGAAAGCTGGATGATGAACGGACCATTCAGCTCATTTCTCCCAGAAGGGTGAAGCACTGGGCGCGATCCTACAAGGAACGCGCTTCCAAGCTGATACGATCGGGAAGAATGCACGACGCCGGGTTGCGTTCCATCGCAGTAGCGAAGGAAAGCGGGTTATGGGATATGATGGACGAAGTGGATGATCTCAACATCCCCAACGACCTACTTGAAGCCCTTGGGAGGCGTAAAGGCGCGATGGAGTTCTTCCATGCGATCAACGACTCCAGCAAGCGCTTCGTGCTGCGTTGGATAAAGTTGGCGAAGAAGGATATGACCAGACGTTCGAGGATCGAGAAGATAGCCACGCTTGCAGCCAAGGGCGAGAAGTTGAAGGGCAGTTGAAGGCGGTGTCCCGAGTTCCAACCCTACCCCGATCCTCCGTCCTCGAGACCCTGCACTGAAAGGCAAGACCGCAGGGTGCCATGTGCATTGCACTCCTCGCAGGCAGGTTCTGCGGTCAGTTTCGTTCCTCAGGACACCCTGCGCCAGTTTGAAGGGCAGTGGTCACACTTCTGCCTATTTTGGCACTCCTGGTCCGGCTCCACGTAGCGCTATCCTGGACCATCGAACGGTGTTGCGGCCTGATCCCGCTGTATAGCCTGGCTGGTCATCGATCACATGGTTCCAAAACCACCGCACCCCATGGACCAGAACATAAGAGCCGTTGAACGATCTGACCTGGACAGATTAAGGAGCGTGATTGATTCCTGTGGATTGTTCCCGTCCGAATACCTGGACGAAATGATCTCCGGGTATTTCAATGACCCGGACACGCAGGACATCTGGTTCACCTATGTGGACAGGAATGCTCCAATGGCGATCGGGTTCTGTGTGCCCGAGAAATTTACCGAAGGCACGTATAATTTGTTGGCCATTGGCGTTGCGGAGGAATCCCAAAGAAGGGGCATTGCAGGGCAGATGATGGCACACCTTGAACAACGGTTGAAACAACAGGGTGGGAGGATACTGATCGTTGAAACCTCAAGTGATGACGCACAACTGGGTGCTCGGAGTTTCTACGCCAAGATCGGTTATACCCAAGCTGCAGTGATCAAGGATTTTTGGAAGGACGGTGAGGACAAACTGGTTTTCCAGAAAAGGTTGTAGGTCATTCAAACCTGGGCCGGGTCCCCCCACTGAGCGTAGCCATACCTTCGGCAGGTAAACCTGTAGCTACGCTCGACGCGAACATGAATACGGTAGCCTAAGGCTACCAAGAGCCAACGGTGTTGCGCGTAGCCGCAGGCAACGCGCAGTTCGGCGATCGAACCTTTGTGCACCATCGGTGTACGGGAACTCAGAACACAGGCCCATGCTACGCTCCACCGTCCTCGCCTTCGCGCTGCCCGCCATGGGCATCTGCACTGCACAACTGCCTCCCGAACGCCCGGCGTCCACAGGCGAACACATGCAGGAGGTGAACGCCCAATGGTCCGCCCGGGAGCCATCGGTCTTCGATGATGCGCGGACGGTTCGTTTCTCATCGGATGCAGCGCGGATCGCCGAGCATCTCCATCGGGTACTGGAACACCTGGCCCTGCACGCACCGGTGGGGGTGGGCCCGCTTGCGCTTGCGCAGCGCCGGGGCTTGCTGGAAGCACTGGACAGCTATGCGGACCGCGGCATCTTCCCGGTGAACGATAGCGTCCCCGGCCGTTCACCCGTGTTCATCGATCCCCTGGGCAACGCCTGCGCCGTGGGCCATTTGATGATCAGCAGCGGCCATGGGGCGCTCGCCGAACGCATCAGCGCGGAGATGAACCTGGCCTACGTGCACGACATCGCGCTCCCCGAAGTGGCCGTGTGGGCCGCCACGAA
The DNA here is from genome assembly GCA_041749915.1 of Flavobacteriales bacterium. GTDB lineage: Bacteria > Bacteroidota > Bacteroidia > Flavobacteriales_F > PHOS-HE28 > PHOS-HE28. The sequence continues at coordinate 3,853 of JBGTAJ010000262.1, forward strand.
CGGCTTCACGATCGATGAGCTGGCCTGGATACAGCCGACCTATGACCACATGAAGGTCCGGGATCCGCGCGTGGTAGCGAGCATCGCATTGGCGAACGGGGAGCGCTTCGAGGTGCTTGGCCCCGCAAGCTCCAAGGATGCACAGAAACTCCGCTTGGTGCGCAAGGACCCGATGGGTGAAAAGGTGCTGGCCACCCTGCCGAAGCTTTCCGGCGTGCAGCTGATGGAATACAACGGCCACCTGTACATCGGCGGAATGCCACCGGACAAAGGTCCATCCGCCGAGCTCTACGAATGGAACGGCACGTCGCTGCAGGTGCATGACCCCTTCACCGGTCGCCTGGCCATCGGGTCGATGAGCGTGCAGAACGGAAGGCTCACCGTGGTCGGCTACGAACCGGGCAAGGGTGAATCGCAGGAACGGGTGCTCACCGAAGCGGGTGCATGGGAGGAGGTCCCGCCCACACCGACCCTGGTACCCGGCGTTGTGGTTGATGAGGAGCGCCTGCCTTGAGCGGTACTTCGTGCCGAGATGAAATGTCGTGATCGTGCGAAGACGCGCTTTCCCAGGAGGGGGAGGCTTCATGGATAGCCCTGCGATCGTCCCGAGGCCTCGGGATGCGCTCGGGGCTTTTTCGTGCCCCGACTCGGCTCAAGAGAAGAGATGGATGGTCGGGATTGCGCGACGAATGAATTGTCGGGATTGCGCGAAGACGCGCTTTCCCAGGAGGGGGAGGCTTCAAGGATAGCCCTGCGAGCGTCCCGAGGCCTCGGGATGCGCTCGGGGCTTTTTCGTGCCCCGCCCCAGCTCAAGCGAGCTTGGCTGGGGCGGGGCGCGAAAAAGCCCGGCCACTGCGTGGCTGGGCTTTCCTTGGCGGAGAGGGAGGGATTCGAACCCCCGTTACCTTTCGGTAAAGCGGTTTTCAAGACCGCCGCGA
>JBGTAJ010000263.1:0-2646 GCA_041749915.1 Flavobacteriales bacterium
CGGCTGCAGCACACGGTAATCGTACTCCGAAGTGGTCTCCATGCCCACCGGGTCGGTCACCTTCACGGGCAGCAGCTGGTAGGCGTCGTATTCGATGCTGGCCTCGTGACCGAACACATCCTGCATGGCCACGGGCAGACCTTTCGCCGTGAGCGGGTCCTCGTGAAAATCGAATTTGCTCTTCTCGGCGCTTGTGTAGTAGCCGGCCACATAGTTCTCCGGCCCCCCTGCATCACGCCACACGTAGCCCGCGCGCTCGTGCTGTAAGGCGCTCACGAAATCGGAGGGGAAGGCGTTCCAATCGGGTCCGGTGCCGGTGTTGTAGAACGGCGCAGGATGGTCCCCGGGTTGGTCGCCGTACACAGCATCGAGGTCCGATGGTTGCACCATGAGCGCCTCGCTGCGCACGGGCACGCCGTACGCGCCGATCAAGCCGAAATCATCCCCCTCGAAGGCGACACCATCATAATAGGTATAGCCCAGCCCGAGCAGGCGCGAGGTCGCCAGGGCCCATTCGGCACGCGGTTTAAGCAGGTCATCGCGCAATGCGAATACGCCCATGCCGCCATCATTCACCGCTTCATAGCTCTGCGCTTGCTTGGCACGGTCCACCACGTACTGCCCCGGGAACGCCGGGTCTATCGCATCCTCCACCTGGGATGGATCAGCAATGGCGGGATCCACGTAGATGTACTTCGTGTATTGGATCGTGGCGTCGTAGCCGCGCGAAGGATCATAGATGCCGGAATGGGCAGCGAGCTCACCACCCGTGCGGGAGTCCTTTCCACGCGGCACAGCGATGCTCACCTGGCTAAGCGGCTGCCCATAATCATCCACCGAACCGGTGAAGGAGAACTTGGTCATGGGGTCGGTGCCCCGTTCCCAGGTGGTGCTGCGGCTGCTGAGCCCGAAGCTGAAGAAGATGTGGTTGCTGTGCGTTTGTACGGCGAGCTCCCTGATGGTGGCGTTGGTGTTCGGGCTGGCCACCAGGCGCAGGCCGGTCTGCGTTTCGCTTACCGTGTAGGGCCTCTGCTGCAATGGAGAACCATCCATGGCGTAGAGCTCGCTGCGCAGGGCGGTGCCGCGCAGGGTGCGGAAGGCATCGCGCCGGGCACGGCGGGGCAGTGCGGCGATCATCTGCTGTATCGCGGGATCGCGTTGCAGCATGTTGGCATCGCCGCTCCAGTATTCATTCGTGAAGTCCACCTCCTTCCAATCGCCCTTCTCGGCACCCACCGGCCCCAGGTGGAACCAGTTCTTGGCCAGTACGGGCGGTGCATAGTGCTCCAGGATCACGCCGAGCGGGGCATCGGTATTGAGCGGGTCCGCCTCCAGCACCAGGTTGTCCTCGTTGTAGCGCTCGAAGGTCTCGGTATCGAACTGGTCCACACGCCCAAAGCCGCGGAACTCGCGCTCGCCGCCGTCCCAGTAGCCGTGGTGGTAGAAGTAGCGCGTGGTGAGCTTGCCCTTGCTGATCTCGTCGATCACCTCCACGCGGTCCACCACCTGCACGGGGAAGGGGAGGGTGGTCTTCCACTTGCCGGCATAGCCCGTATAGTCACCGGCAATGTCAGCACCATTCGGTCGGCCGTAGGCATCGCGCAGGTAGTGGGAAACGGAAGAGCCGTACTGCACCCGTGTCCGCGCCCCCAGGTTGTTGCGCATGCCCACCATCACATAGGGCTTGATGCCACCGCAGAGGTCCAGGTACATCATGCGTGCCCCGAGCGGTGCGCCTGCGCCACCCAGCTCGTAGCTCCACAGGATGCCCGGCGTGCCAGTGCCGAACAGGTCCACCATGCGCACACTGTCGCGGTTGGTGAAACTCGGTGTGCCCTGGATGGTGACAGGATCGCTGAAGCCGTTGCCGCTCTGGTTGAACCAGACAGTGATCTGGTTGCGCTCCACGTAGATCACATCGGTCTGGCCATCGCCGTCGGCATCGCCCAGGATCAGCTGCGCGGGGTTAAAATTGTAGCCTAGGTGTGGACTGTTGCGCATCAGCCTGCGCTTGCCGAAGCGCCCATAGCCGAGGTTGGGCCAGTAGCTGATGCTGCCGTCGTGGATCTGCACGATGTCCGCCAGACCATCGCCGCTCATGTCCGCCGTGCGGATGCGCGGGTCCCCGAAGTTGACGTTCGGGAAATCGTCGAGCCCGGCCTTGTTGACGAAACGAGCTTCGCTCCAACCGACCGCTCTACTCTCGAACTGCAATCCGTCGAAGTTGCGGTTCGTGTCCAGCAGCGGCGAGTTCTGGAAGTAGCAGATGAAACGGTCGGCATTGATGAGCACATCGGTGCGCCCATCGCCGCTGAGGTCCATGAACTGCGCTTGCGCGCTCTGCAGGTTGACGGGTGGCCTGGTGTCGTACTTGCGGAAGCTGTCCTTGTCCCACTCCCCATCGTGGTTCAGGCTGTAGTACCCGGCGAAGTTGGCGGCGTTCATCACCAGGTCCACGCGGCCATCGCCGTCGGCGTCCATCAGTTGCACCGCTTCGCTGCCCAGGGCCAGGCCGGTGGGCGCATTGCGCATGGTGCGCGGCAGCGCGAACTCGCCATCGCCCTTGTTGCTCCAGTAACGGATGGGCTGCCCGGCGCTCATCTGCACGAAGTCCGGCAGGCCGTTGCCGTCCAGGTCCACCAGGTC
>JBGTAJ010000264.1:0-15372 GCA_041749915.1 Flavobacteriales bacterium
GATCTCCCCTGTGGCCGGGCCAGCGGGTGCTGGTGCACAGCGCGGCGGGCGGGGTGGGCCAGGTATTGGTGCAGTTGGCGCTGCATTCCGGTTGCGAGGTCTATGCCCTGGCGAGCGGTGCGGAGAAGATGGCCCATCTGCGAGGCATGGGTGCGCAGCACGTCATCGACCGCAAGGCCGGCGATCCGGTGCAGGCCCTGCGCACGTTGTTGGGCAAGGAAAAGATGGACGTGAGCTTCAATGCCGTGGGGGGGTCCACCTACCGCACGGACATGGAACTGCTGGGTGCCGGAGGGCGGCTGGTGCTCTTCGGGGGATCGGAGCGCGGCACGCTGGGCGCCTTCGGTACGCTGCGCTTCGTGTGGCGCATGGGCCTGCTGATCCCCATCTTCCTGATGATGCGCAGCCGCAGCGTGCTGGGCATCAACATGCTGCGCATGAGCGACGAGAGGCCCGCCGTGGTCACCGATTGCCTCAAGCAAGTGGTGGCGGCACATGCCCAAGGCATCCTGAAGCCCCATGTGCACAAGGAATACCCGGCCGGCCAGTTGCCCCAGGCCCACGTGGACCTGGCGGGCGGCGGCACCATGGGCAAGTTGGTGGTGCGCTGGTAGGGGCCATGGTCCACCTCCCATGGAATGTTGGTTTTCTGCGACCCCGCTGGGGTCGTACATCGCTCTTAACTGGCAGGCTATGTTCTGCGACCCCGCTGGGGTCGTAGATCCTTCCCTCTATTGAAGGCTAGGTTCTGTGACCCCGCTGGGGTCATGACCACATCAGGGATCGCATGCGCCGTTCTGACCCCAGCGGGGTCACAGAGCATAGAATTGATATGCGCAGCGCGGATCCGACCCCAGCGGGGTCGCAGAGCATTTGGCGCTTTTGGCCCTACGCCGGTTTCCCCACCCCAAACTCATCCACTGGCCAGCCCTCCGCAGCACTCTCCCTCCGTGCGGCGGGGAACCTTCGGCCTGCGAGGTGCTCGGTGCAGGAAGCTTCCGGCCGGTCATTGATGGCCTTGGCTATCTTCGTGAGGGTTCCTACACGGCCAAGATCCATGACCATACTGAAGACGGATGCCTTTGCAAGGAACTTGACCTGGATAGCTTTGTTCGTAGGTTCCTGTACTACTTCCTCGATCGGTGAGGTTGGTTCAGACCGACCAGCGGACCGGGATGTCCTGTTCGAGGATACGACGGGTGTATTGGTGAACGACTTTGCCCGTAGTTACGCAGACACGCTCTTCACGTTCCACATGGATGGCAGTCCGGCGGAGAGTGTCGTGTTGACCGGCGAGTCGTTGCTACTGATCCTTCCTTGCTTTGGGGTGAGTGAAGAATACTACGCGGTTCACCCGGATGGTCATTTCCTTACGGAAGACCGCCTGATCGCCAAGGACCAAGCCCTGGTCACACATAAGCGCTGGACCGAGCTGATCCTTTCGGTACCCTTCGTTGGGTTCGACCCGGATACGAACCCTCCTCATGAACGTGCAGAGAGTGGATCTCCATTGGTACCTATTGGTGATCGTGATGCGCTCTTCGAGCCTGTTGAGTTCGCGGGCGACTGGCTGCGTGTCAAGTGGGAAGAGCAGGGGAGCAATTTTACCGGCTGGGTGCAGTGGAGGAAGAATGATACCCTTCTGATCGAGCTTTACCTTTCTGCCTAACGTGGGTTTGAAGCCAGACGCCACTGCCGGTCCACTCTCGGCCTTGGCTGTCTTGGTGAGGGTTCCTACACGTCCAAGATCCATGACCAGGGCTTGTGAGCGATGGGGAGATAGCGTCGAAAACGCCTAGGATGTTCTGCGACCCCGCTGGGGTCGTACATCGCTCATCAATGGCAGGCTATGTTCTGCGACCCCGCTGGGGTCGTAGATCCTTCCCTCTATTGAAGGCTAGGTTCTGTGACCCCGCTGGGGTCAGGACCACAACCGGATCGCCTGCGCCGTTCTGAACCCAGCGGGGTCACGAAACATGGAATGGATATGCGCACCTCGGATCCGACCAGCCATTAGGCGGATCGCAGATCATAGTAAGGAACACTCAGCGTGCGTTTTTTCGACCCCGGCGGGCCCGCCTGCCGGCCGGCAGGGTCGCAGAGCATAGAGAAGATCACGCAGCGTGCGTTTACGACCCCAGCGGGGTCGCAGAGCTTTTGTCCTTGCCTCCGTTCGGCGAACCGCAAGGCCCCCTGCGGCGTTCGTCCACCGGTCTACCTTTGTGTCCGCACCTCAGCGCGCCACCTTTCAGGATATGACCGCATCCACGATGTTCAAGCCGGTGCCCTTCGCGGAATGGGGCTTGGGTCTTCAGCGGCCCCTGCTCATCGCCGGGCCCTGCAGTGGCGAAAGCCTGGAGCAGATGCTGGGTGCCGCTCAGGGCCTTGCCGCCGACGGGCGGGTCACCGCCTTCCGGGCCGGATCGTGGAAACCCCGCACACGTCCGGGCCAGTTCGAGGGCTCCGGCGAGCTTTCCTTGGAATGGCTGAAGGAGGTGAAGGCCGCCACGGGCCTGCTGACGATGACCGAGGTGGCCACGGCCGCGCATGTGGAGGCCAGCCTAAAGGCCGGTGTCGACATGCTGTGGATCGGCGCGCGCACCACTCCGAACCCCTTCAGTGTGCAGGAGATCGCCGATGCGCTGCGCGGGGTGGATGTGCCGGTGTTCGTGAAGAACCCCATCAACCCCGACCTGCAGCTGTGGGTGGGTGCCTTGGAACGCCTGGCCGGCGCGGGCCTGAAGCGACTGGCGGCCATCCACCGCGGCTTCAGCTGGTTCGAACGTACGCCCTACCGGAACAGCCCGATGTGGGAGTTCCCCATCCGCCTGAAGGCCGCATTCCCGGAGCTGGAGATCCTGTGCGACCCCAGCCACATCGCCGGCACCCGGGAAAAGCTCGGCCTGGTGGCCCAGCAGGCCTTGGACCTGGGGCTGAGCGGGCTGATGGTGGAGGTGCACCCCGACCCCGAGCACGCCCGCAGCGATGCCGAGCAGCAACTGACCCCCGACCAGTTCACCGAGCTGGTGGACGGACTGATCTTCCGGCAGGCGAAACCCACGCCGGACATGCAGGACCGGCTGGAGGAACTGCGGGACCTGATCGATCAGCTGGACGAGGAGATCGCCCAGAAACTGGGCAGCCGGATGGACATCGCCGAGCGCATCGGCGACCACAAGCGGGCCAACCAGGTGGCCATCCTACAGCCCGAGCGCTGGGAGCGCATCATGCAGCGGCAGCTGCGCCTGGCGGGGCATCTGGGCCTGAGCCCGGCCTTTGTGCAGGAGCTCATGGACGCCATCCACCGGGAGAGCATCCGGCGGCAGAGCGGCGAGGGTGAGGCGACGGCGCCCCTCTCAGGATCTCCACATTGGACGAACAACGGATCGGACCGGTGAGGCGCGTTTACCCTACCTTGCCCTTCCTGCAAGAAGAACCATTCATTCGGAACCTGTACAAACCCCCAACATGTTGAAGAACATTACCCTCGTAGCGGGCTTGCTGTTCTGCGTCCCCATGGCCTCCATGGCGCAGTTGGCATTCACCAATGCCAGTGCCAACCTCTCGAACACGGCCAGCAGTGGCGCGTGCATCGGGGTGGCTGACATGGATGGCGACGGCTTGGATGACATCATCCAGCTGGACATGAGCAAGCACGTGTATGTGCTTTACCAGAACCCGGATCACACCTTCGTGACCTTCGACTATGGCCAGGTGGACAACAGCAACCAGTGGGGCTGGGCCATCGCCGACCTGAACAACGACGGTCACAAGGACATCTGCTCGGGGGTGTCCACCACGCGTTTCCTGAACATCACGGCGCGCGGTGTGTACACGCTCAGCAACCTGGACGGTCCCACCATCTTCACGCAGTGCATGAGCATGGCCGATGTGGACAATGACGGCCGGGTGGATGTGTACGCCTGCAACGATGTGGGTCCGAACAACATCTGGATGACGAACGCCAGTGGCACACCCGTGTACGATGCCAACGTCATGGATTGGAGCACCCCGGCCTGTGCTTCGGGTCCGGTGGGCGCCAGCGATGACATGAGCGGCAACTACGGCAGCGTGTTCACCGATTTCGACAGCGATGGCGACATCGACCTGCACATCAGCCACTGCCGCCAGGGCGTGAACGACCCGGACGATTGCCGTCGCTGGGACCGCCTGTTCGTGAACGATGGCAACGGCAACTACACCGACATGGCCCTCGCTTATGGCCTGGAGAACCGCGAGCAGGTATGGACAACCGACTTCGGGGATTACGATAACGACGGCGACCTGGACGCTTTCCAGACCACGCACAGTTCCACCCTCATGCTCCAGGAGAACGATGGTACCGGCCAGTTCACCGATGTGACCGCCGGCAGCGGCCTGGAGATCTCGGGCTTCTTCCTGCAGGGCAAGATGGAGGACTTTGACAACGACGGTTTCCTGGACATCATGACCGGCAGCGCCGAGCACTTCTTCAAGGGCAATGGTGACGGTACGTTCACGGAGATCACCAACCTGTTCCCCGCCTCGAAGGACATGAAGACCTTCGCCTTCGGAGACTTCAACGGCGATGGCTTCCAGGACGTGTACTCCGGTTATGGTGACGGTTATGTGGACGGCGACCCCGGTTTCCCCGATCGTCTTTGGCTGAACACCCCCAACGACAACCATTGGTTGAACGTGGAACTGGAGGGCGTGCAGAGCAACCGCGATGCCGTGGGTGCCCGTGTGACCATCGAAGGTCCTTGGGGCATTCAGGTGCGTGAAGTGCGTGCCGGTGAGAGCTACGGTATCGTGAGCACCTTCATCATGCACTTCGGCCTGGGTGCGCACACCACCATCCCCACGCTGACCATCACCTGGCCGAGCGGTGTGGTGGATACCTACACCGATGTGGCCGTTGACCAGAAGATCACGGTGATCGAAGGCACCTGCATCAGTCCCCTGGCCACCATCACCGCATCGGGCCCCACGGTCATCTGTGGCAACGGTGATGCCGTGGACCTGACGGCGAACAGCGGTTTCGATTACCTGTGGAGCACCGGTTCCACGGACCAGACGATCACAGTGACCAGCGCTGGTGCCTACACAGTGATCATTGACGACGGAACGGGTTGCACCGGCACCACCACCCTGATGGTGCTTGAAAGCCCCGACGAGACCCCCACGGTGAGCTTCATCGGCGAGCCTGTCATCTGCGAAGGCACAGAACTGGTGCTGACCAGCAGCGAGGCGGCCGCCTACACCTGGAGCACCGGCGCAACGGACCAGTCCCTGACGGTGACCGAGGCCGGCACGTACACGGTGACCATCGATGGCACCTGCGGTGATTTCACCAGTGAGGCGGTGACCGTGGAGGTGCTGGATGCACCTGCGGCGACCGCAGCCGATGACGTGGAGATCCCCGTACCGGGCACGGCCGACCTGTTCTCCACCGGAACGAACGTGCGTTGGTACGATGCCGCCGTGGGTGGCAACCTGCTGGGCACCGGCAACAACTTCACGACCCCCTTCATCAGTGTGGTGACCTCCTTCTGGGCCACTGATGCCACGATCTACGGTGGTGGTACGGCCTTCGGTGGTCCGTTGAACCGCCTGCAGACGGCCATGCCCGGTGCCTTCCATACCAACGCGGACAACTACCAGGTCTTCGAGGCCTTCGAGGATTTCAACCTGCGTTCGGTGAAGGTGTTCGCGAACGGTGCGGGCAATCGCACGATCGCCTTGGTGAACATCTCCACGGGTGCCACGCTCGCGACGGGCGTGTTCAACATCCCCAACGGCGAGAGCCGCGTGGACCTGAACTTCAACGTGCCTGCCGGTGGCCCTTATGGTCTCCGTGTGGTGGGCGGCAACCCGCAGCTGTGGCGCGATGGTCTGGGCAGCAACCCGGCCTATCCCTACGCCTTGGGCACCTACGGCAGCATCCTGCGCAGCTCGGTATCGGGCAACAACGCCACGGCCTACTACTACTTCTTCTATGATTGGGAGGTGGAAGCCCCCAGCGTGGCCTGCGAAGGTCCCCGCACGGAAGTGGTGGTCAACATCGGTAGCACCGGTGTGGGTGCGCTGGCCGATGCCGCCGGTGTGCGTGTGTGGCCGAACCCGGCCGATGACCGCCTGAGCATCGCCCTGGGTGAGCTGAGCGGCAGCCTCGACCTGGACCTGTTCGACATCGCCGGTCGTTCGGTGATGGCCCGCAGCGTATCGAACAACGCCAGCGGCATGGTCGATCTGGACATCAACGCCGTCGCTCCCGGTGAGTACGTGCTCCGCATCCGTCACGCCGACGGAGCCAGCATGCACCGTGTGGTGGTGCGCTGATCGCGATAGCCCTTCTTCGAAGCCCCGGTCCGTCACTGATGGACCGGGGCTTTGTGTATCCTTCTGGTCCGGTGCTGCGTTCAACGGTCGCCCGCTCCAGTGTCGGGCGCTCTGTCATGAGAAACAATTTCGTTCTGCCCGTCCTCTTGTTCGTGATCGCTCTTCCGTTCCAATCCTGCGTGAAGGATACTGCGGAGGTGGCCCAGGAGGTGGGTCTGCTGCAGACAGGATGCGGCAGCGAGGGTGCACGCCTTCAGGCCACGGTGGGTGGGAGTTCATACTGCGCCACCGCACAGCTGCTGGCCGTGGGTGGTGAAGGTTCGGTGATGCTCACCGGCGTGGACCTTTCAGGCAACACCCTGATCCTGCAACTGGACACCTTGGGCGTGGGCACGCATGCCATCACGGAAGCCTCGAACAGCATGCTCTACATGCAGACCGGCAGCTCCTTCGTGACGGGTCCCGACAGCGAAGGCACACTGATCATCGAACAGCACAACGCGTCCACACGACGGTTGAAAGGCACCTTCGCCGCGCCGGTCTTCAACGAGATGAGCGGCGAGACCCGCCAGGCGGAAGGGCAGTTCGATGTGACATACACCATCGGCGGTTGATCCGGCTGTGGACCGGATCCGGAATTGGCACGCCATTGGGATGGTGCCGATGCAAACGCTTCCCATGAAACAACTTCACCTGCTCGCCGCGCTCACCCTGCTGTTGGTCACCTCCTGCAACAAGGATGACGATGACCCGACCACACCGACACCGGCACCTGTTGTTTGCGGCATCGACGGTGCCCGTCTGCAGGCCACGTTCGATGGCTCATCCTTCTGCGCCAACGCCAGCCTGTTCGCTTCGGAGGCCGGTGGACTGATGACCATCAACGGCATCACCCAGCAGGGCGCCACCCTGACCCTGGAGCTGGATTCGCTGAGCGTGGGCACCCACGCCATGACGGAGACCACCAACACCATCCTCTACACCACGCAGCTGGCACTTGCCTATGCCGCCACGGATGGTGCGCCGGCTTCCGTGACCATCACGGAGCACAATGTCTCCACCCGGCGCATCCGAGGCAATTTCTCCGGTCCGCTGTATTCGCCGATCGGTGGTGCGCCCAAGTCCATCTCGGGCAGTTTCGACCTGTTCTACGTCCAGTGATGCCGGCCTAACTTGGCGGCATGTCCGCCAGGAAGCCTTCCGCACGCATCGCCGTCATCGGCGCCGGTGGTACCGGCTGTGCGCTGCTGCCCTTGCTGGCCCTGTTGCCGGACGTGTCGCTGCTCCTGATCGATGGCGACACGGTGGAAGCAACGAACCTATCGCGTCAGCCGCTCTATGGTCCTGCTGACATCGGCCAGCTGAAGGTGCAGGTGGCGGGGGAGCGACTGCAGGCAACGCGACCAGCCTTGGAGCTTGTACTGGATCCCCGTTTCCTGGATGCATCGAACGCCGCGGCCCTGCTGCAGGGCTGTGACCTGGTGGTGGACTGCACGGATGACCTGCATGCCCGCCTGCTCATCGACCGGGTGTGTGCAGCGCAGCGGATCCCCTTGGTGACGGGTGCGGTGCACGGTCGCCAGGTGCAGGTGGCCACGCTGCATGTGCCCGGTGGGAACGGTGCCGCTCCAGCCGGTCTGCACGACCTTTTCCCCCATCGCCTTGGTGCCGATCAGGATGGCTGTGACATGAGCGAGGTGCCCGCCCACGTCACCACCTTGGCCGCCGCCGTGATGGCGCGCCATGTGGAGGCCCTGTTGCAGGGCGATCATTCCCTGGCCGGCATGCTCGAGCTGATCGATACGGGGTCGGGACGCTGGCTGCGGATCGCGGCCCCCACTGCGCAACAGGATGAGGAGCTGATCGCCGAGCGGCCACGACCCACCGACCACGCATGACGGCCGCGCTGTACCTGCTCGCCTTTGCCGTGGTGGCGCTGCTCTATGCCATGGTGGGGCACGGTGGTGCCAGCGGTTACCTGGCGCTCGGCGCCTTGATGGGACTACCTCAACAGGAGATGCGGGTGCCCGCCCTGCTGATGAACATGGTGGTCAGCGGGATCGCCTTCGTGCAGTTCAGGCGTGCCGGACATTTCCGGTGGGGCCTGCTCTGGCCTTTTGCGCTCACCTCCGTTCCCCTCGCCTGGCTGGGTTCACAGGTGGTGCTGGATCCGCTGATCTACAAACGGATGCTCGCCCTGTGCCTGCTGGTGGCCGTGGCCCGGCTCTTCGGTCTCTTCGGCGGCCAGGGTCAGGAGCTGCGGCCCTTGTCCCTGCCACTGGCCCTGCTGATCGGTGCGCTGCTGGGCTACCTCTCGGGCCTCATCGGCATCGGCGGTGGCATCCTGCTCAGCCCCGTGCTGCTGCTGTTCCGATGGGCCGATGCGAGGACCACCTCCGCGGTGAGCGCACCCTTCATCCTGGTGAACAGCGCAGCAGGGCTCACCGGGGCACTGGGTGCGGGAGAGACGCTGCACGCTGACACCGGCACTTGGATGATCGCTGCACTGGCCGGTGGCCTGCTGGGGGCCTGGGTGGGCGCACAACGCTTGAACGAACGCTGGATGCGGCGCGCACTGGGTGGTGTGCTGCTCTTCGCCAGCCTCAAATTGATGATGCCATGATCACGGTGGAGGAGGCCCGGCACATCCTGGCGCAGGTGGTACGTCCCACTTCCGTTGTGCTACGCGAACTGGCGGAGGCTTCAGGCCACCATCTGGCGCAGGACGTGGTGGCCCCGCATGACCATCCGCTCTTCGACATGAGCGCGGTGGACGGCTACGCCTTTGCGTTCGAGGAAGGCCGCAGCACATGGCGTCAGGTCGCTTCGCTGGCCGCCGGTGATGTACATGGCGCTGTGTTGGGTCCCGGAGAGTGCGCACGCATCTTCACCGGTGCCATGCTGCCGCCAGGCGCGGATACCGTGGTGATGCAGGAGTTCGTGGAGCGCGATGGCGATCACATCACCCACCACGACACCAAGCTTCGTAGTGGCGGCAACGTGCGGCGCAAGGGTGAACAACTGCGCGTCGGCGATGTGCTGTTGAAGGCGGGGACCGTGTTGGGTCCGGCGGAGATCGGCCTGCTGGCCTCGGCGGGCATAGGGTCGGTAACAGTGCACAGGAAGCCCTTGGTGAACGTGGTGCGCACCGGAGGTGAGTTCACCACGGGAGCGGAAGCGGTGCCCGGCAGGATATTCAGCAGCAACGACGTGATGCTCGTCAGTGCGCTCACGCAGGAAGGCATGAGGACCGCTGCGCCGGTGTTCACACCGAAGGATGTGGCCGGGGAGCTCCGCCGATCACTGCAACAAGCCGCCCAAGGCTGTGATGTCCTGATCACCACCGGCGGCGTATCCGTGGGGGATCACGATCTGGTGAAGAGCGTGTTGCTGGAGCTGGGTGCCGAGGTGCTCTTCCACGGCGTGCACCAGAAACCCGGCAAGCCCATGCTCTTCGCGCGCCTGGGCAACACCTTCGTTTTCGGCCTACCGGGCAATCCGCGCGCGGTGCTGGTGGCGTGGTACCTGTTCGTGCGACCGTTCCTGCTCGCCGTGCAAGGTGCAACTGGACCGGTGTTGCGCAGTGAAAGCCTGCCGCTGTCCGCGGGCATCACGCTCAAGGGGGCACGCGCGGAGTTCCGGGCCGCCTCGGTGCGTGCTGGGGTGGTGCACCTGCTGGCCGATGAGGGTTCGCACATGCTCTCCTCGCTGATCGCGGCCAACGCCATCGCTTATTTCCCCGCCACGGTGCGCCGTGCCGAGGCGGGTGAGCTCACCGAGGTGTACTACCTTCCCGGACGATGATCGGAGCACAGGGATGGACGGGAGTGGTCCTCGCAGGGGGGCGCAGCTCGCGCATGGGCCAGGACAAGGCCCTGATCGAGATCGATGGTCGCACGCTGCTGGACCGTGCGCTCGATGCCTTGCAACCGCATGTGGATGATCTCCTCGTGATCGGCGACCCGGTGAAGTACGGGCATGTGGGTCCCTTCGTGCTGGCGGATGACATCCCCGGCGTGGGTCCCTTGGGGGGCATCGTCACGGCCATGCGCTATGCCGCTCATGACCGTCTGCTGGTGTTGGCCTGCGACATGCCGCATGTCACCGCCGCACTGTTCGAGCGGCTCAAGGTCGGACTGGAGAGCGGTTGCCCTGCCTTCGTGCCCGCCTGCGATGGTCGCCTGGAACCGCTGGCCGCCGCCTATCATCGGCGTTGTCGTGCGCCCTTCGAGGCCTTGGTGGCGAAAGGGACCTGGAAGGTGAGCGATGCCCTGGAGCAGGTGCAGGCGAGCTACGTGCAGATCTGCCCCGGCGAGGAGGGATGGCCGAAGGACCTGTTCCGCAACATCAACGCTCCGGGCGATCTTTGAGGCATGAACGTACTGCTCTTCGGAATGATCGCCGAGAAGGCCGGTGCCGATCTGCTCAGCGTGGAGGCCAGCTCCACGGGTGAACTGCGCCGTTCGCTCGCGGCCCGCATCAGCGGGCTCGATCAACTGAGCTACGCCATCGCGGTGGACCGCCGCATCGTGCATCAGGACGTTCCGCTCACCGGCAGCGAGGAGATCGCCGTGCTGCCCCCATTCGCCGGAGGATGAGCGAGCCGAGGACCCATAGCGTAAAGGACATCTTCGTGGACGGCCCCATCGATCCGGCCTTCGTGGGCACGAGCATCGCCAAGCACGCCACGCGCATGGACATCGGCGCGCACGAGATCTTCCTGGGCCAGGTGCGTGCTGATGTCACTCCGGGCTTGACCCGGAGTCGCGAGATTGCCTCTGTAGGGGGGGGCGATCCGGCAAGCATTGGCGCGACTCCGGGTCAGGCCCGGAGTGACGGCGGGAACGTGATCGCCATCGATTACACCGCCTACCGCGAAATGGCGCTCGAGCGCATGACCGTCATCCGTGAGGAGGCTTTTGCGCACTGGCCCAGCATGACCTGCCTGCACGTGCACCACAGCCTGGGGACCATCCCTGCAGGTCAGCTGTGTTTCATGGTGTTCGCCAGTGCGCCCCATCGCATCGCGGCGCGGGAGGCCGTGGCCTGGGTGGTGGACCGTATCAAGGCCGAACTGCCCATCTTCGGACGTGAAATCCTTTCGGATAACACGCACCTCTGGAAACAGAACATGTAAGGGTGCGTCATGACGCGCCCCAACCAATGATCGACATCACCCACAAACCCACCACCCTACGCGAGGCGACGGCCACGGCCTTGGTCACCGTGAGCGACCCGGCCACCATCGCTGCGCTGAAGGAGCACCGGGTGCCGAAAGGCAACGTGCTCGAGAGCGCTCGTGTGGCGGCCCTGTTCGGCGTGAAGAAGACCCACGAGCTGATCCCCGACTGTCATCCGCTGCCGATCGAGCACGCGGAGTGCACCTTCGTGGTGGGGGAGATGGAGGTCATCGTCACCATGCGGGTCCGCACGATCTACCGAACCGGGGTGGAGGTGGAGGCCATGCACGGTGCAAGCGTGGCGGCACTCACCATCTACGACATGCTCAAGCCCATCGACAAGGGGGTGATGATCGCGGGCATCAAGCTGCTGGAGAAGAAGGGCGGCAAGAGCGATTGGAAGGACCGCTTCGAGGTGCCCCTGCGCGCTGCCGTCCTGGTGATCAGTGATTCCGTGAGCGCAGGGAAAAAGGAGGACAAGGCGGGTATCGCCATCGTGGAGCGGCTGCGCGCCATAGGAGTGGCACTCGCTGGCAATGCCGTGGTGCCTGATGAGCCGGACCAGATCGCGATGCGTGTGAAAGCCTGGGCCAACGAAGGCATCGACCTCATCCTCACCACCGGCGGCACGGGTCTATCGCCGCGCGACCGTACCCCTGAGGCCATTGCGCCCATCCTCGACCGCGAGGTGCCCGGCATCATGGAGGCCGCCCGCAGTTACGGCCAGGAGCGCATGCCTTGGGCGATGATGAGCCGCGGCATCGCGGGCATGATCGGCAGGACCTTGGTGATCACCCTGCCGGGTTCCACACGCGGGGCGCAGGAGACGATGGATGCGCTGTTCCCTTTCGTGCTGCATGTGGTGAAGGTGCAGGAGATGGCGTTTCGGCACGGCGCTTAAGGTCGCGGCGTATCGCCTGTGTCTTGGCGATCACAGGCGGGACGCCTGTGCGACCTTAGCTTTCAGCCCACAACCGCACTGACATGCAGACCATCCTCGGCGCCAACGGCGTCATCGGCAACGAGCTGTCAAAGCTCTTGCCCCAGTACACGGACAAGGTCCGGCAAGTGAGCCGGCACCCGAAAAAGGTCAATGCGACCGATGAGACCTTCGCGGCCGATCTCCTGGATGCCAAGGCCGTGAGCGATGCGGTGAATGGCAGTGAGGTCGCCTACCTGGTCGCCGGCCTGAAATACGATGCCACCGTGTGGGCCGACCAATGGCCGCGCGTGATGCGCAACACCATCGATGCCTGCAAGCGTCACGGCACCAAGTTGGTGTTCTTCGACAATGTCTACGCTTACGGCAAGGTGGATGGGGTGATGAGCGAGAACACACCCTACAACCCCTGCAGCAAGAAGGGCGAGGTGCGGGCCACCATCGCCACCACATTGATGGACGAAGTGAAGCGCGGTGAGCTGCAGGCCATGATCGTGCGGGCGGCTGACTTCTACGGACCTGGGGCGGCGCTCAGCCTTACGCACAGCACGGTGCACGAGCGCCTCAAGGCGAAGAAGACCCCGCAATGGATCGGTGATGCCCAGGCCGTCCACACCTTCACCTACACGCCCGATGCAGGCCGCAGTGTGGCGCTGTTGGGCAACACAGCTTCCGCCTACGGCCAGGTCTGGCACGCCCTCACCAGCAAGGAGCCGATGAGCGGTGAGGCGTATGTGCGCATCGCGTGCGAGCTGGCAGGCCAGCCCTTCAAGGTGCAGGTGGCGCCGCGCTGGATGCTCGGTCTCATGGGCCTCTTCGTTCCCGTGCTGCGCGAGAACATGGAGATGCTCTACCAGTTCGAGCACGACTACCGCTTCGACAGCAGCAAGCTGGAGCAGGCCTTCACCGTGCAGGCGACGAGCTACCGGGAGGGGATCCAGGCAGCGCTGGGCGCATAGCCGCTGGCCGCTACCAACGGCAACCCTTTCGATCTCCAGTGGTGCATGGATCCTTCTGCTTACTCATTGGAAAGGCCTGTCAGGATATGGCGCGGTCATCATGGGATATCTGCGTCTCAACTCGAGGTAGATGGAATCCGGTTCCTGTGGTCCTCGGATCATTTCCAGGGCGCTCGTCACCTCCGAGTAGAACCGGAAAAGGTCGTCGTACGTGGAGCCGGTCACAGGCTTATACAGGTGTAGGACCTTCTCGTGCTTCAGGATGTGTTGCCCAAGGTCATTGACAGGTTCTCCGGAGCCTGTAGAGTACATGATAGACCCTGGTTCCAGAACCGCAATGATCGTGGAACTATCGCCTAACTGTATTTCGAGATCTGGTTTGGGCGGTTGTGGTGGAAGTAATGAGGCCACTCGTGCATCGTGATATCCCACATACTCGGATGAGTACCCGGGAATGGCAAGGTCGATGTGCTGGTGATCGCACCCTTGAAATCGAAGCTGGGTCACGCCTGCTTTCATGAGCTCCCGTTTGAGCATCGTGAACGTCTCGACATTTAGCTGCCTATCCAATTGTAACACGGCTATGACGGGCATCAGCGGATGGCGGTCATCGTCGAGCAATTTGAACAGGGAGAAGTGCAAAGCACTATCCAAGGTCAATACAGTGTCCTGATCGTTATAGAGGAAACTGACCTGTTCCTTCGATGACATTCGTAGAAACGCCAGGTTCACTTCCGGGCTGGAAGCTGTTGGATCAGCTGGATAACAGGGCAAGTCGATCGAGGCGGGTACTTCAGAAGGGTCATCGATACCACAGCCGAGGATGGAGATCATTCCCAGAAGATGGAGGCACCACATGGCTTTCATCCCCCAATACTAACCATCGGCCGCTCGCTCAGGTCGTGCAAGACCTCCTCCTGGCTTTCGGGCTTGAAGGGAGGAAGGCCGCCGTGCATGGCGTGCTTCGCCAACACGTTCGCTTCGATCAATGCAGCGATGTCCTCACCCCGGCGAAGGGCGGAGAGCAGGTCGGTCTCCTCGCGGGAGAACAGGCAGTTGCGCATCCTGCCTTCCGCGGTCAGGCGCAGGCGGTCGCAGTTGCCGCAGAACGGTTCGGTCACCGTGCTGATCACGGCGAAGGTTCCGGGCCAGTCGGCCACGCGGTAGGCCTTGGCGGTGCTGTGCGGATCGTCGGTGAGCTTCTCGAAGCTGTGCACGCTACCGATGTGGCCGAGCATCTCGCTGTACGTGTACACCCGCTCGCGTCCCCAGTGGTTCCCGGCGAAGGGCATGAACTCGATGAAGCGCACGTGCACCGGATGATCGCGTGTGAGCTCCACGAAGCGCAGCAGTTCATCGTCGTTCACCCCGCGCATCACCACCATGTTCACCTTCACGCGCATGCCGCGTTCCAGTGCGAGCCGGATGTTGGCCCACACGGTGTCGAAACCATCGCGCCGGGTGATCGATCGGAAGCGCTCCGCATCGACCGTGTCCAGGCTGATGTTGAGGCTCTTCAGCCCGGCATCGATCAGGCCATCGAGGTGCTTGTGCAGCGACATCGCGTTGGTGGTGAGCCCGAGCGACACGCCGAGCCGGGCCATGTCGCGGACGATGTCCACCACATCGGGGCGCACGAGCGGTTCACCCCCCGTGAGGCGGATCTTGGTGATGCCGTAACGCTCCACGAAGAGCCGGGCGACGGTCGCGATCTCCTCGCGGGTCATCAGCTCCTCCCGCTTCAGGAAGTGCTGGTCCTCCGGCATGCAGTAGGTGCACCGCAGGTCGCACTTGTCCACGATGCTGATGCGCAGGCTGCGGTGGATGCGGGAGTGACGGTCGGTGAGCGCGTGTGACACGGCCGCAAGTTACCTTGAGCGGCACACGTTGATGCGAAAACCGTCATGAGCGACAAGGAGCTGATCAGGTGCGGCTGGTGCCTGAAGGACGATCTCTACAAGCACTACCACGA
>JBGTAJ010000265.1:0-3651 GCA_041749915.1 Flavobacteriales bacterium
CATTGAAGTCCGCGAAACTGGAATTCGACCCGACCCTGGCCCGCGGCCTGGACTATTATACCGGCGCCATCTTTGAAGTGAAAGCAGCGGAAGGCACCATGCCCGGCAGCATCTGCGGCGGTGGTCGTTATGACGACCTCACCGGCATCTTCGGACTCAAGAACATGAGCGGGGTGGGCATCAGCTTCGGTGCGGACCGGATCTACGATGTGCTGCTGGAGACCGGCAAGTTCCCCGCCGAGCTCGGAGGAAGCACCAAGCTGCTCTTCGCCAACTTCGGTGAAGCGGAGGCCATGCACTCTCTCAAACTCCTTCGCACCGTGCGGGAGGCCGGCATCGCTGCCGAGCTCTATCCCGACCAGGTGAAGATGGCCAAACAGTTCAAGTATGCCGACGACAAGGGCATCGCCTACGTGGCCATCATCGGTGAGACCGAGCTGAAGCAGGGCATCGTGACCGTGAAGGACATGAGGACGGGAGAGCAGAAGGCGGTGAAGCAGGAGGAGCTGTTGTCAATTATTTCTTGATCCAATACACGATTCCGTCCCGAGGCCTCGGGACAAGCCCGGAATGACGAATCCCAACAATATGACCACCCACACCATCGGAACCGTAGGCCTGGAGCTCAGTGAACTGGCCCACATCCTGGACAGCCGAACACCCATCGCCCTGAGCAAGGAGGCCGTCGCCGCCGTCAAGCGCAGCCATGAGTACCTCCGCGATCGCCTGAAGAAGAGCGATGCGCCCATCTATGGCGTGAACACCGGCTTCGGTGCGTTGCACAACACCTCCATCGCGAAGAAGGACCTTGCGCAGCTCCAGAAGAACCTGGTGATGAGCCATGCCTGTGGCAGCGGTGATCCGGTGCCGGAGGACATCGTGCGCGCGATGCTGGTGCTGAAGGTGCAGAACATGGCCTTCGGGCACAGTGCCGTGGCCCCGGGCACCGTGCAGCGTCTGGTGGACATGTACAATGCCGGAATGCTGCCTGTGGTCTACGAGCGCGGTTCGCTGGGTGCCTCCGGTGATCTGGCCCCGCTGGCGCACCTGAGCCTGCCCCTTCTCGGGCTGGGGGAAGTGCTGCTGAACGGCAAGCGCATGCCCAGCGCCCAAGCCTTGAAGAAGCTGGGATGGAAGCCGCTGGAACTGGGTCCCAAGGAAGGTCTGGCCCTGCTGAACGGCACCCAGTTCATGAACGCCTATGCCGCGCTGCTCACGCTGAAGTCGACGCGCCTGGCACAGCTCGCGGACATCATCGGTGCCATCTCGCTCGATGCCTACGATGGCCGCATCGAACCCTTCCATCCCTCGGTACATGCCGTGCGCCCGCATCCCGGACAGGCCGTGGTGGCCGGTCATTTCCGCGAACTGCTCAAGGGCAGTGCACTGATCAAGCGGAAGAAGGAGCATGTGCAGGACCCTTACTCCTTCCGCTGCATCCCGCAGGTGCACGGTGCATCGCGCGATGCCATCGCGTATGTGGAACGTGTGGTGGAGCGCGAACTGGAATCGGTGACGGACAATCCCACGGTGTTCGAGGATGAGGACCTGATCATCAGCGCCGGCAATTTCCACGGTCAACCGCTGGCGCTCGCCCTGGACTTCCTGGCCATCGCCGTGGCCGAACTGGGCAGCATCAGCGAACGGCGCACCTACAAGCTCATCGGTGGCCAGCGCGGGTTGCCGGCCTTCCTGGTGAAGGAACCGGGGCTGAACAGCGGTTTCATGATCGCCCAGTACACCGCCGCATCACTGGTGAGCGC
Organism: Flavobacteriales bacterium; assembly: GCA_041749915.1. GTDB lineage: Bacteria > Bacteroidota > Bacteroidia > Flavobacteriales_F > PHOS-HE28 > PHOS-HE28. The sequence continues at coordinate 1,764 of JBGTAJ010000265.1, forward strand.
CAACAAGCAGCGTTGCATGCCCAACAGCGTGGATACCATCGACAGCAGCAACGGCCAGGAGGACCACGTGAGCATGGGCGCCGCCGCTGCCATCAAGACCTGGCAGGTGGTCCACGACGTGGAGCGCATCCTCGCCATCGAGCTCTTCACCGCCGCCCAGGCACTGGAGTTCCGTCGCCCCGTGCAGAGCTCCGGAAAGTTGGAGTCGCTGGTGGCGGCCCTGCGCGAAGTGGTGCCCTTCATTGAGCGGGACGTGGTGATGCACGAGCCCATGGAAGCCGCACTGGACTTCCTGCGCCGCTGCCCCATGTTCTGAGCATGGACGTGTACCTGCTGCCCGGCCTGGGTGCCGACCACCGCTTGTTCGGCCGCTTGGAGCTGCCTGGCCATACGCTGCACTACCTGGACCGACCGGAAGTGCCGGCAGGCAGCACCATGGCCGACATCGCCCGGCTGCTGGCGTCCCGCGTGAATGCCCAGGTGCCGCACGCCCTGGTGGGGGTGAGCATGGGCGGCATGGAGGCCCAGGAGCTGGCGGCCCTGACCCACCCAAGGAAAGTGGTGCTCATCAGCAGCTGGAAGGGACCACAGGAGATGCCCGCACACCTCAAGCTGCTGCGCGGAACACATCCCGAGCGCCTGCTGTCGAAGATCTTCATGCAGGGTTCCCTGCCGGTGATCCGCTGGCAGATGGGCGTGGAGAAACCGGAGGAGGTCCAGCTGCTCGACAGTTTCCTGCAGATGACCAGCCTGGAGCAGTTGCGGGTCCAGATCTCTGCCTGCCTCAATTGGGAAGGTCCGGCGCAACCCGTTCCCGGGCTGGTGCACCTCCATGGTGACCGCGACCGCCTGATGCCGCTCTCGAACATCCAAGGCGCCCAGATCGTCAAGGGTGGCGGGCATTTCATGGTCTTCAGCCACGGTGCCGAGGTGAGCGCTCTCGTCGCCAAGGCCTTGGAAGAATAGCGCTGTTGTACCGAACGAAGATCACTGCCCGCACGGAGGGTGGAGGCAACGGTCCGTCCCTGACCCACGTCCTAGTAACACGCAGCCGGTTGATAACCAATGCGTTCGCGGTGGAGTGGCGTTGCCGGGCCGGGTACTTTCGACCCGATGTAGTGTGTGCATGAAGAACCTTCCCTCGTTCATCCGGTCGTTGGCGTTGCTATGGGTCGTGCTTACCGGGCATGACCTGGCGGCCCAATGCACCGCCAATGCTGGCCCCGCCAGCTATACCATCTGTGCGGGTGGACCACAGACCTTCAACGGTACGGCCGGTGGGGGGCAGGCACCATACAGCTACAGTTGGGCGCCGATGGCGGGCCTGAGCAACCCGAACATCGCCAACCCCATCTGCACCGCGACGACGACCACGACCTACACGCTCACCATCACAGATGACAACGGTTGCACGGCCACGGACCAGGTGGTGGTGACGGTGCAGCCCACGGCCGATGCGGCACTGATCAGCGGCAATGCGCAGTTCACGGTCTTCAATGGTGAGCCCACTTTCTACAAATGCTCACCGAACGCCACGTCGAGCTTCCAGTTCGACTTCGATGGCACCGCGGCGGCGGGTAGCACCCACACCATCAACTGGGGTGATGGCAGTCCGAACTTCACCATTGTCGGTGCCACCTGGCCTACACAGGCACATACCTATGGACAAGGCATCCATACCCTGACCTACACCGTCACCCAAGCGAACGGCTGCAACGATACGCAGACGTACAGTGTCTTCCTGGGGACCAACCCGGCAGGCGCCTTGGTGAATCCGGGCAGTACCACGGGTTGTGGGCCCATCACGCTCACCTTCCCGATCGTGGGGTGGAACACCAATACCCCGGGTACGATCTACACCATCAACTTCAATGATGGCACGCCGCCG
>JBGTAJ010000266.1:0-1832 GCA_041749915.1 Flavobacteriales bacterium
GCCCCGCACCCGCCTGCAGGAGGTGCTGCGCGATGCCGACAGCGCCAAGGCCGGGCAGGCCGACTTCGAGGAGAAGAGCATGCGACTGCGCCGCGAGCTGGAGGCCGTGCGCAAGGCACCGCTGGACAGCATGGCCTGGCATGCCGAGAACCTCGTGTACCTGGAGGCCCACCGCTTCTACACCACCCATGCCCAGCGCCGCTACGGACCCCAGAAGCGCCTGAACCTGCAGGCCCTGCGCAAACGCTCCGCCCGCTCCACCGCCGATGCCGCGCCGCGCGTGTACGGGCCCGAGCGCTTCATGGACCGCGACCTCAGCTGGCTCTCCTTCAACGACCGCGTGCTGCAGGAGGCCAAGGACCCGCGGGTGCCCTTGCTGGAGCGCCTGAAGTTCCTGGCCATCTACAGCAGCAACCTCGATGAGTTCTACCGGGTGCGCGTGGCCTCCCTGCGCAGCCTGGCCAAGCTGAACAAGGCCGACCGCACGGCGCTGGACGTGCCGGCGGAAAAGCTGATCGAACGGCTGAACCGCAAGGCCCTGAAGCAGCAGCAGGAGTTCGGCAAGCTGTACCGTGATACGCTGCTGCCCATGCTGGCCAAAAAGGGCATCCGCCTGCTGGATGAGCAGAAGCTGAGCCCCGCCCAGGTGCGCCATGTGCGCAGCTTCTTCGCGGACAAGGTGGCGCCCCACCTGAACACGGCCTCCATCCGCGCGGGCAACGCCCCCTTCATCGAGGACCGCAAGCTCTACTTCGCCATCCGCCTGAAGCAGAAGACGGGCACCAAGCCCCGCTCCGTGCTGCTGAACATCCCCAGTGATGAGGTGGGCCGCTTCCTGGTGCTGCCCGCCACCCGGGGCCGCACGGACATCCTTTTCCTGGACGATGCCATCCGCCTGTGCCTGCCCCAGTATTTCACCGGCTACAAGGTGCTGAGCTGCCACGCCATCAAACTGAGCCGCGATGCCGAACTCTACCTCAACGAGGAATTCGCCGGCAACGTGAAGGACAAGGTGCGCAAGAGCCTGAAGAAGCGCAGCACCGGCGTGCCCTCCCGTTTCCTCTATGACCACAGCATGAGCACCCCCGTGCTGCGCGCCCTGCGCAGCCTGCTGGGCCTGGCCAAGCAGGACCTGGTGCCCGGTGGCCGCTACCACAACTTCAGCGACCTGATGAAGCTGCCCGTGACCGGGCACGATGAGCTGCGCGACACGCCCTGGCCCCCCCTGGCCCACCCCGTGCTGGCCCGGAGCACGGACCCCTTCGCCCTGCTGGCCCAGGGCGATGTGCTGCTGCACTTCCCCTACCACGACTTCATGCAGTTCGTGCGCCTGCTGCAGCAGGCCGTCACCGATCCACTGGTGCAGCGCATCTCCATCACCCTCTACCGCGTGGCCAAGGACAGCGCCGTGTGCGCCGCCCTGCTGGACGCCCTGCGCGAGGGCAAGGCCGTGACCGTCTTCGTGGAGGTGCAGGCCCGCTTTGATGAGGGCACCAACCTCTACTGGGGCGAACTGCTCGAGAAGGCCGGCGCCACGGTGCTCTACAGCTATGAGAAGCTGAAGGTGCACTGCAAGCTCTGCCTCATCGAGCGGCGCGTGAAGGGCCGCACCCAGCGTATCGCCTACCTGAGCACGGGCAACTTCAACGAACGCACCTCCCGCCTGTATGTGGACGCCGCCCTGCTCACCGCCCGCCCCGCCCTTTGCCAGGAAGTGGCCGAGGTCTTCGCCCACCTGGCGGACCGCCGCCACCGGCCCCGCCTGCAGCACCTGCTGATGGCCCCCACCACCCTGCGCAGCGGCGTGGAGGCCCTGGTGGACAAGGAGATCG
>JBGTAJ010000267.1:0-8867 GCA_041749915.1 Flavobacteriales bacterium
AGGTGGAAGTGATCATTGAGCACGTCTCGACTGCGCTCGACGTGACAACTTCCTTGGTGAACAGTCTCCGCGAAAACGTGATCGGCGAGGGCGCGAACCTCACGATCCACCTGCTGCAGAACGAGGCGAATGGTCCCGTTCACATCGGTCTCGATGGCGTGACGATCGGCGCGAAAGGACGTTTCAGCATCGACACCACGACCTTGAACGGCTCGCTGGTGCGCAACGAAGTGAACGTGGCCCTCGCCGGTCCGGAAGCGCATGCCGAACTGAACGGTGTGTACGTGCTCAACGGCACCACACACTGCGACAACCATACCTACATCGGTCACGATGTTCCGGACTGTACCAGCGACGAGCTCTACAAAGGCATCGTGGCGGAGAAAGGCACGGGCGTGTTCAATGGCAAGGTGTACGTGAAGCAGGATGCTCAGCGCACCCGCGCCTACCAGAGCAACGCGAACATCCTGCAAGGCGATGACGCCAAGGTGTACACCAAGCCCGAGCTGGAGATCTACGCCGACGATGTGAAGTGCAGCCACGGGTGCACGATCGGTCGCCTGGACGAGAAAGGCTTGTTCTACCTGCGTTCACGCGGGGTGAGCGAGGCTGAAGCACGCCGCATGCTCTCCCACGCCTTCATGACGGACGTGCTGGAGCGGATCACGAACGAGGATTGGCGCAAGCATCTGGAAGGGTTGATCAATACCAAACTTGAAACGCTGTGATGGTTGACCGCGACGACGCGACGACGCAACGTGAGCTCAACCAATGCAGCTCCGTAGAAGCAGTGTGCATTTCCGTCGCGTCGTTGCGTCGTCGCGGTTCAAAGCATTCGCGCTCATGAAGGAAGTCGCCGTCAAACCAGCCTTCGACATCGCCGAGATCCGTGCGCAGTTCCCGATCCTGAAGGAGCTGGTACACGGCAAGCCCTTGGTGTACTTCGACAACGCCGCCACCAGCCAGAAACCACGCCGCGTGATCAAGGCCGAGAGCGCCTACTACGCAACGATCAACGCAAACGTGCACCGCGGTGTGCACACGCTGAGCACGAAGGCCACCGAAGCGCAGGAAGCAGCCCGCGAGACGATCCGCAAGCACATCAACGCCAAGCATGCGCACGAGGTGATCTTCACCAGTGGCACAACGGCGAGCCTGAACCTGGCGGCGTTCAGCCTGGGGCAGTTGCTGCTGAAGAAAGGCGACGAGGTCCTGATCAGCGGGATGGAGCACCACGCGAACATCGTCCCTTGGCAGCTGGCCTGCGAGCGGCACGGGGCGGTGTTGAAGGTGATCCCGATCACGGAGAGTGGTGAGTGGGACCTGGGCGCGATTCCGGGTCAAGCCCGGAATGACATCTTCGGTGAGAAGACCCGCATCCTCGCGATCAGCCACGTGAGCAATACGCTGGGCACGATCAACCCGATCAAGGAGCTGATCGCCGACGCGAGGAAGCGCGGCATCATCACCGTAGTGGATGGCGCACAGGCGATCGCGCATCTGGACGTGGACGTGCAGGACCTCGGCTGCGACCTCTATGCCTTCAGTGGACACAAGGCCTACGGACCCACGGGCACGGGTGTGCTTTATGGCCGCGAGGAATTGCTCAACGAGATGCCCCCCTGGCAGGGCGGCGGCGAGATGATCGACACGGTCACCTTCGAGAAGACCACCTACGCCAAGCTGCCCTTCAAGTTCGAGGCTGGCACGCCGCACATCGCGGGCATCATCGGGCTGGGCGAGGCCTTCCGATGGATGGAGGACTACGACAAAGCCGCCATGGCCGCGCACGAGCACTTGTTGCTGGAGCACGCCACCACCGAGCTGCTCTCCATTGATGACCTGCGCATCATCGGTACCGCGAAGGAGAAGGTGGGGGTGATCAGCTTCGTAATCGACGGCGTGCACCACTACGACCTCGGCACCTTGCTCGACCAGCAGGGCATCGCTGTGCGCACAGGTCACCACTGCACGCAACCGCTGATGGAGCGCTTCGGCGTGAGCGGGACGACGCGGGCGAGTTTCGCGTGTTTCAATACGGTGGTGGAGGTGGATGCGATGGTGGCGGCGACCAGGAAGGCTGTCAAGATGCTGCGATGAAGACCCTGTTCGGAATAGCACTGCTGGGCTCACTTTTCATTGCTTGTGGTGAGTCGAACCATGCGGGAATGGGCGCAACTGTGCAATTCCCCGATTCTGTTTCGGCGAGAGCTATTTCGCCGGATTCCACACTGGAAGCAAGGGTGTACTATTGGCGAGACAAGGATGCCAATGTCCTTGCCGCAGAGCGCTGGTGCCTTGGTTTCTCGAATGACCAAACGACTTGGTACATTGATCTAGAGCTTGGCGAAGGCAAGGGCTCCTACGAAGGTGGGGTGTTCTATCCGGAATGGCTGAGTGATTACCAGGTCAAAGTCCATAGACGCATCGACGACCAAGAGGCCGACATTATCTACGACTTGCGCAAGCAGGCATTTTCCATGGCCGAATGACCTCACCATTGTCCCTCACCCAAACCCAACAAGAGCTCATCGAAGAGTTCGCCATGTTCTCCGACTGGCAGGACCGCTACGAGCACCTCATAGAGCTGGGCAAGGACCTGCCCGTCATCGCACCGGAGAAGAAGACCGAAGAGAACATCGTACGCGGCTGTCAATCGCGCGTATGGCTCAGCGCTGAGTACCGCGCTTCGACTCCGCTCAGCGCTGGTACGGTGCACTTCACCGCCGACAGCGATGCGATGATCACCAAAGGGCTTGTAGCGCTACTGGTCCGCGTATTGAACGATCGATCACCGCAGGATATCCTGAACACACCGCTCACGTTCATCGATGCCATCGGTCTGCGTGAGCATCTTTCGCCGAACCGCAGTAACGGTCTGGTGGCGATGGTGGACCAGATGAAACGTTATGCTGTGGCGTTTTCCGCTCAAGAACCGAAGGCATGAGAAGCGAGGTCAACTCTTCGATCGGACGTAGTGGCTGTCTTATGTCCGATGTCTTATGCCTGACGGCGTTGCATAAGACATCGGACATGGGACAGCAAGCATTCATCAAACACGCACGCCCTCTCCCCTACGCACCATGACCCCAGAAGAACGCAAACACCTGGAAGACCGCGTGATCGACATGCTGCGGACGATCTACGACCCTGAGATCCCCGTGGACGTGTACGAGCTGGGCTTGATCTACGAGGTGAACATCGGTGATGAGCTGCCTGACGGACAGCCAGGCGCTCACGTGGGTATCAAGATGACCTTGACCAGTCCCTCGTGCCCGGTGGCGGAGAGCATGCCCAACGAGGTGGAGCAGAAGGTGGCCGGTGTGCAAGGCGTGAGCAGCGCCAAGGTGGAGATCACGTTCGAACCGCCGTGGGACAGGAGCATGATGAGCGAGGCGGCGCAGTTGGAATTGGGGTTCATGTGAACGCAGCCACGGATCCGGGAAGGAAATGCGGCCGCAGATTTCGCAGATGGCGCAGATGAATACGGTGTACGCTGGCAGTTTCGCAACAACATCGCTACAGGGCTCCTGTAGCGCCTACCTGCCGGTCAGGCAGGTCGATCCGATCAGGTCGACTTGCCAGCGTTAACAGCGGACATTGACCGAAATTTGAGCTGAACCAATGTCCACCGAACCTATCATCAATAAAGTCGCATCCTCCGGCATCATCACCCTTGATCTGGAGGAGATGTACCCGACCGGTGAACGCGTGGTCTTCGACCTGAAGCCGCTGTTGTGGCAGGAGATCGCGCTGAAGGAGGATGACCTGCGCGCCTTCTGCAAAGAGCACGACTGGGCACAGTACCAAGGCAAGTTCGTTTCCGTGCATTGTTCTGCCGACGCGATCGTACCAACCTGGGCCTACATGCTTGTGGCTACGCACCTTCAACCCTTCGCTGCTTTCGTGACGCAGGGCGATGCCGAGCAACTGGAGCGTGCGATCTTCACCCGCTTCGTGCAGCAACTGGGTGTGGAGCCCTACCGCGATGCCCGCGTGGTGGTGAAGGGCTGCAGCAAGTTGCCCGTGCCGTTGAACGCGTATGTGGAGCTGAGCGCGAAGCTGCAGCCGGTGGTCAAGAGCTTGATGTTCGGGGAGCCCTGTAGCACGGTGCCGCTGTACAAGGCGCCGAAGGCATTACGAGACTCCGGGTCAAGCCCGGAGTGACTAACACTGGGTGACCTCGCACGGTGCCGCCGCATAAAGCGCCGAAGAGCAAACTCCACCTGGCCCTGCGATCTGCGGCGCGGGAACTACCTTCGGGCATGCGTTGGTGCACCCTCCTTTCCTCGATGATGGCCGCGCTGCTGGCCCTTGCCCAGCCGGATACCACGAACGTGCCGAACAGTACGCTGGGCTGGCAGCTGTCGCCGCACGGGACCATCCGCATCCTGGTGCTCTTCGCAGAGGTGGAGTGGGACGTGGACCCATCCAAGGACCCGGCCTCGCCCACTGCGGCGCATTGGCCGAAAGGCTCGCTCCCCGCCTGGAAGGATGATCTGTTCGACCCCCATCCATCTCCGGAGCCAAAGGCGATGGTGTCGCGCTACTACCATGACATCTCTCTGGGGCACTACGTGGTGCTCGGCGACTATGTGGACCGCATCATCACGCTGAAGCAAAGCGACCATGCCTCGGTGACGAGCGCCCACATCATCGGGACACTGGCGGCACAGGAAGCCAGCAAGAGCGGTGAACTGGTCACGCGGCACGGCTTGGGCATTAAGGACTTCGACCTGTGGAAGGACGGCGGCAAGGCCGGCATGCCCAAGGAACGCGGACCGGACAGCCCGCACCGCTATGACCATGTGATGGTGATCGTCCGGAACAACGGACTGACGCACGGCCAGGGCAGCACCGACCCGGGCAGCGCTGGCAAGCTGTTCGGCTACGAGAGCGATACCCAAAGCCGTTTCGGGGGAATGAACGCCCTGCCTTTCGAGATCCTGAAGCACGAGTTCAACCACCTGCTGCTGGGCGGCAACAACTTCCACAGCGGCGGTGGCAATGCCGCGCAGTTCAACAGTTTCTTCCTGCCCCTGCAGGGCGGTCACAGCATGATGGGCGCGTCCGGTAGTGCGCTGCTCACCTGTTCGGCCTGGGACCGCGACCGGCTGGGTTGGGCGCCCTCCGATGCCCGGTACCGCATCAACGCGCGGAACGCAGCGGGGGCAGCGGTGAACGGGGACCTCGATCCGATGGCGGGGGACACGGGGATCTTCGTGCTGCGCGACATGGTGACCACGGGTGATGCCCTGCGCATCCGGCTCCCCTTCATCCCCGAGAACTGCTACCAGCAATGGATCTGGCTGGAGAACCACCAGGGCCAGGCGGTGAACGGAAGCCCCACGGACCGCTTCCATTGGCAGGACCAGAGCTGCGTGGAGCCCATGCGCCCCGGACTGTTCGCCTACCTGCAGGTGGACCGGGACAAACGCCACGGCGGCGATGTCTTCGGTGGCTATGCGGACTACCTGCGACCACTGCCCGCGAACGGCCTCTTCGACCTGCGCCTGTTGGGCGAGACCGCAGGGGCCTGCCCCTTCGGTGGCCACAAGACCATCGCGTACAGCCTGGATGCCGATCGTGCCAACCCCTTCACCGGCAACCATGAACTGGAACTGCCATTGGTGGACCGCAACGGGGACGGCAAGCTGCAGCGCGCGGAGCACTTCGTTCCCTATGTGCGGGTGGAGGGACAGGTGCACCGCCCCATCGCGCCCTTCTATGGCCGCCCGGAACACGCCTTCCTGCATGATGGCAAACGCGTATTGGGGCTTTCGACCAACCCGAGCACGGCCAACCAGCTCACCCTGGTGAGCAGCGGAACCCGCACCCAACATGGCGGCAAAGCACCGGACGTGCGCGCCACCTACCTCAACGGCATCCGCGTGGAACTGCTTCCCGGTGGGCAAGGTAGCCAGCTTCGCATCCACGTGCGCAACGACGATACGGTGATCGACCACGATGTGCGCTGGTGCTCGGACAGCATCGTGCTGCCTCCCCTGCGGGGTCGCGACGGCCGTTCGCTGACCGTGCAGAACGGCGCCACGCTGCTGCTGGACCGTTCGCTCACACCCACGCGTCTGGACAAGCCCGAACAGGCACACGGTGAGACCTACTTCGCACCAGCAACGCGTTTCACGCTCCAGCCGGGAGCGCACCTGCATGTGCGCGAAGGGTCAACGCTGTCCCTGGAAAAAGGCACCGAGGTGCATGTGTTTCCCGGAGCATACCTGCAAGTGGAGGACCGGGCGCTGTTGAGGATGGACCGTGATTGCCGGATCATCGTGCACGGCGACGCTCGCGTGAGCGCCAAGGCGAAGACGCTGCGAAAACTGCGCAAGAAGGGCCAGGTGGTGACGCTGCCTCAATAGGCCCGCACGTTCTTGCCTTCGCAGTAGTTGATGAAGGCACGGTTCACCACACGGTTGCCTCCCGGCGTGGGGTAGTTGCCGGTGAAGTACCAATCGCCGGTGTGGTCCGGGCAGGCGGCGTGCAGGCCCTCGATGCTCTGGTAGACCAGCGCCACCTCGGCGTTGAGGTCCTCGGGCGTGAGCAGTTCGGCGATCTTGTCACTGATCTGCTGGGCGGTGAAGGGGCGGTAGATGTCCTTCACCACGTTCTCCTGTTCGGTCAAGGGCAGGCCCACCATGGCTAGGGCACGATCGTACACATCGTCGATGATGTTCTCCTGCTTGGTCTCCTTCAGCAGCGCGATGGCCGCACGGAAAGCTGCGAGATCGCCCATCTTGGCCATGTCGATGCCGTAACAATCGGGGTAGCGGATCTGGGGCGCACTGCTCACCACCACGATGCGCTTGGGCTCCAGACGGTCCAACATGCGCAGGATGCTCTGCTTGAGCGTGGTGCCGCGCACGATGCTGTCGTCGATCACCACCAGGTTGTCCACCCCCGGCTGCACGGTGCCGTAGGTGATGTCGTACACGTGGGCCACGAGGTCATCACGGTCATCATCGTTGGTGATGAAGGTGCGCAGTTTGGCATCCTTGATGGCCACCTTCTCCAGGCGCGGTCGCGTGGCCAGGATGGCGCGCAGCTTGGCGGGATCGGGCGAAGGGCCCAGTTCCAGGATGCGCTTCTCCTTCACGCGGTCCAGCTCATCCTCCATTTCCTTGAGCATGCCATAGCAGGCCACCTCGGCGGTGTTGGGGATGAAGGAGAACACGGTATTGTCCAGGTCGTGGTCCACGGCCTCCAAGATGGCCGGGCAGACCGAGCGGCCCAGGGCGATGCGTTCGCGGTAGACATCGCGGTCGCTACCCCGGCTGAAGTAGATGCGCTCGAAGCTGCAGGAACGTTTCTCGATCGGCTCGCGCACCAGTTCCTCGCTGTACGATCCGTTCTTGCGGATGATCAGCGCATGGCCGGGGGTGAGCTCGCGCACATCCTCGGTGCGCACATGGAAGGCGGTCTGGATGGCAGGGCGCTCGCTGGCCACCACCACCACCTCATCATCGGCATACCAGTAGCAGGGCCGGATGCCTGCCGGATCGCGCAGCACGAAGGCGTCGCCATGGCCCATCATGCCCGCCAGCGCGTAGCCACCATCAAAGTCCAGCGCACTGTTCACCAGGATCTGCTTCACATCCAACTTCTCCCCGATGACCTGGGTGATCTGCTTCTCGGTGTAACCCAGCTGCCGATGGATCTGCGCCAGGCGATCGTTCTCCACATCCAGGAAGTGCCCGATCTTCTCGAGCACCGTCATGGTGTCGCTGCGTTCCTTGGGGTGCTGGCCGATGGATACGAGCAGGTCGAAGAGCTCGTCCACATTGGTCATGTTGAAGTTGCCGGCCACCACCAGGTTGCGGGTCATCCAGTTGTTCAGGCGGCGACGTGGGTGGCAGTTCTCCAGGCTGTCGCGCCCGAAGGTGGCATACCGCAGGTGGCCCAGCAGCACCTCACCCATGAAGGGCATGGCCTCCTTGAGACGCCGGGCATCATCCGCCACGGTGGGGTCGGCCTCCAAGGCATCGGCGTAGCCCTTGTTCACCTTGCCGAAGATCTTCTGGATGGCCTGCTTATCGGTGCTCCGCTCCCGATCGATGTAGTTGAGCCCCGGAGTGGGATCGAGCTTGATGGAGGCGATGCCGGCCCCGTCCTGCCCGCGGTTGTGCTGTTTCTCCATCAGGAGGTACAGCTTCTTGAGGCCGTAGAGCGGCGATCCGTAGCGCTCCTGGTAGTGCTCCAGCGGCTTGCGCAGGCGGATCAGGGCTATGCCACATTCGTGCTTGATCGCGTCGCTCATCGCAGTGGTACGGGACCGCTCTGACCTGCCCGGTGACAGTGACAGGTAGGCGGACCTTTCGGGTGCCGCAAAGGTACGGCGCCAAGATCGTCCGACTTGCCAAGCAACTTCGGAGGCGCCAAGGGTGTCTTATGCCCGTAACTTGGCGGTGTTCAAGGGTTTTACGGTGCGGCACATCCTGCTCATAGCATTGCTCCTCAGCGGTCCATTGATGGCCGCTGCGCCGCCCCGCGCCCAGTTCACTGAGAACCGGGGCCAGTGGCCCGAACAGGTGCTGTACCGCGCGCTGGTGCCCGGGGGCGCGCTGTTCGTGGAGCGGTCGGCCTTCACCGTGGTCCTGTTCACAGGGCTGCCCACGCACGGCCACGGACCGGAGGAGGACCACAGCCACGATGATGTGGTGAAGGGCCATGCCTACAGGGTCCATTTCGAGGGAGGGCGGTCCCAAGCGAACATCGGCCTGAACGAACAGGACCACTACCAGAACTTCTTCCTGGGCGCCGACGAAGCGGGCTGGGGCACCGGCTGCCGCGTGTTCGGTGGGGCATTGCTGAAGAACGTGTGGCCCGGTGTGGACATCCGGCTGAACGGAACG
>JBGTAJ010000268.1:0-6021 GCA_041749915.1 Flavobacteriales bacterium
AGCTATGACATCACCATCTCGCGCCTGGCCGGACACAGCGCCGGTGCGCACGAGATCACACTGGGCTACGAGATCGTGCAGGCCTACAAGAAGCGGGCGGCCTCACGGCGACGCATCGTGCCCTGCGCGAAGTTCTAGGTGCTTGTTCGTTGTTCGGCCCTGAGCCGGTCGACGCTTGTTCGCCAGGAAGTCCTCCGAACAACGACCAACGACATACCAACACGGACGACGACCAACGCCCAACGACATACCAACACGAACGACGACCAACGAACAACGACCAACGCCCCACTACCCCCCCTCGCGCTCGCTCAGCACCAGCCAACGGTCGGTCAGGCGGTCCAGTTCGCCCACGGTCTTTTCCAGTTCGATGGACCGTTCCATGATGGCGTGGTGGTCCATGTTGCCCTTGGCCATGATCGCCAGCAGCTCCGCCTTGCGTTGCTCCAGCTTGGGCATCTCCTTGTCGATCTTCTGCAGCTCCAGCCGTTCGGCGAAGGTCAGCTTCTTCTTCGGGGGCAGCTCCTTCGCCACCTTCACTTCCTTGGCCTCCTTCTCCTCCCGCACCTCTTTCGCCTCCCGGTCCTTCGCCCCCTTGCCGCGTGCCAGATCCTCCCGTTGGCGCTCGCGCAGTTCGGTGTAGCTGCCCACCCATTCCTTGATCTTGCCCTCGCCTTCAAAGACCAGCAGCTTCGTGCACAGCTTGTCCATGAAGTAGCGGTCGTGGCTCACGATCAGCAGGCAGATGTCCAGGTCCACCAGGAAATCCTCCAAGGCGTTCAGCGTGGGGATGTCCAGGTCGTTCGTCGGCTCATCCAGGATCAGTACGTTCGGGTTCTTCATCAGCACCGTGCAGAGGTAGAGGCGGCGCTTCTCGCCACCGCTCAGCGTGCTCACGTACTGCCACTGCTGCTCCTTGTCGAAGAGGAAACGCTCCAGCAGGCCGGAGGCCGTCAGGGTCTTGCCCTTGTTCAGGGGGATCATCTCCGCGATGTCGCGCACCACATCGATGATGCGCTTGTCGTCGGTGATCTGCAGCCCGCGCTGGTCGAAGGTGCCCAGGATCACGGTATCGCCCATGCTCACCGTGCCCGCATCGGGCTCCAGCTTGCCCACCAGCAGGTCCAGGAAGGTGCTCTTGCCGATCCCGTTGGGCCCAACGATGCCGATGCGGTCGCCGCGTTTCAGCGAGTAGCTGAAGCCCTTCACGATGGGCTTGTAGTTGCCCTCCTGCTCGGTGCCGAAGCCCTTGGTCAGGTTGCGGGCCTCGATCACCTTGCCGCCCAGGCGTTCGGTCTTCACATCGATCTTCACCTCCTCGCGGCTGAAGTCGCGGGTGGCATCGGCCTTGATCCGGTCGAAGGCGTCCAGGCGGCTCTTGCTCTTGGTGCCGCGTGCGCGGGGCATCTTGCGCACCCACTCCAGTTCGCTCCGCATCAGGCCGCGCAGGTGCTGCTGGGTGGCATCGCGCACCTCGTCCAGCATCGCCTTCTTCTCCACGTAGTAGCTGTAGTTGCCCTTGAAGCGGGTGAACTCGCCGAACTCCATCTCGATGATCTCATCGCACACATTGTCCAGGAAGTAACGGTCGTGCGTCACCAGCAGCAGGGTCAGGTTGGGCGCGCTCAGCTCATCCTCCAACTGCTCGATCATGTGCACGTCCAGGTGGTTGGTGGGTTCGTCCAGGATCAGCACATCGGGTGCGTTGATCAGCACCTTGGCCATGGCCAGGCGTTTCTGCTGCCCACCGCTCAGCGTGTTCACCGGCTGCTCCATGTCCCGCAGGCCGAAACGGTGCAGCAGCACCTGCACATGGGCCTCGTGGTCCCAGGCGTTCAGCTCGGTCATCCGGTTCACGGCGCGCTGCATGGCCTCCTCGTCCACGTGGCGGGCTATGGCGTGCTCGTATTCGCGGATGGCATTGGTCACTGGGTCGTCCTGGTCCAGCATCTCGTCCACCAGGCTGTGGGTGGCCGTCATGTGCACGCTCTGGTCCAGGTAGCCCGTGCGCAGGCCCTTGTTGAAGGTGATGATCCCCTCATCGGCCGTCTCCAGCCCCGCGATGCACTTCAGCAGCGTGCTCTTGCCCGTGCCGTTGCGCGCCACGATGGCCGTCTTCTGGCCCTTCTCCAGGCCGAAGGAGATGTCCTTGAATAGTTGGCGCGGGCCATAGCGCTTGGCAAGGCGTTCGACGGAAAGGACGTTCATGGGGGCGCAAAGGTCGGGATTTGCGGGGGCGGATGGTTCAGGGACCTCAGCCCGGGGCAGCGTGCTCCCCTCACTGCACCACCACCCGCCCGCGCAAGGTCCGGCCATCGGCCGTTTGCACGCGCAGCACATAGGCGCCAGGCAGCAGGGCAGTCTGTAGGTTGTGGCGCTCGGTATCGGCGGTCAGCAACTGGCTATGCACCACGCGGCCGCTGGCATCCAGCAGCTGGGCGGTGGCCGGGCCTTCCAGCAGCAGGTCCAGCACAAAGGCGCCGGTGCCGGGATTGGGGTAGAGGTGGAGCTCAGCTTTGGTGTTCAGTGGTTCGAGGGCCACACCCGTGTTCAGGTCCGGGCCGTAGAGGCGGGTGATGAAGCGCTGATCGGGATCGTTGGTGCTGCCGTCGGTGTACCCGTGAAAGGTGCCATAGACATAGAGCATGTTCTCTGGGGTGAGAACAGTTCCTGTCACTCCGCCCAATACCTGGCCCTGGTACACATAAGTCCCGACGCCTGCATTACTGAACTCAGGCATGAGCATGCCAGTACTATCCACCACACACAGGCCATAGCGGGGCTGTCCTTCCACCTGTTGGAAGGTGCCGGTGACCAAGTATCGGCCCCCGGGCCAATGCTGGATGGAGTTGGGTATCACACCAAGGTCCAGAGCATTCGGGATGTCGCCGAGCCCGAAGGAAATGGTATGATCGAAGGTGGGATCCAGATCGCCATTGCTCAGGAACCGCGCCATGCGGATGGTATCATTGGGCAGGTCAGGCATGCCGAACCGACCTACCACCACGATGCGCTCATCGTCCAACACAAGGAACTCACTTGCCCTACCCCAAGTGACCTGAGAATCGAAACTCGTGTCCAGCGCCCCATCCGGGTGTACGCGAAAGATGCGGCGCACGGGTTCCCCTTCGTAGGTGGTGCAGGTACCGCTGCACAGGAACTTACCATCAGCTTGCTCTTCGATCTCGTAGATCACCCCGTTGCAGTAGCGATGGGTCTTGGTGGTGTCCAAGTACCCGGTGTTGGTGAACCAGATCAGGTTGTAGATGCCCACGTAGCCTCGCGCCGTATCATACAGGCTGTGCGCACCGCTCATCAGGATGCGGCCATCGGGGTAGACGTGGTAGTCGCCGCCTTGCAGCGGAGATGTTAGCGGGTCGTTGATCATATCGAACTCGGCATCCAACTGACCATTCAAAAAGTGTCGCCTTAGACCTTGCCCGTTTCCAGAATAGATGCGTTCATCCCAGCGGGTCAATTTCCCCCCCATGTATGCTGTCAAAGGGAAAGACTCGTCTAGTGCGCCGTTCGCGAACACGCGAACTCCCGAACGAAAAAAGAACTCACTGCCGATCTTGATCTGACCGGACAAGATCACAGTCCCATCCTCCATTGGAAGAATGCTGCTCACATACCATTGGTCAAAGTTGGTCCTAAAGCCGGTATCAAGGGATAGCGGCGCTTGAGCCCTTCCGCTCACCCCCCCCAAGCCCATCGCAAGCAGCAGTGCCAAGCGCAGTGCACTGCTAACCGTCCCTTTGGCCCGAAGCCCGGATACGGTCCTCGGCTTGTGGCCTTGGGTTGCTTGTGCGGTGCTGGGCTGGTGGTGCATGAAGAGCCAAGCTACGGAAGGGGAGGGGATGTGGCGAGTGGAACCCAGTGCGCGGCAGGAATGCTCCCATTACTCAACCACCACCTTCCCGTGCAGCGCAGCGCCATCGGCCGTTTGCACGCGCAGCACGTAGGCGCCGGGCAACAGGCCGGTCTGTAGGCTGTGGCGCTCGGTACCGGCGGCCAGCAACTGGCTATGCACAACGCGGCCGCTGGCATCCAGCAGCTGGGCGGTGGCCGGGCCGTCCAGCAGCAGGTCCAGCACAAAGGCGCCGGTGCCGGGGTTGGGATGGACGCGGAGCTCCGCCTCGGTGTTCAATGGCTCTGGGGTCACACCGGTGCTCAGGTCCGGGCCGTACAGCCGCGTGATAAAGCGCTGATCGGGATCGTTGGTGCTGCCGTCGGTGTAGCCGTGGTAGGCGCCGTAGACGTAGAGCATGTTGTCGGGGGTGAGAACCGCACCCTCAATGCCACCATAGACAAAACCTTGGTACGTATAGGGTCCAACTCCTGCGTTTTGGAACGTCATGCTTAGTTCACCTAGGCTGTCAAGTACACATAACCCATAGCGCTGTTGACCATTGACCACCTCGAAAAATCCAGTAACAAGGAGTTGCCCACCCGGCCAGGTAGATATCGAGGAAGCCAGCCCGTTCGGATTACCGACCGTTGTGGGAAGATCACCCAGGTCAAAGTCATTCAACGCATTGAAGGTGGGGTCCATTGCTCCAGTGGAAAGGAATCTTGCCACCTGCAAGGTATCTTCAAGTGCGTTGGCCCTACTGATGCGGCCTGCGGCGTAGAAACGGCCATCGGCCAAGGGAAGGAAGGCGAATACGGTTCCACCCACCACCTCCGAGTCGAAGCTGGTATCCAAGGCACCATCCGGATGCACTCGGAAGACACGGCGTACAGGTTGACCCTCGTAGGTGGTGCACGACCCACTGCACAGGAACTTACCGTCGGCCTGCTCTTCGATCTCGTAGATCACCCCGTTGCAGTAGCGGTGTGTCCTGGTGGTATCCAAGTGCCCGGTGTTGGTGAACCAGATCAGGTTGTAGATGCCCACGAAGCCCCGGGCCGTATCGTACAGGCTGTGCGCACCGCTCATTAAGATGCGGCCATCGGGGTAGACGTGGTAGTCGCCGCCTTGAAGAGAACTGAAGAGCGGGCTGGTGTTCATTTCTATAAACGACTGATCCCGGTAACCAGTGGGAAGGATGCGTCGTACAGTCTGTGAAGTGCCGACGTAGAATGTATCTCCACGCCAAGGAGTGATACTTCCGCCCCCTAAACCGCTTTGGTAAAAAGACTCATCCAAGGCGCCATCTGCCTCGAAGCGCATGAGCGCACGAAAGAGGATTTCGCCCTGATTTCTCATCTGGCCAGAGGCGATGACCTTTCCGTCCTCCAGTGGTAGGATCCCTGAGACATACCATGAAGAAAGGTCGATCTGGAATGATGGATCCAGGGATAAGGGTTCCTGAGCCTGAACGGTTAGGGCCCAACACAGAAGTGCGAGTGAACTGATCTTCTGCACAATAGTGTTCATTGTACGATCAGTTGCGAAACGAGAAGCGTACGATCAACGGAAGTGCAATAGACCATGTATGAACCCTTGCCGAGTGGGCGTGTATCCAAAACGATCTGGCCTTGCTTGCCAACAAGTTGTTCAGACAATACGATACGGCCGGTCAGATCCTTTAGCACGACCATTCCAGCCTCTGGAGCCTCGATCAGCTCATAGGTTATGGTCGCCCATGATTGAGTGGGGTTGGGGGCAACGGTGATGATGTTCATCTCGGACTCACGAGGAGTTGCATGCGTGGGTTGCACACTCTTCTCGCCACCTACCTCACCGCCGGTCCGTGGCGCTCGGCAGTCATTGTAATACAGGCACAGCAGGTTGCTGATCCAGTTGGCGGCCCGGTCGTACTGCCCATCGCTCAATCCCTTCAATTGGATCACTTCCGCTGTGGTGAGTGCCGCGGCCTCGCGTCCGTTCGCGGCCGCGGTGCCCAGCAGGGTGATGTACTCCAGCATGCGCAGACGCTCCAACTGCTCAGGGCTCTTCAGGTCATGCTCCTCGGGTATGGCGCTCACCACCGTGTGGGCTTCGTTATAGTTGCCTTGGCCCATCAGCAGCAAGGCTTCGGCGTAGCGGCCTGCGGTGCTGCGCACTTGTTGCCA
>JBGTAJ010000269.1:0-5518 GCA_041749915.1 Flavobacteriales bacterium
CGGCAGTCAGGTCCCCACCATGAGCTTCACCAAGGACGCCGTCCTCTCCGCCCTTTCCCGCATCATCGAACCCGACCTCAAGAAGGACATCGTGGCCCTCGATCTGGTGCGCGACATCAAGATCTCCGGCAACACTATCAGCGTACATGTGGAAGTGAGCAATCCCGCCATGCACAGCCGAAAGCGCATGGAGGAGGCCGTCACCTTCAACCTCAAGCAGGTGCTGGGCCATGACGTGGCCGTGATGGCAAGCGTGACCCCGTTGAGCGGCGAACGTGGAACGCTTCGCAAAGTGCTACCCCACGTGAAACACATCGTGGCCATCGCCAGTGGAAAAGGTGGTGTGGGCAAAAGCACCATCACCGCCAACCTCGCGGCAGGCCTCGCTGCACGTGGCTTGAAGGTGGGCCTTGTGGATGCCGACATCTACGGCCCCAGCATGCCGCTGATGTTCGATGTGTTGCACGAGAAACCCGCTACCAAGGAGAAGGACGGCAAACATTGGATCGTGCCGGTGGAGAGCTACGGTGTGAAGCTGCTCAGCATCGGCTTCTTCGCGCAGACCGATCAAGCCATTGCCTGGCGGGGGCCCATGGCCACGAAGGCCCTGGAACAGTTGATCAAGGATGCCGACTGGGGCGAGCTCGATATCCTGCTGGTCGACCTGCCACCGGGTACAGGTGACATCCACCTCTCCTTGGTGCAGGCAGTTCCGCTTACCGGTGCCATCATCGTAAGCACCCCGCAGAACGTGGCGCTGATCGATGCCCGCAAAGGTGTGGGCCTCTTCCGCCTTCCCAGCGTGAACGTGCCCGTGTTGGGCATCGTGGAGAACATGGCCTGGTTCACAGCGGCGGAACTTCCGGAGAACAAGTACTACATCTTTGGAAAGGGCGGCGCCCGTGCGCTGGCCGATGAGCTTCAGGTCCCCTTCCTGGCCGAGGTCCCCTTGGTGCAGAGCATCCGCGAGGCCGGTGATGTGGGCCGCCCGGCCGTGCTGCAGGGCAACACCCCCGCGGCGCTGGCATTTGCCGACCTTTGCACCGCGTTCCAGGACCGGCTCAAGGCCCTGGAGCAGGAACCCAAGCCCGTCACCGCCTGATCATGGACCGCCTCGAACTCGAACAGGTCACCGCGCGCATCCTCGAAGCGCTGGCCGATCTGCGTCCCTTCCTGGAGGCCGATGGCGGTGATATCTCGCTGGAGGAAGTGACCCCGGAGGGCATTGCCCGCGTCCGTCTCCATGGTGCTTGCACCAATTGCGCCATGAGCCCCATGACCATGAAGGCCGGGGTGGAGGAGGCGATCAAGCGTGTGGCGCCGCAGATCAAGTCGGTGGAGGCGGTGAATCTGGGGGTGTTGGCGTGAACCATCCTATCTTCGTGTCATGCGAAGGCTAACGTTGGATATTCCGGAATCGGTAGGGCTGGATGAACGGGAGCTGGTCCTGTTCCTTGCTGCCAAACTCTACGAAAGTGGCAAGCTAACCCTGGGCCAGGCAGCTGATCTTGTCGGCCTCACCAAGCCCACATTCGCTGAGCTTCTGGGCAAGTACGGTGTTTCGCTCTTCAATTACCCGGCTTCGGAGATCGATCGGGACGTGAAGAATGCCTGAACTGGTCATCGCTGACGCCAGTTGTTTCATCGCCCTTTCGCGCACAGGAGGGCTATGGTTATTGAAGGAACTGTACGGAACAGTCATTACCACAAGCACTGTAAGGGATGAGTTCGGCTCACCGCTTCCGGACTGGGTATTGATATCCGACCCTTTGGATGAAGTGCGCCATCGGATGTTGTCACTTCAACTTGACCGAGGGGAAGCGAGTGCTATCGCGTTGGCATTGGAGACCCCTGAATGCGTGATCATTCTTGACGAACGAAAGGGAAGGAATTTGGCCATTGCACTTGGTCTTGTTGTCACTGGGACCCTAGGCGTTCTTGTAAAAGCCAAGCGTTCGGGTCTGTTGGAAAGTGTCGAACCGTGGTTGGCGCGTTTTCGTGATGCGGGCTTCCGGTATTCTCCGGAGGTGGAAGAGGCGTTGTTGCGAGCCGCTGGTGAGCGGTGAGGAACCAAGTAAGTTGCTGCGCACAGAAGAATGCTTGTTGGAAGTGTCCACCAGCTTGAGCGCTTCAATTTCGGCACATAGAACTATTGTGGCAGTCTGTTGTTCCCACGCCGAGCGTGACCGTCATCACGTCCACCTCCCTGCCCGGCCCTACCTTTGTCGCGCAATTCCCGCATGGAAACACCCACCCGGACCAAGACCGTTGAAGAACGGCGCAATGTGGTCATCCTCTTCGCTGGCGACAGCGGCGATGGCATCCAGCTGACCGGTGCCCAGTTCACCGACACCAACGCGCTGTTCGGCAACGACGTCAGCACCTTCCCCAACTTCCCTGCCGAGATCCGGGCCCCGATCGGGACCATGGCCGGTGTGAGCGGTTACCAGTTGCATTTCGGCAGTGTGGAGCTCTTCACCGCCGGCGACCAGTGCGATGTGCTGGTGGTGATGAACGCCGCGGCGCTGCGGGCCAACATTTCCAAGTTGAAGCTGGGCGGTACCGTGATCGCCAACAGCGATGGTTTCGATGCCAAGAACCTGCGTCTGGCCGGCTACATCGATCAGCAGGACCCCCTCACTGATGGCACCCTGACGAACTACACCGTGCATGCCGTCGACGTGACGAAGATGACGCGCAATGCCTTGGAGGGCATGACGCTGGGCATGAAGGAGAAGGACCGATGCAAGAACATGTTCGTGCTCGGTTTCGTCAACTGGATGTTCAGTAGGAGCCTGGCCAACAGCGAGAAGTTCCTGGAAGGCAAGTTCGGCAGGAAGCCCGAGCTGCTGGAGGCCAACAAGAAGGCCCTGTTGGCCGGTTACAACTACGGCGACACCAGCGAGACCTTCACGACCCGTTTCGAGGTGAAGCCCGCACCGATGCCCAAGGGCAACTACCGCAGCATCACCGGGAACCAAGGCACGGCCCTCGGCCTCATCGCCGGAGCGCAGAAGGCCGGGTTGGACATGTTCTATGGCAGCTATCCTATCACACCGGCGAGCGACATCCTGCACGAGCTCGCGAAGCACAAGAATTTCGGGGTGAAGACCTTCCAGGCTGAGGACGAGATCGCGGCGATCTGCTCTGCCATCGGTGCCAGCTATGGCGGTGCCCTCGGTGTCACGGCCAGCAGTGGACCGGGTATCGCGTTGAAGGGTGAGGCCATGGGCCTGGCCTTCATGTTGGAGATCCCCCTGGTGATCGTGAACGTGCAGCGCGGCGGACCCAGCACCGGCCTGCCCACCAAGACGGAACAGGCCGACCTGTTCCAGGCGGTGCACGGCCGCAATGGCGAAGCGCCGATCCCTGTGCTCGCCGCAAGCAGCCCCACGGATTGTTTCGAGATGGCCTTCGAGGCCGTGCGCATCGCGGTGGAGCACATGACCCCTGTGATCCTGCTCACAGACGGCTACATCGCCAACGGCGCCGAACCTTGGCGTTTCCCCGAGGCCAAGGACCTGAAGCCGATCACACCGCCGTTCGCCAAGCCGAAAGTGGCGGGTGATATGGAGAAGTTCATGCCTTACCTGCGCGACGAGAAAGGCGTTCGTCCCTGGGCTGTTCCCGGCATGGCCGGCCTGCAGCACCGCATCGGCGGCATCGAGAAGGAGGATGGCACCGGCAATATCAGCTATGAACCGCTGAACCATGAGAAGATGGTGCGCCTGCGGGCCGACAAGGTGCGCAAGGTGGTGGAGGGAGTGCCACCGCTCGACCTGAGCAACGGTGTGGACGGTGGTGACCTGCTGATCCTGGGTTGGGGCAGCACGTACGGCGCCATCAAGACCGCAGTGAACGAGATGTGCGCGGAGGGCCATTGTGTCGGCCATCTGCATCTGCGTTACCTCTTCCCCTTCCGCAAGGAGCTCGGCGAGATCATCTCGCGTTACAAGCGCGTGCTGATCCCCGAGATGAACAGCGGCCAGATGCGCCAGCTGATCCGTGCTGAGTTCCTCGTGGATGCACGGGGCTTGAACAAGATCCAGGGCATGCCCTTCACCGCTGCGGAGATCAAGGTCGCCGCCACCGAATTCCTGAAGCAATGACCACCGCCAACGAAGTCGTGAACGGCAATAGCGCCACCCCGCAAGCTGTCAGGCCGAGCGCAGCCGAGGGTTACGCGAGCGACCAGGAAGTGCGCTGGTGTCCCGGCTGCGGCGACTATTCCATCCTGAAGCAGGTGGAGACGATCCTGAAGGAACAAGGCAAGCCCAAGGAGGAGATCGTCTTCATCAGCGGCATCGGCTGCAGTTCGCGGTTCCCGTACTACCTGGACACGTACGGCATGCACAGCATCCACGGTCGTGCGCCTGCCATCGTCAGCGGCCTGCGCGCCGTGCGCCCCGAGCTCAGCGTGTGGATGATCACCGGTGATGGCGACTCGCTCAGCATCGGTGGCAACCACCTGATCCACCTGCTGCGCCGCAATGTGGATGTGAATGTGCTGCTCTTCAACAACGAGATCTACGGTCTCACGAAAGGGCAGTACTCGCCCACCTCACCGGAAGGTGCTGTGACCAAGAGCACGCCCATGGGCAGTGTGGACCATCCCTTCAATCCGCTCGCGTTGTGCAAGGGGGCCGATGCCACCTTCATCGCCCGCGCCATGGACCGCGATCCCAAGCAACTGCGCGAGGTGCTCACCAAGGCCGATGCCCACCGCGGCACAAGCCTCATCGAGATCTACCAGAACTGCAATGTCTTCAACGACGGTGCATTCGAGGTCTTCACCGAGAAAGCCACCAAGCCCTTCCACACGCTCTTCGTGGAACACGGGAAACCGCTCGTCTTCGCCAATGGCACCAAGGGCATCAAGTTGGATGGCATGACACCGCGCATCGTGGACCTCGCCGCCGGTGAAGCCACGCTCGACGACCTCTGGATCCACGACGAACGCGACAGCTTCAAGGCCAGCATCCTGGTGCGCCTTTTCGATGACCAGGGCCACGAGGGCGCCATGCCCCGGCCTTTCGGTGTCTTCTACATCACCGAGCGTTCCACCGTGGAAAGCCGCATCAACGCGCAGGTGGAACAGTCGAAACAGAAGAAGGGCGTGGGTGACCTGGATGCGCTATTGCGCGGGGAAAGGACGTGGACGATCGGGTGATGGTCCGATGCGCTTGGGTCGACCTATTCCATAAGTGGAGCCTTGTCGCCACCGAACAGTTTCTGCAGGGAGTCTGCGGAGATCTTCTCCAGACCCGGTCGGTCCCATGCGGTCCCGCTCGTCTTCATCGAGTCCATCCGCGCTTTGAGCTCTTCGGGTGAAGAGCCTTCAACGGGAACAGTGATCACCCTGCGATAAACCCGCTTTCCGATCGTGTCCTGCGCGGTCATCGGCACCAAGTTTCCATCACGCATGATCATGACGACCGTATCGGTCTGCTTGGAATGCGAGCCGACCTCTATCGTACTCGTAGATCCTTCCCATTCAGCCTCGGAAATGGTATCCGGA
>JBGTAJ010000270.1:0-17742 GCA_041749915.1 Flavobacteriales bacterium
CACCATCATCATCGCGCTGATGATCTGGGGTGCGGAGGAGAAGATGACCACGGGCTCCTACCTCGGCATCGCCCTGATCCTGGCCTGCCTCTTCGTGAACGGTTGGCTGCAACGGCGACGGACCAGCGATGAAGTGGCAGAGCCCGACCCCTTGACACAGGGCTGAAGCGCGACCTTTGTACTCATGGACCGGACCAAAGGACTACTGCTGCTGCTAGGGGTGGGCTTGCTGGTGTTCTTCATCACTCGCGAGGTCTACCAGCCCAACGCCCCCACGGAATTGGTCGACTCCACGGTGCTGCTGGAGCGGGTACGGCCCGTATTGAAACTGGTCACGGTGGAGGGCGATTTCACTGAACTTTACACCTACCGGAACGCCGACGCCACCTTCGATTGGATGAAGCAGTTCTCCGCATTCCAGAAAAAGGCCATCCTCCGCGTGAAGGGTCGTGCCAGCGTAGGGTACGACCTTGAAGGCATGAGGCTGGAGTTCGACGAGGCTTCGCGTACCGTCCGGTTGCTGGGCATCGATAAGCCACAGTTGCTGTCGTTGGAGCATGATGTGGACTATTACGACCTGGATGAAGGCAGCTTCACCTCCTTCACCGCAGCGGACCACACCCGCATCAACGCACAGGCGAAGGAGCTGATCCGCGGCAAGGTGGCCACCAGTGGCTTGTACAACGCCGCCGAGGCCCGGCGCAACGAAATGCTGCTGGTACTGAAGGCCGTGGTGGAGAACTCGGGATGGACCTTCGACGACCGCGTTTCTCCACAGGATGGCCGGAACCGGCTGAAGGGCTGAACCAAGCGACCCGTGCGCTTGTTCCCCGGTATCTTCGCAACAGCATCGCGACCTGCCGATCCAATGTCCACCACAACCCTGGCCCCGTGGGCCTATTGCCCCAGTCTGACGCACTACGAACGCTGGAAGACCCGTGCCTTGCGCATCGGCGATATCGGCATCGGTGGTGACAACCCCATCCGGGTGCAGAGCATGACCACCACGGATACGATGGACACCGCAGGTACGGTGGCCCAGAGCATCCGCATGATCGAGGCGGGCTGTGAGCTGGTACGCATCACCGCGCCGAGCAAGAAGGACGCCGAGAACCTCGCCGAGATCAAGAAGCAGATCCGTGCCGCAGGCTTCAGCGCACCCCTGGTGGCGGACATCCACTTCACACCGAACGCTGCCGAAGTGGCCGCCCGCATCGTGGAGAAGGTGCGCGTGAACCCGGGCAACTATGCCGACAAGAAGAAGTTCGATGTGCGCGAGTACACCGATGACCAGTACGAAGAGGAACTGGAGCGCATCCGTGAACGCTTCACCCCCCTGGTGAAGATCTGCAAGGAGCACGGTACCGCGATGCGTATCGGCACCAACCACGGCAGCCTCAGCGACCGCATCCTGAACCGCTATGGTGACACGCCACAAGGCATGGTGGAGAGCGCCTTCGAGTTCTTGCGGATCTGCCGCGACGAGAACTACCACGAGATCGTGCTGAGCATGAAGGCCAGCAACGTGCAGGTGATGGTGCAGGCCTACCGCCTGCTCGTCCACCGCATGATGGCCGAGGGCTGGGACTATCCGTTGCACCTGGGTGTGACCGAGGCCGGCGATGGCGAGGACGGTCGCGTGAAGAGCGCGGCGGGCATCGGTGCCCTGCTGGAGGACGGCATCGGCGACACCGTGCGTGTAAGCCTCACGGAGGACCCTGAGTTCGAGATCCCCGTGGCCCGCGCTCTGGTGGACCGATACAAGGACCGTCGTGGCCATGCGCCGATCCCAAGCGTTGAGCACGTGCCGACCGACCCCTTCTCCCACACCCGCCGCCACACACGCGAAGTGCTCAACATCGGCGCCCGCCATGTGCCTGTAGTGATGGCCGACCTGAGCAACAAGGAGAAGATCACCCCCGCCACCTTCTTCGCCTGGGGCTACCGCTACAGCGTACCCTTGGACAAGTGGAACATCACCGACCAGGCCTGCGACTACGCCTTCATCGGCAAGAACACCATCGACTTCGAGATCCCCGGAACGCTGGGTATCGTGCAGGAGCACACGACCTGGCTGGCCAATACGGAGAAACCCCGGCACTATCCCTTCATCCAGAAGAAGGACTACCTCGCGGGTGTGGAGCAGCATCCGCAACTCAACATCGTCTACGCCACACTCCCTGATCTGGACGACAGCTTCATCGCGAAGCTGAAGGGCGACCCCACGGCCGTATTGCTGATCGACACGCACAACCAACACGGCATGGCCGAGCAGCGTCGCCTGTTCTTCAGCCTGCTCGAACACGGGTGTGAAACGCCCGTGATCGTCGGTCGTGCTTATGGCAGCATTGACAAGGATGACCTGGTCCTGCACAGCAGCACCGACATGGGGCCCCTGTTCCTCGATGGTTTCGGCGATGGCATCTTCTTGGCCGATGAGGATGGTGGTCGCGAAGACCTCGTGTGCCGCACCGCCTTCGGCATCCTGCAGGCCACGCGCACGCGCACCAGCAAGACCGAGTACATCAGCTGCCCCAGCTGCGGCCGCACGCTCTTCGACCTGCAGGAGACCACGGCCAAGATCCGTTCACGGACCAGCCATCTGAAAGGTGTCAAGATCGGCATCATGGGCTGCATCGTGAACGGCCCCGGCGAGATGGCCGATGCCGACTTCGGTTACGTGGGCACAGGCCCCGGCGTGATCACCCTGTACCGCGAAAAGGAGGTGGTGAAGCGCAACGTGCCCAGCGAACATGCCGTGGATGAGCTGATCGCACTGATCAAGGAGCATGGGATGTGGGTGGATGCGGAGGATTAACTTCCACCCATGACCCGGATGACGATCTTTCTTTTGGCGTTCGGCCTTTCCATGGTTGGATCAGCCCAACGCACCCGCGCCTTGGAACAACTGGCCATGACCATGGCCGGTTCCTACACCAGCGCCGCGCAGGCCCAGACCGATACCAGCTACTTCAACATCGAGCTGGAGATGGTTCGCATCTGGCCCAAGCGACGGGATGGTGCCTGGTTCTACGTGGAGCAGGCCACGGCGGACAGCAAGGCGAAGCCCTACCGCCAGCGGGTGTACCATGTACAGGAGGTGAACGACAGCACCTTCACCAGCAGCATCCTCACCATCAAGGGAGGGGAAGCGCTCTACGGCGCGTATGGGGATGCGATGAAGCTCCAGTTGATCCGTCCGGATTCCTTGGAGATGCTTGAGGGATGCGACATCACGCTTCATCGCCGCGGCGCCACTTATGTGGGCAGCACCAAGGACCGCGACTGTCCCAGCAAGCGGGGCAAGGCCGTATACACCACCAGCGAGGTGGTGCTGTCCAGTGATCAAATGGTGAGCTGGGACCGTGGTTGGGATGCGGAGGGCAAACAGGCCTGGGGCGCGGAGAAGGGCGGATACATCTTCGTCAAGCGCCGGCGCTGATCGCTCAGCCCTTGGAATTGGGCAGTCGCACCCGCTTGTCCTGGAACATGCCGACCCATTGCAGTCCGAGCTCGAGCCCACCACGGTACAGCGTTTGGGCACGTAGCCGACCGATGTTCACGTCGTAGCTCATGGCCGCAACGAGCTTGCGTTTCCATTCGAACTGAATGGTCGGGATCACGGCATCACCGACACGGTGGAAGCACCCGAAATAGAAAGCAGAGGAGTTCTTGTCGGTCGTGAAGCGGCTGTCGACGCCGAGTCTGCGGTGGACCAGCGCGCCCCAGGTGATCTCCCGGCTGGCGCCCTGCTGTGCCGCGAAGAACTTGGGCGACCAGGTCCATCGCTTGCCTTCGATGCGCGCCTCGCCATGCACCATGTACCGGCGCAGCAAGCGGTCCGCGTCTCCCCCCAACAGCGCGACGGACGGCTCCGTGAGGTGAAAGGCCGAAGCACCGACCTTCCACTGCAACCCGCTCCGGAGCTCTCCCTTGGCCATCATTCCAGCGGCCAGGTCCATGAACGAACGGCGTGCATTGGTCACGTTCTCGTTCGTGGGGAGCGAAGGGTCGTAGCCGGATCCGTTGTACTGGCTGTCCCAGCGCATGCCCTCGAGCACTGCACTGCGCTGTCCGTAAGAGCTCTGCAGGCCCAGCACCAACGTACTGTTCGCACCGCTCCGAAGGGCATAGGCGATGCTCAATCCACCTTGGGTATCCCCGAAGCCCGTACTGCCCGCCTTGTCGCTGAACGCGCTCACCCCCACCCCGAAATATCGTCCACCCAGCCGGTCGCGAAGCAGGGGCACATCATAGCTGAAGGCATCGGTCCGGAAGGGACTGCCGATGCTTCTCCATTGTTCACGATGGATCAGCGACAGGCGCTGATCGCCTTCGATGTCGCCAGCATTCGCGGGATTCACCACCAAGGGGGCATTGAAGAACTGCGAGAAATGCACGTCCTGCGCCACGACCGGTCGCACCAACAGGCAGCCCGCCAAAAGGACCCAGGTGATGGTATGTGTTCGTTGCCGGATCATCGGATCAGTGTCACGTTGGACGTCCGTTCAATGGTCTCGCCATCATCCAGGGTGGCGCTCAACACGAGCACGTACACACCACTTGGGCTCAGCGTACCGTTCACAGTTCCGTCCCAACCGTGGTCTGGGTCAGTACTGCTGAAGACCCGTACTCCCCAGCGATCATGGACCGCAAAGTCCATCGCCGCGATGGAGGGTCCACGGACGAAGAGCACGTCGTTGTTCCCGTCGCCGTTCGGGCTGAAGACATCGGGCAGGAAAATGGCCTCGCTGTCCTGGATGCAGATGCCCAGCGTGAGCGAGTCACGGCAACCACCTTCGTTCCACACCACCAGTTGCACGTCGTAAAAGCCGGCCACGCCGTGATCATAGCTGGGGTCACCACCGGCCTCGAAAGGCAGGGTATCGTTCGCGATGAGCCAATAGCCGCCCACGGCATTGTTGCTCAGGTCGATGAAGGTCACCTCCCGCTGTTCCCAAGGAACGCAGGGTTCATCGGGGTTGCTGCTGAAGAGCGCAGTGATCACCGGCCAGCTCGGTATCCGGACCAGGGAGTCGTGCGAGCATCCGGTCACATCGTTCGTCACGGTCACGTCCACCAATGCACCAGCAGGCAGGGCGATGCTGTCCACCACGGCAAGCGGTGTCGTAGCCCAGGTGAAGCTGTAGTTCCCCGGTGCGTCCACGGAGCCGACCACGTAACCGGGTTCGCCCCAGCAACGCTGCGAACTGAACGTATAGGTCTCCTGGAAAGGTGGATGCACCACGATGGCGATGCTGTCCACCACCGGGTCGCTGCATCCATCGGTGGTCACCACCACATAGGTCGTGGAGAGCAAGGGCGACACACTCTGCGTGGCCACCGGGAAAAGGTCATCGCTCCAGTTGAAATTGATGGGTGCGCCTGCCGGACCTCCGGTGGCGTTCACCGCAATGGTCGTTCCGCCGCCATCGCAAATGGGATTCGTTCCAACGAGCACCTCCGTGGTCAGTGCGGGATGATCAACGAAGTGCACCGTATCGGCGCTCATGCAATCACCGCTGCCATAGGTATAGATCAGCGTGTACGCCCCATCCGGCAGTGTCGCTGGGGAGAATGCGGTGCTGCTGATACCGATGAACGATCCGCCCGGTGGATCCAGTACCACGTTCACTTGCACAGCATTGGAGCAATAGGTTTCCTGCACTCCAGAGATGCTCGCCTGCTGGAAGGGGATGACCGTGACCGCCACGGAATCGCTGCAACCTGCGGGGGTTCCGTATTGGATCATGTGCGTGCCTTCACCCGCTGCGGTGGGATCGAACTGGCCGGAAACATCGGTACCGGGACCACTGAACCAGGCCCCGGGCGGCACATTGGCCACGGGAAAGGGGTCATCCGCTTCACACACGGTCATCGGTGGCAAGGCCAATGAGGCCGGGTGTACGATGGCGAGCAACGAGTCCCCACAGGTGTTGGCGTTGAACTGCAGCACATGCACCCCAACACCTGCCATGCCAGGATCGAAGGACCAGTTGCCATCGTTGTCCTCCGAAACAGCGGTACCGCTCCAGGTACCGTCCCATGGCGTGCGGCCTGTGCTGGACTCGTCCAGCAACAGGGCTTCATCGCCGGAGCAGAAGAAGAGCGTATCCACGTCCAGGGTGGTATAGCCCACCAGGATGCCGATGGTATCCACACATCCATTGGGCGCGAAATAGAGCAGTTGGTCCCATCCGTTCCCGGCTTGCACAGGGTCATAGGTTCCCATATCGGCATCCACAATACCATCACCGGTCCATAGCCCACCGGATGGGATAGCAGCCGGATCGAGTGCGAAAGGCGCAGGCATGGTGGGGCAGGCACTCCGGCTGCCCCCGATATCCACGGGCTTCACATGGATGGTGAATTCCGTGTCACAACCTTCCATATCGTACAAAAGGATGTGATCACCACCGCCGGCCTCATCCGGATCGAATGTGCCAAAAATGGAATCCACGATCCCCGCGCCACGCCAACGACCCCCAAACGGATACACCGCGATGTCGAATGGATAGGTGCTCTGGCAGACGGTGTCCAGCTGGGTCTGTGCCACCACATTGTCCACGTTCACCGTGAGCACATCGGTGCAGTTGCCCGCACTGTAGGTCACCGTGTAGGACCCGATGGTGCCGGGGTCGAACACACCTGCAGGGCTCGTGAACGGCCCGCTCCATGAACCGCCTTGGGGCGAGAATTCACTGAAGGTGAACGGCGCTGTTCCCGGGCATGCCGCCACGTCGAAGCCGGCATCCATGCTGTCCACGGTCAACAGCAGTTCGGCGGAGCAGCCCCCTGGAATGGTGTAGGTGATGGTGTGGGATCCGGGTCCGGCCGTATCGGGATCCAGCGTTCCGGTGAGGCTGTCCAATATCCCTGCACCCTCCCACCAGCCTCCAGGAGGCGTAGCGGCGAGGTCGAAGGCCTCCAACGACTGGCAGACCGTAGTGGGTGCGCCGACGATCTGCGGATCCAATACGGTGATCGTATGCGTGGTCGTGGCGGTCTGCCCCGTGCCCTGTTCAACGACGGTCACTGAATAGGTCGTCGTCATGGTGGGACATGCGGTGAGAGGACCTTCTGTGGACGGCAGCCCATCGCTCCACGCATAGGTATAGGCATTGCATCCGTTCACGTCCGCCCTCAGCTGCACACATTGCCCGGCACAGATCGTATCGCGATCGGCAAGGATATCCACCTCCACCGGACAGGTGGTGAGCTGGGTCTGCGCGGTGATGGTGAAGAACCAGAGCGAATCACATCGGTCCAGCAGCCCGATCCGAAAGGAAACGGTGTAGGGACAATTGCGATCGAAGGCGGGGTCCACACTGAGCTGCAGCTGGTTCGCTTCACCACCTGCACAACCGATGGGTGTGGCCCCCACAACGTCCGGTGCCTGCTCCCCGGCGATGGTGAACGCGCTGGGCGCGATCGAATCACAGGGCACCGGATAGCTGAAACGCACCACGAACAGGTCGCTGTTGCAGATCGGTGGTGTCTGGATGATCATCTCCGGCGGCACGGGTGGTGCCACCTGGCTGGTCCACTGGGCCTCGAATCCGCAGTAGGCCACACTGTTGTCACTGACGAAGTGGATGGTCAACTGCCCGCTGGTGGCGACGATCGGCGGAGGTGCCACCACGCCACTGTACGCCGGACCGATCTGTGGTGAGGCGATCGATGGGCCGTCGTGGAACGTGAGCAGGTCGTAGCCCTGTTCGAGGCAGAAGGTGGGCTGGAACACCAGGGTGATCACGCTGCCAGCATCGATGGTGAAGGTGTAGTTCTCGTTATTGCCGTAGATGTTGCCACCCGGTCCGGCCTCGCTGTCCAGCAGGATGCCCTTGCAGATCGTCACCGTGGTATCGCTCATATTGAACTCGGGCAGTACTTGTGCATGAAGCACAAAGGGCCCAAGGAGCAGGAAGGTGATGATATGGCGGTGCGGTCCGTTCACGGTGTTACAGACTGTCAGCGACGATGGTGATCGCCGATGTGGTGATGCTGTTGCTGCGTTGACCTGACCGGTCCTCCACATGGAAGGTGTAGGTCATCACCTCCTGACCGCTGGAGCCCAAAAGGAACAGGGGTGTCAGCTCCACGCTCAGTTCCCCTTGAATGGCCACCTCGCTGTCCAGCGGTGCCATGGGGGGAATGTGATAGCCGTCCGCACTGTTCAATCGGCTGTCCTTCACCCAGAGTGAATAGTCATCGGGGTCCACGCGGCCCAGATCGCCATTGCCATCCTTGTATGAGAAACGCAAGGTGACGGGCTGGCCGAACGAGCTTACCTGTCCGGGGGAAACGCTGATCAGATCAATGACCGGCGCCGCAGGCATCACCTCCTCCTTCTTGCAGGCTGCCAGCAGGACGATCGCGCAGAGCAGATGGATCCGGTACTTCATGGCGTGATGCGCAGGGTGAAGTAGTTGAGCATGGGCTGTTGCGTGCCATCGTTGGGGATCTCCGTGGGCGTGTCGGACGATCCATCGCTTACATAAGCGCGCACGAAGAGCACGGTCCCCGGCGTGTAGCCCGACAGGTCCAGGGCGGCCTTGTGCGTGAAGACGGTGGCACTGTTGCCGAAGTCAGGCCCATTGATGGACGACCCGGTCTGCAGCGGTGCAAAGGGGATCGCCGGGAACAGGCCGATGCTGGTGCTGATCTTGTAGGTGTTCACCGCCAGGTCCGTCGCCGCTGTCGCATCATCCGCAAAGGCGAACCACAGGTCCACGGTCGCGGCGGGCACTTCGATGGGTTGCACCCCGGCATCCGTTCCCCGTGGATAGGCTGTGGAGCTGGTCCCCCCGGCAAAGGCGAGGAGACCGATGGCCTGCGGTTGCAGATCACCGCTCGTGGGCAGCTCACCGAACATGTTCCGCGCGCCCCCTTGGATCCATTGGTCGATCGCGTTGATATAGGCCTGTTGGTTCGCGGGCCAGTCACTGTCCTCCGGCAGACCAAGGGGCATCATGCCACTGGTGTTGGGCACGAAGGCCGTGAGGCGTTCATGCAGGAAGGAGGCGTTCACGTCGCCAGGCACCACGCGATGCGTGAAGGAGTTCTGAGGGTCGTTGGCGATCACCGGATGCATCACCAGTGAGTTGTACGCGCCTGAAATGGTCCGGAACTCGGGTTCGAAACTGCCGTCGTGGCAACCGCTCAGCGCACAGGACGGGCGGAAGATGCGCTGATGCAACCACGCGAAATTGCCCTGCGGAATGCTGGCCACGGTAGGGTTGGCGGGCGCCACCACCTCCTGGGCAAAGGGGTTTGCCTCCTCCTTCCGGCAGGCCACAACGAGCACGAGGCCCGCGAGGGTGATGATGATGGTGCGCATGTGATCAGATGCGGTCAAAGAGGCTCATGCTACCCGGAGCGATGAGGCCTGCGCCCATCACGTCCTGTTTGAAACCGAGCAGTTCAGCGACCGTTGGAACAAGGTCCGTGACCAGCCCGACAGGGTTGTCCTCGCCGCCCACCATCAGGCCCTGCTCCACGCCGGCACCGGCCATCAGGCCGAACACGCGGAGCGAATTGGCATCACTGTGGTCGAAGGACCGCCAATCGTTCTGGTCCAGGATGGCGTTCGGTTCGGCGTTCCGTCCACATTCGGGCACGGCGATCAGGGTGGTGTTCCCGGCCATCTCAGGGACCTGCGTCTGGATGAAGTTCCACAGGTGACCCATTGCGTGGTCGGCGCGGTGCAGCGCACCGAGGTAGCCGGTGAAGCTGCTGTGACAGCCGTCCACACCGCTCAGGTTCACCACGGTGAGGGTGGGTTTGAACCACTTCAGCACCTCACAGGCATACCCCACGGTGGTCAGGTCGCCACTGTCGTTCACCGGTGGGTGTGCGATGGTGCCGTTGGCCGTCCTGCTGAACATCTCGACCATGAAGGCCTTGATGTCCTGTTTCTCCTCGGGTGTGTTCCCGATCCCCGTGGCACTGTTCACCACGTTCTCAAAGCTGTTGTTCAGGAAGGCCTGCATCTCGTAGACCGGAGGCAACTGGTCCTCGGGGTGGTACACCTTCGCGTTGCCCAGGTACTGGTCGCCGAGCGGCCCGAAGGTGACGTTGGGTGCAAAGAAGTTGGCCCCATAGCGTGCGCCGTAGTTGGGATGTACGCTGTAGTTCAGCAGGGGCGTGCTGTTCCCGATGCTGTTCCCCACGAACCAGGTCTTGCTGGCCTGCACACCGGCATGGCGACGCAGGTACTCGAACAGCGTGGGGTTGATGGGCTTTTGTTGCAGACCTTGTGTGGCGGCCGTGGTTCCCTGCAGCAGGCTGTTCAATCCACCGTAGTGCCCGGTGCTCGCTGCGCGCATCTCGCGGAACACGGTGCCTTGCGAGGCGAGCGACTGACCCAGGATGGAGGGGATCGGGTTGATGCCACCGAGGCCTGTCCCATAGACGATCTTCTCCACGGGTGGCGCGCCATCGAACATGTTGTACATCACGTTGCCCTCGTTCGGGTCGTTCTGGCTGTCGGCCAGGTAGCGCTGCAGGATGCTCTCCTGCTGGCGGACCCCACCGGCGAACAGCACGAAGACCACGTGCTGGGCGGCACCACCGCCACCACTTGCCGCAAAGAGGCGACCCGAGGGCAGGATGTACGGCAGCACGAAGCTGCCGGCTGCTGCGGCACCTGCGCGTTTGATGAATCGTCTGCGGTCCATGGGTGGAAGTGCGTTGATGGTTCAGTAGAAGAGATACTCGTCACTGAGAGCGAAGGAGAAGTAGATCAGCTCGGGTGTCACGTAGGGGTCGGCGGTGATGTAGTTCCGGAACCAGGTGAGCTCCGCCTCGCTGGGGTCACGTACCAGGAAGCGGTTGTAGGTCGCCTTGGTGAATGTGTCGATGTCTGCGCGCATGCCCGCATCCGTGGGGATCTGCACGCCGGGCTTGTTCATGAAGTTGCTGATGATCACCTCCCGTGCCAGCTCCTTGTCACCGATGCTCTCGATGCACTGCGCCAGCTGATAGACCTCGTTCGCGCTCAGCGCGGTCTGGAACAGGTTGGCATGCAGGATGGCGACATACTCCTCGTTCGTCTTCAGCTGGTCCTTGTTGGGGCTGGGTGCACGGAGGTCGATGGTATTGAGCTCGTAGATCGGTTCCTTGCGGCAGGCGCCGAGCAACAGCACGCAGAGCACGGACAGGCCGATCTGCCGACCGATGGTGGAGAGGGACGTTCGTGCCATGGCGATCAGGGTTCGATGTTCGCGTACTCGTTGCTGATAAGGATGGTCCGCTGCACCCGCTGCAGATCGTTGTCGACCAGGAATCCCGGCAGTAGCGCGTAGACCTCGCCGCTGGTGGGCACGCGGCCCAGGAAGGTCTGGTAGCTCCAGCGGATGATGCCTTCATGCCCCTCTGCGCTCTGGGCCATGATCTGCGCGTAGTCCCCCTTGTTCTGGCCGCTCTGGCCGAAGAGCAGACCCACCTGGCCAGCGTCCACCATCGCATAGGCCACCTCGAACTCCGCATTGGTGGGGTAACGTCCCAACAGGTTGTCGAAGGTGGCGTTCACGTAGTTGAAGCTGTTCATGTTGATCTCGTCGTACACCCCGTTCAGCACCATGCGTCGCATCACCTCTATAATGGTGATGAGCCCATCGCGGTATTCGGTACGACTGCTTTTCACGGCCAGCAGTCGTGCCACCGCTGAGTTCGCGGCGTTCAGGCCGGTGCCATTGCCGGAGAGCGAATCGTCCAGGGCCTGTTGCTGTGCGTTGGCGATGAACCCGTCGATCACTTCGTCGCTCGCTCCCTCCAGGCAGCGTGCCTTGTAGAGCTCGTACTGGCGGGTGTAATACTTGTTCCTGTAGCTGGTGTCATCGGCGAGCGGAGCCGTACTGGTCATCAGCCTGTTCACCAATGCAGTGCGTGCGTCCATGCTCAACGATGCAGCCTCGAGCACGGACACCTCGGCCTGCATCTCGGCATCCAGTGGCTCGCGGCCCAGCAGATCGATGAACAGGCGGTTCACATAGTTCTCCGTGATCACTGTGGGCACGCCCGAATAGGCCGGAGGCTGGTTGTTCGGCACCACCTCGGGGTCCTTGTTGCAGGACGCGGCCAGGGCACCCAGCAGTACCATGCAGGCGAGCGAAAAGCGGGATATGGACATCGAGCGGAGCACGGGGCAGTTCGGCGGCCCGTGTACGGAAGATCCGGTCTCCGTGTTCCAAGGGCCACCATCCCGCTTACGTCGCGGATGCGCAAAGGATGCCCAGACTCGACCGGCCGGGGGGTGAACGGCGATGGAGCCCGGACCGGATCCGACCGGACGGGGAATCGCAGGGAGCGGTGACCGACAGTACTACGCGAACTCCCGGAAACGGAGTACCAGCACGCCGTTCGTGGCGGCTTTCACAGCGCCCGTGGCGCAGCTGTGGAACTGTGCCGTGAAGGTGGCCTTCACAACTATGAAAGGTCCGAGCTTGTCCTGGCCCTCCTGTACTTCGGTGATCTGGAAGGCACTGCCGGTCTGGCCAGCACCACCACACTGGGTGGACCATGTCATGCCGGTCGCATCGGTCCATTCCAGCTCAGCGCCCTGCATCCCGGTCGTGGCCGCACCATAGGCGTAGGTGTTCGGGACAAAGAACCCGTAGAAGTCCTCATTGATCACCTGGGGACCGAGGTAGTTCAGCGTTCCCTTGAGGAAACGGAAGACCACGAGGTCGAGGTCGCCATCATACAGCGAGGACAGGTAGACTCGTTGGGACAGCGCGGGCGGATCATTGGAGACCCCATCGGTCTCCGGGAAGGCGACCACATTGCCCTCTTCGGAAATGGTCACTTCCTGACCATCCAGGAGCATGCGTACGCCTTGTGCGCCGTCAATGCTCAGATCGAAGGTGACGGGCGGGGTGGGTTCATCGGCGGGGGCTGCCGCCTCGTCCTTCTTGCAGCCTGCGAAGAGCAGGACTGCGGTGATCGCCAAGAGATGGAACTTCCTGAACATGCGCGGTCGCTTTGGGCCGTCAAGGTATGCCCAAAGCGACCGCAGCGCCACGGAGGTCACTGGCTGACCAGCTCCGCCGTGCTCGTTGGACCGGGTGCCCCCGGCTCGTAGAAGTGAACGACCACGCCGAGCAACACGGCGATGAACAAGGCTTGGAGGAGGGTGCGGTATTTCGGTTCCATGGGATGGTGATTCTTGGGAAACAGGTACGGTTGCACGCCTCAGAGGTTCGCACTTTTCGACGGAAAGAACCATTCGGACCCATCAACGGAGAGTCGAATTCGACAAAGCCAAGGGTCGGGCCAGCTACTCGTGGACCCGGGGTGCCAAGGCGCCATCATGCGTTTCTGGAAGAGCCCTGCGAGCAGCATGTTAAGGAGCAGGGGCTATGATCCCTTGAGGTATTCCTTGATCGCCTTCACATAGACCTCGAAGGCCTTGATCCCGGCCGGGGTGAGCTTGCAGGTGGTGCTCGGGTAGTTGTTCTTGTAGCCCTTGGTGATCTCCAGGTACCCCGCCTCCTTCAACTTGCTCAACTGGACGCTGAGGTTGCCGCGCGTGGCACCGGTCCGATCCAGGAGGAAGGTGAAATCCGCTTGGTCCACGGAGACCAGAAGGCTCACGATGGCCAGCCGGAGCTGGTTGTGGAGCACCGGATCAAGCGGCGCGAAGCCCATCCTCGTGGCGTTTGAGCAGGATCCCCGGCACGATATAGCCCAGCACCATGGCCGAGCAGTAGATCACCAGCACACCCAAAGGGTCGGTGACGAACAACATGGCCACTCCGGCCAGCCAGAAGAGCACACCGCCCAACACGAGCGGCCGGAAGCGCATCGCCTGGCCGGTGATGAACGTGGGCAGGCCCGTGAGCATGGTGATGGCGATGGTGGCATCCACCCTGGACCGAACGGAAAAGGCGATGAGCAGGATCATCGTGATCACGAAGGCGCTCCACAACCAGCCGATGGTGCTGTCCATGGGATTGCTCACCGGTTCCTTCCGGCCTTCGCGGGCACCGCGCACCGCACTGATGATGCCGCCCAAGGTGCCGGCCACACCCCACGCCGCTCCGTTCTGCCAGCCGGATACGGAATCACGGAGCAGGAAGGTGACCACCATGGCGGCGATCAGTAAAAAGCCCCAGAGCAGAAAGTAAAAGCTCATACGACTGAAGCTCCGGCGAGCCTGGCCGATCATGCTTTCGATGAGGCGGAGGCTTTCCTGTGGAGTGAGGGTCTGTTCCATTGTAAACTTGTTTATAATGCAAACATAATGTGATCGGACCGATCCGTGCAAGCCCCCCGTACTTTTCACCCATGGCAAGCACCGTTCTCATCGCCGGACCCACTGGGCTCATCGGCAGTACCGCACTACAGCAGGCATTGGCGGATGCGCGCTTCTCACGGGTGATCGCCCTCACGCGGCGCAGCCTGGGGATCACGCACCCCAAGCTCAGCGAGTGGAGCGCCCCGGGTGGCGACCTGCTCTCCGCCCTGCGCCAGGAGCGGGTGGACGCCGTGCTCTGCTGCCTGGGCACCACCATCGGAAAGGAGGGCGGTGACCAGCAGAAATTCATCCACGTGGACAAGGACCTGGTGCTGGGCATCGGCCTTTGGGCCAAGGCACAGGCCGTGCCCGTGTTCAGCGTGGTCAGTGCCATCGGCGCGGATGCCGCCTCGCGGGTGTTCTACAACCGGGTGAAGGGGGAGATGGAACAGGAGCTGAAGGCCATGGTCTTCCCCACCCTGCACATCTTCCACCCGTCCATCCTCACCGGCCCCCGTCAGGAGAAGCGCGTCGGTGAACGCATCGGGATCGCCGTGGCCACCGCGCTGGCCCCCCTGCTGCCCGCGAAGTACAAGCCCATGCCGCACGATGTGCTGGCCGCCGCCCTGCTGCGCTCCTGCTTCGTGGCCCAGGGCGGCACGCACAGCTACGCCATGATCCGCGAGCTGGCGGGACGTTAGAACGTCCGGGAGCTCAGAAGTTCACCAGGCGACCGGCCATCGCCAGTTCGGCCTCATCCAGCTTGGCATCCAACGAATCGCGGAGGCGTTCGAAGGCTGGCCGTGAGGCGGCTGCCAAGGGCTCGGCACTGGGGAATTCCTCCTTGCGGTGATCCACCTGCACCCCGTTCTTCCAGAACCGGAAACAGACGTGGGGCCCGGTGGCCAGGCCTGTGCTGCCCACCTCGCCGATCACATCGCCCTGCACCACACGCTGCCCCTGCCGCACCAGGATCTTCCGCATGTGCAGGTACTGCGTGCTGTAGGTACCGTTGTGGCGGATCTTCACGAAGTTGCCATTGCCGCCGGTGCGGCCGGCCTTCTCCACCACCCCATCGCCCACTGCGAGGATGGGTGTTCCGTAGGGTGCGGCGTAGTCGGTGCCCAGGTGGGCCTTCATCACCTTCTGCACCGGGTGCAGGCGCCGTCCGCTGAAGCCCGAGCTGATGCGGCTGAACTTCAATGGCGCCTTGAGGAAGGCCTTGCGCTGGCTGTTGCCCTCGGCATCGAAGAACTGCTCCCCTGCATCCTGTGCGAAGCGGAAGGCCTCCTTCACCTTGCCGGCGCTGGTGTAGCGCGCTGCCAGGATCCGGGGTTGGCCGTAGCGCTGTCCGTCCACCGTGCGTTCCTCATACACCACGGCGAAGGTGTCGCTCTTCTGGATCCGGTAGAAGTCCACGGTCCAGGCGAAGACATCGGCCAGTTGCATGGCCAGCGCGGGATCGGCACCGGCCCGTTCCATGTCGTTGTACAGCGCACCGGTCACCGAACAGGCGATCTGGTGGTGGCTGGTCTGAACCGGCCGGTGACCGACGCGGACGTTCAGGCTGTCCACGAGATCGAAGACCAGGTATTCCACCGCATCGGCCTCGTAGATGAAATAGGCCGGTGTGCGCGAACTGTCATCGGCGAAGATGAAGGCGTAAGGGTGGCCACTGCGCATCTTGCGCACATCAAAGAAGGGTTCGGCGGCATCGACCAGGGCATGCACGGTGTTCATGGGCACACCATGTGCCCCCAGCAGATCACCGAAGGTGGCACCGCTGCGAACGGTCCCGTTCTCCAGCACGAAGCCGGACATCGGTATCCCGTAGGCATCCGGTGGTAACAGCACGCTGTCCGCCGCCTCCTCAGGGGTCTCCTCCACATACTCCACGTGCGGTCGTACATCCACGCCGATCAGCACGTAACCAATGGCCACGACCGGCACCAGCACCGCTCCCCACTTCAACCAACGCTTCATGGAGGGGCAAGAAAGCGAAACACCCCGAACGAACGTCCCGGGTGTCGCGATGTGTTTCCACGGATGGTCCGTGGATAAAAGATCCTACTGCCGGGCGATGGGATGCGCCAGACCCTGGTAGGCGCTCAGTTCCATCTTGATGGAACCCACCAGCACCTTGGCCTGTGCGAGCACCGGGATGCGGTTGCCGTCATCACTGATCCACACGTTGAGATCATCATTACCCTTGAATATGCGACCCTCCTGCACCACGGGCTGGAACTTCATGCAGCGGTACTTCCCGTTGCGCAGTTTGATGGTCTCCTTGCCCATGTAGCGCATGCGCAGGGGCCAAAGCTCATCGTCCAGGAAGGTCTCGATGACGAACACATCGCCCTCCTTGGCCTTGCTGAAGTCCATCGTGCGGGCATAGTAGAAGGCGCTGAGCATGTCCTGCACACCGGCGGGTACGGCATGCGTCTCCTTCTTCTGGGTGGTCACCACGCGCTTGGTCTGGTGGTACACATAGTCCTGTGTGAACTCATACCCGCCTTCGCTCACGCTGCGCTTGAAGACCCAGGCGAACACACCCTGTGCATCGAAGTACGACTCGTAGCGGTCATCCACTTTGTAGAAGGTGTTGAAGGCACCCAGGCTCCGGCCAGTGCCCACGGCATGCAGGGCTTTGCGGCCGTTGATATCGCGGGGGCTCTCCTTCAGCTCCACCACCGCTTCACCTGCATTGAGCCAGCCATAGTGGACCACATAGGTCAGCTTTTCCCCTGGGCGGAAGGCGTTGTGGTCCAGGTCCCGCAGGGGATAGGTCTGTTTGGTGCCGCCGGTGGACACCGGTTCTGTGGGGATGTCGCTCTGCGCGAAGCCCAAGGTGATCAGGCTGAGACCGGCCAGCAGGAAGGTCGTTGTGTGTGCCATGGCCTTGGAAGTGCAAAAGGAGTGCCAATACCGAGGGGGATCCGCCGCTGGCTGTTGGCTGCTGGCCGCTGGCTCCCTATCACCACACCACCAGGACAGCGCCCCGTTCGGAGCCAGGCGCTGAGGAGCCGGAACGCTCCGGCCGGCAAGCAGCCAGTGGCCAGGAGCCAGTGGCCAGAAGCCGGTCGCCAGCAGCGCATTCCTCATACCACGATGTTCACGATGCGCTTGGGGACGACGATCACCTTCTTCGGGGCTTTTCCCTCCAGACGGGCCTGCACTTCGGGGTTGGCGAGCACGGCGGCCTCCACGCTCTTCGCGTCCAGTTCCATGGGGAACTCCAGCTGTAGGCGGGTCTTTCCGTTGAAACTGATGGGGTAGCTGAAGCTGTCCTCCACCAGGTGCTGAGCGTCCCACTGTGGCCATTTCGCCCCGGTCACACTGTCAGCATGGCCCAGCAGGCTCCACAATTCCTCGGCGATGTGCGGGGCGAAGGGCGCCAGGGCGATGGTGAGCGGCTCCAGCACGTCACGCTTGTGGCATTTCAAGGTCCCCAGTTCGTTCACCGCGATCATGAACTGCGCCACGCTGGTGTTGAAGCTCATCTT
>JBGTAJ010000271.1:0-3775 GCA_041749915.1 Flavobacteriales bacterium
CGAACGTTCCACCGTGAGGGCCAATATGCGCGTGGCGGGCCGGTGGCTGCGCATCCAGGTCATGGTCTCGAAGCCGTTCATCACCGGCATGTGCAGGTCCACCACCGCCACGGCCACGTGCACGCCCCCTTGCAGGGCCTCGATGAACTCCGCGCCGTTGTTGGCCTGCAGCACCACCTCATAGCCCGGCATGTCATTGATCATGCCCGCCAGCATGCTGCGCAGCAGCGTGTGGTCATCGACCAGCGCCACGGGGACACGGAGGGTGGTGCTCATGCAGGGCGGCCCGCCCACCGTTCGGTAGGACGTGCGCTTCAATGATACGAAATGGGGGTGAACAGTAGGTGAAGAGGGCAGGGGGGGCCAACGGTCCATCCCTTGTCACAGGCAGCGCGGGCCCCGATCATGCGGCCACCGGCAGGGAACACGTTCCATAAAACAGATGCGGATGCCCTCCGGCACCGACTCGTCCTGCTGCAATTGCACCACCAGGGTGCCCTGCGTGGGATGGTGCATCAGCACCTCCTCGCCCAGGGGCGTGCCATCTCCCCAACACTCCAATGGCACGAAGCTGAGCACTCCGCCGCCTGGATGCCATACCTCGGTGCAGCGCGCGAAGGCTGCCGCGAGGTCCGGTGCACCGGCCTCCCGGGCCAGCTCCACCAGGATGTGCGGATCATAGGGCTGGCCCTTCTCGCGTGGCATGCCCCGCTCGTCCACATCCTCCTCGTATGTGCACCGGGTGACGGGATACTCCACGTATGCCACCTGCCGCACCACGCGCGCCCTATAGGGCCCAAGGTCAAAGAGTCCCGGCTGCATGGTCAGTTGCAATTTTCGTGTGCGGCGCGTTTGGCCTGCAGGCGCAGCATCCAGCCTTGCAGCTCGTCCACCTGTTGCGGCCGCCCCATCACGCGGTCCAGGTACTCGATGCCGCCGACGGACAGCCCGCCGGGCACCGCCTCATCGAACACGAAGTCCACCACCAGGGCGCCCAGCGTGGGGTGCTGCAGCATCAGGTTGCCGGCGTAGTGCCAGCGCTTGGGGTACTCCAGGGGCGAGAACATGCGGCTGTACAGCTCGCTCTCCGGCCAGTGGCGCGTGCAGCGCCCGAAGGCCTCTGCCAGCTCGGGCCGGTCGCTCCACTGCGCGCGTGCCAGCGCCACGAAGGTCGCCCCGTCAAAGGCCTCGCCGCTGCTGTGCAGCTTGTCGTACCAGGCCTTGTACTCCTGCTCAAAACCGCCGGGGCGGTAACGTGGGTGCTTGTGTTGGTCCATGGTGGTTGTGGTGTTTTGTCCTCGTCCTTTTTTCTCCGTGGGCGGATCATGATCCGCCCGTACGTGTCTTCGATCCGGGGATCATCCATCCCTGTCCCCGTCCCGCGCCGCGTCGGTGGGCGCATCATGATGCGCCCGTACGTGTCTTCGGGTCGGTGATCATCCATTGCATCCCCCCGCATTGCATCCCATCCCCGTCCCGTGCCGCGTCCGTGGGCGGATCATGATCCGCCCCTACGCGTCTTCGGGTCGGTGATCATCCATCCCATCCCCCCGCATTTCATCCCATCCCCGTCCCGCGCCGCGTCGGTGGGCGCATCATGATGCGCCCCTACGCGTCTTCGGGTCGGTGATCATCCATCCCATCCCCCCCGCATTCATCTGTGCCATCTTCTTCATCTGTGGACGACCCCGCATTCGTGGCCGCCCGGCCACGCATTCCACCTACCTACCGGTAGGCAGGTCCCCGCGCATTCATCTGTGTCATCATCCTGATCTGTGGACCACCCGCATCCCGTGGCCGCCCGGCCACCCATCCCTGTTCTCCCCTCCCTACCGGTAGGCAGGCCCCCCTCCAACGCCCCGGCCCCGACACGTCGCTGTGCCGGGGGCGGGGCCTGCGGTGTGTTCCGAAGTGCCCTTGTCGAAGAAGGTGAAGGGACTCAGGCGGCCTTCGCGCTGGCCGCGTCGCTCACCGGGCTCGCACCCAGGGCGCCGAAGGCCACCACCCGGAAGTGGTATACCACGTTGCTCTCCAGGCCGGTGGCGGTGTGGCGGTTCTTGGTGGTCATCGTCAGCTGTTTCCACCCGGCCGCATCGTTCGGATCGCCTGCGGTGTACTCCAGGGCGTAGATCCGGCGGTGTTTCACGCCCTTCCACCGCACCTCCAACACGCCCGGATAGCTGGTCACCTCGGCACGCACGTTCTCCGGTGCCGGGAGCTGCTCCGGCGCGCTCGCTGTGCGGCGGACGTTCAGCCCCGCGCTCAGGATCTTGTCCCGGTCGCCGTTGCTCGCCGCCTGCACATAGCCGCTGAACTCGTGCAGCATGTCGCGCAGGATGTTGTAGGTGCGATCACGCACGTCCTTCTCCAGCTTGCTGCGGGTGAACTCGTACGCCTGGTTGGCGGCGTCCAACGTATCACAC
The DNA here is from genome assembly GCA_041749915.1 of Flavobacteriales bacterium. Taxonomy (GTDB): domain Bacteria; phylum Bacteroidota; class Bacteroidia; order Flavobacteriales_F; family PHOS-HE28; genus PHOS-HE28. Next base: position 2,424 of record JBGTAJ010000271.1, read on the forward strand.
TCCGTGGTCATGCTGGCGAGCGTGGGGCTCGGCGTCGGGAAGGACGCATTGCCCGTGGTCATCGTGATGCAGTTCCGGACCTTTTTCACCAGGGCCGTTGGGGTGGCGCGGCTCAGTCCCGCGCTGACTTGGTAAAACACTTTTTCCATGTGCTCGGGCCTGTCATGCTGTACCCGCAAAAGCGTTGGTTATGGGGACTTGAACTGCGCTCCGCCGCCCGGCGTTCCAGGGCGTAGGACAGGGCTTACACCGCCGCGTAGGACAGGCCGCACGCCCTGCACGGAAGCCCTTGCGACACGCGCTGTCGCGGAGCACCCTGCACCTTCCTGGCAACAGCGGGTAGGCCAGCCCGGCACCTTGCTCAAGGCAGCGTTCCGGGTCCGGCAACAGGGAGGGGCGCCGCAGCGTGGACCGGCACGAAGGTGCCCGGCACCGGAGAAGGATGCTTGCCTCCTGTGCCGGGCTCATCCCTGCTCATCTATGGTTGGTCATAGGCCCTGCCGATGGGGCATGGACACCCGTGGGGATGGAACCCTGAAGGCTGGGGTTCGAAGCCCGGGCCGTCGGGTTCGAACCTGATGCCCTGGGGGTCGAACCTTGTCCGCTAAGCTTCGAACCCTGGCCCCTGGGCTTCGAAGCTTGGGCCCTCGGCTTCGAACCCTGCCCCTTGGACATCGAAGCTGCTGCCCTAGGCTTCGCACCTTGGCGCGTCGGGTTATAACCCTGTGCCTTTGGCATCGCACCTTGGGCCCAAAGGTTCACACCCGAAACCTTCAGCTGTGAACCCTGGGCCCGCAGCATCGAACCCGGAAGCCTCGGTATCGGACCCTGGGCCCTGGGCTTCGATACTTCTGCCGCAGGCATTAAACCTTGGACCGGCAGCATCACAACTTCTCCCGCAGGGTTCACACCTTCCGGACCTGTTGCGGCTCGTTCCGCCTAGGGCCGGCCTCCTGGCGCAGGGCGCTCAGCCTTCCACCAGGCCCAGCTTCGCCAGCAGCAGGTACAGCTCCCAACTGTTCCTCAGCCCGAACTTTCTGCAGATCCGGCGCTCATAGGTGCACACCGTGCGGCGGTCCAGCTTCAGGGTCCGGGCCACCTCGCAGGGGCGGGGGTGCTTCCGGGTGCAGCGCAACTTCAGCACCTTGCGTTCCTGCCCGCTCAGCAGGGCCATGATCTCCTCCACGCTCTGGCGGTCCAGCCCGGGCGGGCGGCCCTTCGCGTCCAGCTGGTCCTTCAGCAGCGCATTGCGCACATAGCCCCCGGCATGGGCCTGGCGCAGGGCCCTGCCCAGCTCCTCGCTCCCTACCGTTAGCGGCAGCACCACCAGGGCGCCCACGCGCAACGCGCGG
>JBGTAJ010000272.1:0-1614 GCA_041749915.1 Flavobacteriales bacterium
CCGGGCGGGCAAACGGACTGGTTCCATGAGAACGGCATCGACTACAACCCGGATCTGGACCAGATCGCGTTCAGTTCCCGTTACCTGAGCGAGATCTTCATCATCGACCACAGCACCACCACGGCGGAAGCGGCCGGCCACACCGCAGGCAATGCCGGTCGTGGAGGTGATTTCCTGTTCCGCTGGGGAAAGCCCGCGAACTATGGGATCGCCGGCACACAGCGCATCACCGCTGCCGTGCACGATGTGGGCTGGGTGAAGCCCGGCCGGCCCAGCGAAGGCTGGCTGATGTTCGTCAACAACTCCGGTGGAACGGGGAACAGCACCACCATCGATGGCATCAACCCCGAGCGCGATGGCTTCACGTACCCGTGGGTGCCAGGAACCGTATGGGGGCCGGCCAATTACGAGTGGCGCCACCAGTGCCTGGCCAATTCAGCGGGGCAAAGTGCCTGGGACCGCATGCCGAACGGCAACACCTTCGTGGCACTGTCCGATGCCTATATGTATGAGGTGGATGAGGCCGGGGACGTGGTGTGGCAGTATAATGCCAGCCCGCAAAAGGCCTTCCGTTACACCTGCGATGATGCCGGGATCAACGCCCTGCTGGGACCCGATCCCTGTGGCCTTGGCACGGACGTGGAGGAACGTAGTGATCGACAGGTCGCCATCTACCCGAACCCCACGAACGGAATTCTGCAGCTTGCCGGCATTGACCTGACCCGTGTGCGTCGCATCATCCTTATCGATGCAACAGGTCGTGAGGTACTGCAGGCGTCGCCATCTACCACGCTTGACCTGGGTTCACAGGCGGATGGACTGTACCGGCTCATGCTGGATGACCTCAACGGGTCCCGCAGCCACCACACCGTCCTGCTGCAGCGCTGATCCATGCGCCTGCGCTCACTGCTGATCGCGACCGTGCTTCCTCTGGGCCTGATGGCACAGGGCGGTGCGGACCTGTACGATACCGGATCGGTACGCGAGCTGCGGATCTATTTCGCCGAGCCGGATTGGCGCGAACGATTGAACGTGCTGTACCTCGAGGGCAACGAGCGCCTGATGGCCGACCTGTGGATCGATGGGACATTGCTCACCGATGTGGGTGTGCGCTTCAAGGGCTACAGTTCCTACAGTCCCGGTCAGGTCAAGAACCCGTTCAACATCGAGCTGGACCATGTGGTGGATGGGCAGGACTATCAGGGTTTCAGCAAGCTGAAGTTGAGCAACGTCACTTCGGACCCTTCTTTCCTGCGCGAAGTGCTGGCCTACGAAGTGGCCCGCAACTACATGCCGGCATCGCGGACCAGTTTCGCCAACGTGTATGTCAACGACACCCTGCAAGGTCTCTACGTCAGTGTGGAGGATGTTGGAAAGGATTTTCTGGAACGCTCCTTTGGCAGCCGGAAGAACCCTTTTGTAAAAGGCAATCCTCCCACGGTATCGCTTACGGGTGAGAACAGCAACCTCAGCAACACGCCCGGCACCGACTCGTCGGCCTACTACCCCTTCTATGAATTGGAGAGCGATCACGGTTGGCGCGAACTGCTGGACCTGATCACCGTGTTGAACACGGAGCCCGATTCCGTGGAGCAGGTGCTGAACGTGGACCGC
>JBGTAJ010000273.1:0-5586 GCA_041749915.1 Flavobacteriales bacterium
GCCTGCCGCGCGGCCGCTGGCCAGTTCGCGGCCTGCCACATCCAGTATGCTCCACGTATAGGCGTCCGCCGCGTAGCCCGGTGGGGCGATGCTCAACGACCCAGCGCCGGGCGTGATCCACGAGCCGTTCGGCACCTCGACATCGGCTGTGGCCACCTCCGTGGAAAGGCAGATGGGCGTCCAGACCATGCCGCTGGTGATGGTGGGCAGGAAGTGTCTCGCCGTGCCCAAGGGCTCGAAGGCAAAGTTGACCTCGCTGCTTGTGATCAACGGCCCGGTGGAGGATGCAGGTTCCCAGCTCGCACAGGCAGCACAGGCTTCCAACGCCGGGTCCAGGCGCATTAGAAGACCGTGGGTATTTCCATCTTCAACAGTGGATCCACAGACCCAGATACCACCATCTGTCGCCAACGCCATGCCGACGATCGACAAGGTGCCGGAAGGTCTGATGTAGCGGCGGGTGGTCAGCAGGCTGTCCCCCACCTCCATCAACAAGGCATCCTCAGTGAATGAAGGATGGCTGGCCAATAGCCACGTTCCGTTTCCACGGGCCATCAGCATGCCCGCCTCGTTCGCGTATGCGTCATTGTAGGTGCTGGTCCACTGCAGGCCGCCCGCGCTATCGAAACGGGCCAAGGTGATGCCGGTGGTCCCGGGGCCGGACCCGTCCCACCAGTACATCGAACCCACGACCAACAGACCTCCATCCTCATCTTCCGCGATGGCATGACCAAATTCCTCGTCCATGCCCGATATCCGACGTTGCCAGATCAGCTCGCCCTCCGCGTTGAGGCGCAGCACCACCTGGTTCAGGTCGTTCTCCCAATCGTCCCCCGTGATCGCAAAGCCGCCATCGCTCATGGCAACGATGGCGTGGCCACCGCCGGGCGCGTTCAAGCCCCTGCTCCATTCCAGGTTGCCCTGCGCATCCAATTTCACCAGGACCACGGTCTCCGGTGCCAGGCCCAGTGAACCGGTCACCAGGCAACCACCATCTGGTGTCAGGACAAGGTCCGTGGACCGGTCGTCGAACTCCGTACCCACTTGCGTGCTCCATAGCAGGTTTCCGTTCAGGTCCATGGCCAGCACCCACATCTCACTGTTCAATTGCACGTCCTGCGGCGTGCCCAAGGTGGTGGTTCCGCATACCAGGGCCACACCGTCGTCCCTCAGCACCACGCGGGCACCATACTCGCCTCCGGGCCCGCTGAGCACACGTGTCCAGAGCGTATCGCCCGCTGCAGTGACACGGACCATCAAGAGGTCCCTGGGTGCCCACACGCTCGACCGTGATACCCCAATGGCGATCACGCCGCCATCCGGCGTAACGGCCAGTGCGGTCAGGTAGGTGAGAAAGCCGGTCGTGAAGGTGTAACAATCCGGCCCGGCCTGCGCTGCGACACGGAGGACCGAACAAACCAGAAGCAGGGCAACAAGGGGTGAACGCATCGGCAGGGCTGAACAGATCGCTGCAAGGTAGACGGCACCGGTGCGCAATGGTTGCGGCACGGGAAGGGAATGCGGGACCCGCTCAGGACAGATGACCTGCAGAGGATGGGACCGCCCTCATCCCTCACCGCCGATCCGACGCAAACGTTCGAGCAGAACGCCAGCCCGTTCGGTCGCAACACCAGGTGGAAGGTGGCCTTCGAAGGCCTCCCGGATACCCGGTTCCCGCAGCAGTCGGGTGGCCTGGTCACGCAGGTAGCTACGGATGTCCGGCGGTGCCATCCCGATCTCGTCCACCAAGTGAAGCCGACCATCCAACAGGTACACGATATCCTCGAAGTCCTTGCTGGTGCGCATGTCGCCGCCCCGGCTCCAATGTGCTTCCAACTTCGTACCCAAGAAATAGGGCGTGGTCAACACCCTGATGATCGTACCCTCAGGAAGGACATAAGGGAGCGCATGCACCATCCCTGGAACATACCAGCGGTTGGTCGGACCAATGGCCGGCACATCCGTGGGCATGATGTCCACCGTGATGCCGTGAAAGCGATATCTGCACGTGATGTGGTCCTCCGGCGTATGATGGAACCCCAGTTCAGCGAGACGATGTTCCAACCGCGCATAGGCACCGTAACCGACCACCTGGATCACAGATCGATGTCAGATGTGGGACGGGGAATGTCCGCGCCGGGATCGTCCGCATAGATGCTGATGATGGCACCACCCACGAAGATGACCTGTTCACGCAGTTCACCCAGACCGGCCGATACCAGCTGCACAGCCTGCATGTTGACCCGGTCGCGCATCATTTCAGCAGCTCGGCAAGTTCTTTCGCGGCCTCGTTCCGTTCACGCACCCGTCCCACCCGCATCGCATCGGCCAGCGCCAACAGTGCATGCAACTTCGGGTCGAGCAAACTGGCCGCCGGAGCGCCAGGGTATAACGGCGTGATCGACTGCCCCTGCTGCATGCCATGGGCTGAGGGCCACACGTAAGCCTCATCGCTCACGAACAGGTCACGCAGCGGTGCCGCCGAATGTGCCGTGGGCACACCCCTCACCATCCCGCCTGGTCGCACAGGGAATGCATACGGAAGACCATGGCGCAGGAAATCGAGCAACGCGCCACGGACCACCTTCCGCTTCGTACCGTCCAACAGACCTGCAAGGGCCGAACGACCCAGGGAGTTGCTCACCTCCGCCGGGCTCAGCACAAGGTCCTTCGCCAACTCCTTCGCCAGCCAGGGGGCATCACCCAAGGCGATGATCTTCAACAATACCGCAATGTCCTGAGGACGCATGCCGCTCGATTTGTTCATGATTCATGATTCATGAATCGCAAACATAGCGGATCCGACGCAACCGATGTGCTCCGGACAGGCACTGGCTTGCACTCATCTCAGGACAAGGTCCCCAACGGACCGGTTGCCTGACGGATCACGACCAGGCCTGACCTCTGGTACCCCAGCCCCTGGCTGCCCGCCTGCCCCAGCCTCTTTATACCAATTCGGACCAAGGAATAGGCCGATCTACTCGCGCTTTTTCCGCATGGCTTCTCCGTCGTGGTCGTTCCATAGCTATGGCTATGCAACGACCCCGCCGTATCGCCCTGCGAAAAAATCCCTTCGCATCTCTAGCCTATGCCTTAGTCCGAAATGGTATTACCCCGCAGCACGTGGCCTACCACCCAGAACACCACTTGGCCGAATGGACCTTTTGCCTAAGAGACCGCTGAACACCACTGACCACCGGGCGGGTTACCGCCCACCACGCAGACCACCGGACCGATGGCCGAGAGCCGGTGGCCAAGAATTGGGCTTGGGGCCGGAGGCCGGGGTATTCGGGTTCTGGGTATAGAGGTATCCTAGTAGTATGGTATTGAGGTATCCTAGTAGTATGGTATTGAGGTATAGAAGTTGGTTGGTATTAGAGGTATAGCGGTAATAGGTATAGGGGCTTTGGCTGGGCGGTGGGTTGCATTCGGTCGGCAGGCCTCTCGGTCAGTGGTCCTTGGGTTCTGCCTTGGCCCGGCTTCGGCCAGGGGCCAGTGGTTCTGTGGCTGCTGGCTATCTTCCCACCCATGCCCGCGACATCGCTTCCCGACTACCTGCGCCTGAAGCGGGCCAATGGCATTGCACCGCATAAGCCCATACTACTGCTTGCTGTGCTGAAGGCCTTTGATGAAGGGCTCATCATCGAGAACCGCATCGAGCCTTCGCCCGAGCTGATCAACCTCTTCAATGGCTATTGGGCGACACTCGTAAAGGAGGAACGCTTCCAACGCCGCTTCTACCTCCCCTTCTTCTACCTCAAGAACGAAGCCTCCAAGCTTTGGACGCTGCACCACCTGCCCGGCTTCGAGCACGCCCTGACCAGGGGCCGCGACATCAAAAGCCTAGGAGCGCTCATCGCTTACCAAGCATACGGCGTGCTGCGCGAGGATGTTTATGAACGCTGGCAAAGAGCTGAGCACCGTGCGGCCGACCGCCTTACCCTGATGGCCCGCTACTTCACCGGCCAGCCCTTACCTGCGGAACTGCCGGACCAGATCGAAGAGATCGCCTACCACATCGCACACGACAGCCCCGAGGCCTACGTGGCCCGCCAACTGCAACGCCTGCAGGACGAGGAGGAAGAGGAACAGGTGCTGCGCGGTGCCGCCTTCAAACGCAAGATCCCCGAGCTCTACGACCATCGCTGCGCCATCACCGGGCTGCGTGTGCAGAACCGCCGCGCCACCAGCCTTATCGACGCCTGCCACATCGTACCCTGGGCCGATTCCTTCAACGATACCATCACCAACGGCATCGCCCTCTGCCCCAACATGCACCGCGCCTTCGACCGCGGACTGATCAGCATCGCCGATGACCTCACCGTCTTGGTGGCCGCAGACCTCCGCGAAAACGAAAGCAGTCATGCCATCACGCCCTTCGCAGGCAAGCCCCTGCTCCTACCCGCCCAACGGGAACATTGGCCAGCTCGGGAGAACTTGAGCTTGCATCGGGCGAGGTTCGGGTTCTGATGGGCTCAGGTCTTGGGCTGATCGAAAACCTTGTTCCTGTGGTATTCCAGGTATTCGGCCTTCGGGCCCGCCGCCTCGGCGGGAAAGGTCAGTGGTCGGCCTTCGTAGGCCTTAAAGTTCTGGGCAACGGTCTCGTTAGCGAAATGATCGCGCAACGAAGGGGCAAGGACAAGGCGTAGGTTGATATCGAAGGTGATCAGGCCTTGGTCGAAGGCCTTGTCATGCAATGCGTTGAGGGAGATACCATTCTGTGTGTCGAGGCGGTGATCTTCTGTCTGGCTCCACGGAATGATGTGCGAGGCGATCAACAATTCACGGACTGCTAGGCCAGTGATCGCACAACGCCCGCCGTACGCATTCAGTACAGCTTGTCTGAAGTAACGTTGACCTCGACGGCCAGCAACGGTCGCTGAGCTCTCCGTAGGTCCTTCGGGCATTCGACAAACGGTGATCCTCTCAGGTTGCACTTCGACAGGAATGTTCGCATCACCTGTCATCAACTCGGATAGATGTGCTTCGCTTTCCGCGGCCAACGCTTCATGGTACGTGTAGAACTCGGCCCAGACGGAACGATCTAAAGCGCTCGCACCAGAAAGCCCTCTGACCCCTCGTGCTGCCAAGCGCTCATCCAAGCTGGCCAAATTGCTCAGCTTCATGGCGACGCTACCAGATGTACGCCCCATTCGCGCCGCAACATCGATCAGTACCGGGTTGCTTTGGTCGAACTTGCCAAAGGGGACCTTCTCGTATAGATTCAGGAGAATGAGAAGCTCCAGGCGGGACCAAGGTTTTCTTGTGGAGCGCTTGAGGTGGTCTACCCGATCAGGACAGGTCTAGATCAAATGTAAGTGTGGTTGTTGGTGTTGAAATGAGGGGTCCAGGGGAGACTCATAACGCGTTGTTCTGTTGATATCTCAGGCTGCCATGTGGTAGCATGCTGCTGGTGTACGGTAGTCAAGCGAGGAGTGCAGCCGTCGGTGGTTGTAGCGGTCAACGAAGCGTTCGCAGCTCTGATAAAGAGCAAGCCCATCGGTGGGTGGCGCCAGATAGAGGTGGTCGTGCTTGAGGGTGCGCCAGAAGCGCTCGATAAAGACATTGTCGATCGCACGGCCTTTA
>JBGTAJ010000274.1:0-11122 GCA_041749915.1 Flavobacteriales bacterium
CCGATCGTGTCCTGCGCGGTCATCGGCACCAAGTTTCCATCACGCATGATCATGACGACCGTATCGGTCTGCTTGGAATGCGAGCCGACCTCTATCGTACTCGTAGATCCTTCCCATTCAGCCTCGGAAATGGTATCCGGAACTTCGGTCGGTGCCGTGATCGGGGGGGCGGGGAGAGTCTGTTCTTGATCCACCGCTTCTTGGCTATCGAGCCGCTCAATGGCGATGTATCCACCTGTCAAGAGCAGTCCGAGTATGATGGCACCTCCGACCCCCGGCAACCACTTACCGAACTTGTAACCCCGGTAGGCCTTGTTCACCACTGGCCGTAAGGCGAGGCGCTCCATGCCGCCCAGCAGTGCGCGTTGATCTTCCACCAGGTCGCGCAGTTCGGCATTCGTTCGTATGCGCTCCTCGAAGGCGGCGAGGTCGGTGGCGTTCAGTTCGCCGCGCAGGTAGCGATCGGCGAGTTCCATCAGGTTCAGTTCGTCGCGCATCGCTCAGGGAAGTTGAGGTTGTGCAACGGATCCCTGTGTGAGCAGCGTGCGGTAGCGCTTTCGGGCTTCCTCGAGGCACTTGTACTTCCGCGTCTTGGCCGCGCCCTCGCCCGAGAGTCCGATGGACTTGGCAATGGTGAGCAGCGGCTCCTTCAGCAGGTAGAAGCGCTTGAGCAGTTCCAGACACTTTTCGCCCAAGGCCTGCAACGCGCGTTCGGCAAGACCGAAGTGTCGATCTTCGGAGAGCAAGGCACCCAGGTCGTTCGGCTCGTCGGGCATCGCCTCCAGCTCCTGGGTGAAGCGACCCCTTCTGCGCAGCTCCTCCTGCCAACGGTTGCGGCAGATGGCGTACAGGTAGGTGCCGATGGAGCAGGTGAGCGTGAACCCTGCCTCTCCGGCAGGCAGGCCCTCGTCCTTCGCCTTGCCGAGCAGGATGATCAGCGCGTCCTGGAACAGGTCCTTGGCATCGGCACGCGTGCCGCCGTGGTTCCGCACCATGCGCTCCACCTTGGGCAGGTGGGCGTAGAGCTTCACAAGGGCCTTGTGCTGTTGCCCTGTCCGCAGTTGGCTGATGATCTCCTGGTCGCTCATATCAAGTCGCCGTAGCCTTGGCGAAGGTGTTTAGGTTCCATCCGGCATTTATGCTTCGCCCGTCGAGCTCAGCGAAGCCGGAAGAAGGTGTTACGGGATCCGTCCTTCCCCTTGATGCAGGAAGAACGGAAAGGTGACCCTGCAAGATATCGGCGACGGTGGGATTGGGGTAGTTCGTGATACACGGACGTTGTCCACCTCCTGGCTTTCCTGTAGCCGCCCCGATTTTGGCTGGTTCCAGGCGCGATCCGTTCGATCAGCGCGACATCTCGTCCGATGTTGTTTTCACTCCCATTGTTCAATTCCTTCATCAATGGGCATCCCTGGGTTGGGCGAGGTGCGGGATGTGTAATGGATCGGAACAGTTCGAGCCATGACTTTTGGGAGGATCCCATCCGCCGGGTCTTCCGATATTCCCCCGCTGAACGAACAGAACCTGGACCTAATCCGCACTGTATCCACCATGCGCATCTTTCATCCCACCGATCTCGGTTCCGGCAGTGCAACGGCCTTTCTTCACGCCTTGCGGCTTGCCGTGGATACCCGTTCCACCATCACCATCATGCATGTGGCCTCGCATGAGGGCGATACCGAGTGGAGCGAAATGCCCGGTGTGCGCAGCACCCTGTCCAAGTGGGGGCTGGTGCAGGGCGAGCATGACATGGAAGGCCTCAAGCGGCTGGGGGTGAGTGTGCGCAAGGTGATCGTGGATGGTGGGGATCCCGTGGCGAACAGCTTGAAGCACCTTACCAAACATCCGACGGACCTCGTGGTATTGGCCACCCACCAACGTGATGGTGGCTTCGGTTGGTTCAAACGCAAAGTGGCCGAGCCCATCGCGCGCGGCGCGGCGGAGCCCACCTTGTTCGTGCCCTATGATCGCAAGGGTTTTCTCAATGGAACTTCGGGTGTGGTCTCACTTCGGAAGGTGCTGGTGCCCGTCGCATCCGACCCACTTCCGATGAAGGCGCTGGCCCTGTTCGCCAAGTTGGCTGCAGCGATGGGACAGTCGAAGGGTGTGCTCACCCTGTTGCATGTGGGCGATGACACCTCACGGCCGACCGTCGAGCCACCGAACATCCCGGGCTGGACGGTGGAACAGGTGGTGCGTCAAGGTGAAGTGGTGGACACCATCGTGGAGACGGCAGCAGCCACCCAAAGCGACCTGCTCGTCATGGCGACCAAGGGCCACGAAGGGTTCCTGGATGCATTGCGCGGTAGCAATACGGAGCAGGTGTTGCGCGCCGTTCCCTGCCCGGTTCTGGCCGTCCCGGCTTGAATAGAGGTCCTCACGGGTCACTCACTTCCACTCCAGCAGCGTGACCCCCAGACCGACCATGGTCTGCTCGTGGTTGTAGTCGATCATGCTTTCGCCATAGCCGTGGAAGACCTGCAGGTACAGCTTCAGGTTGCCCCTGACGGTGTAGGACCATTCCCCCATCACTGAACCTCCCAGGAAGGGGTCAATGAGGACCGAGCTGCGCACTTGCAGTGTGAACAGATGCCGATGGATACCATGCATGATGAGGAATTCACCACTTCCCAGAAAGTTCTCGATCTCCGGGTTGTCGTCCCGGGACGATGCCTCGGGAATGCGCCACCATGGTCGGAACAGCAGTGTGGTGGACCTGCGCTCAAGTCCGATCTGTGCCACGATCCGGTTCCAACTGCGGCTCAAAGGCTCAGCGCGGCCGTTGCTCTGGTGCACCAAGCCCACGGTCAGCAAGCGACCGGTGAAGCCCAGCAGTCGGTAATTGGTGCGGAAGGACAGCAGGACCTCCGGTTCGTAGTTCGTTTCCCGGAAAGGGCGCGACAAGGCGGAGTTGAAGATCTGCCAACGCGAGGTCTGCGTATAACCGATCCAGAGGTCACCGTTCCCTTTGAACAGTCCCTGTACCGCCTTGATCTTGAGGCTCAATTGGAACTTGAGCTCCGTGGGGTCCAGCGGGATGCTGTCATGCCTGATGTCCGCTGGTTCATTTTCCCGTGATGGAGCGTAGTTCGGCGAACTCGTCCACACCACAGGGAGCAGGTACACGGGCTTGTAGGGCGTGATCGTGAAGACGGGGTTCCGCAGACTGTCCGCCAGTTCCCAACGTGTGCTCAGGTCATTGCGTCGGTTGCGTAGCAAGGTCTGGGCCTGCAGGCTGGCAGCCAGGGTGCAGGCCACCAGGATCGGCATGGTCCGCATGACAAGGATCATTACGCGGACCATCGATCCGCTCATGATCGCAGTGCGGGGGGGATCAGGCACACAGGGATCGGTACCATCTTGTGCAGGTTGGCCGCATGCCGACGATCGAAGATGGCGAGCACCGTGCGCTGGCGTTCGGAAAGCTTCATGTGATCGCTGTCCGTGCCTTGCGCCCGGAGCTCCATCGCCCACTCCAGTTCGGGGTAGGTCGCACCGATCTGGTCCTCATCGCTACGGTCATCGCCGAACAGCCCATCAGTGGGCTTCGCCTGCATGATGCTGTCCACCACGCCCAACACGCGTGCGACCTCATATACTTCCGTCTTGGTCAGGTCGGCGATGGGGGAGAGGTCCACACCACCGTCGCCATATTTCGTGAAGAAGCCCACCCCGAAGTCCTCCACCTTGTTGCCCGTGCCGGCCACCAGATGGCTGTGCAGTCCGGCGATATGGTACAGGGTGGTCATCCGCATGCGCGCCCGGGTGTTCGCCAGGGCCAGGGCATGTACCGCGTGGTCGGAACCGACAGGCAGCACGGCCTTCAGCGCATCAAAGGGAACGGTCAGGTCGACGCGCTGCAGCGATACCGCGGGATGCCGTCCCTGAAGCTGCGCCACATGCTCCAGTGCGCGGTCAACGTGGCTTTGTGCCTGGTGGATGGGCATCTCCACACAGATCGTGGGCATGCCCGTTCGGGCACACAGCGCGCTGGTCACCGCACTGTCAATGCCTCCGCTCACGCCTACCACGAAGCCTTTCTGTCGGTTGCTCGTGCAATAGTCGCGCAACCAACCCGTGATGTGTTCGATGACCGCTTGTGTATGCATGGTGTAAAAATGCGAAGCCCCGCCCATGTGTTCACAGGCGGGGCCCCGAAGTTGAGATCGGTGGGTCAGAAGAAGATGCCGACAGTAAGCTCCAAGTAGTTGGCCATGGCCTTCACGTCGTCGGACTTCAGGATGTCAGTGAAGCCATTGTTGTAGGTCACCGCCACCAGCAGGCTGGTGTTGCCGCTGAAGTTGTACTCCATGCCTGCGGCCACGATCAGCGAGGCCTTGTAGGGGTTGATGTCATCCTGGATGTCCTCGTCCTCCTCTTCGGTGAACTCCGTGATGATCGGTGATCCATCGGTCAGGGTTCCGGCCACAACGGGCACAACGATGTCGGCCTTCGCCCGGATGTTCACAGCATTGCCGAAGCCCACCTGGCCGAAGTAGCGGATATACCCGATCTCGTTGGTCATCATCTTGATGGTCACCGGCAGTTCGATGTAGCGAAGCTTCGCGTTGGTCTCCAGTTCGCGGGTGCGCAGTGGGCCGTTCACATTGTCCACGTAGGAATAGTCCTGTGTCCAAGCGCCGGAGATGTTGTTCAGGTTGAGGCCTGTGGCGAAGCGGTAGTTGCCCGTGGTGCCGATGGGGAACTCGGCCATCAGTCCGAAGGTGTAACCGGCATTGGCGCCACCGGAGTCGAAGCCCTTGGTGTCCGGATTCACGAACCCCAGGTTGGGGCTCAGTTTCAGGCCGAACCGGACTCCGGTCTCGTCCTGTGCGATCAGGGGTGTGGCGCCGATCGTAGCGGCGACCAGGATCACGAGGGCCTTCTTCATAGTTTTGGGGCTGATTTTACGGCTGCTCAAAGGTAAGACGTTGAACATTAGCACTTCCTTCTCCGCGCTCGCCGCGGTCTCACTGTTCCTCACATCATGCACCGGCACCGGGAGGCCTGAGGTGTCCACCGATGATGTGGAGTTCGAGCTCACGATCGGTCGCTTGGACCAGGACCTGTTCCACGCATCACCGGAGGAGATGCCCGGTGCCGCACTCAAAGCGTATGCCGAACATGGGGAGTTCTTTCAGATCTATATCGAGGACATCCTGCAAGGCTCACCCGTGAATGACCCGCAGCTTCCTCTTGTCCTCAACGCCTTCGTGACCGATCCGGATTGGGCCAGTGTGCAGCTTGCCGTGGACAGCGTGCTCGGCGACCTGGAGCCCCAGCGTCGCGACATGGAGGACGCCTTCAAACGCCTGCATGTGCTCTTCCCCGACAGCCTGCTCCCCCGTGTGGTGGCCTTCAACTCGGGCTTCAACTATGGCATTTTCCCCACAGACAGCGTGCTGGGTTTCGGCGTGGAATGGTTCATCGGCAAAGACCACCCCGTGATCGGGTACCTCGCACCCGAGGCCTTCCCGCAGTATGTGAAGGACCGCATGATGCCCGATATGCTCGCCCCCAGTGCCGTGAAGGGCTGGCTGTTGGTGCATTACACCCAGGATATCGCAGGGTCGGACCTGCTGACCAACCTGGTGGAGACCGGCAAGGTGCTGGCGCTGCTCGATGCCCTGATGCCCGAGACCGATGCCCACCTCAAGTATGCGTTCTCCCCGGAACAGCTCGCCTGGTGCATCGCCAACGAGCAGATGATCTGGAAGGACATCGTTTCCAAGGACCAGCTCTTCAGCAAACGCACCGATGACATTGCCCGGCTCATGAACGATGGCCCCTTCACCAATGGATTCCCCCGCGAGAGCCCGGGCCACATCGGCGAATGGATCGGTCACCGCATGGTGCAGGCCTACCTGAATGAGCACCCCGAAGTGTCCTTTGCCGAGCTCCTGGCCATGGATGACCCCAAGGTGATCCTCCAGAGCTACAAACCCCGGTGAACAGGGACCTTGCCTTCTCCGTACCCTTCACCACACTCTTTCATCACACCCTCGCCCCACTCCCCATGGCCATGACCAGTGAGATCAAGTTGACCGTTCACCTCGATGAGAACAAGGTGCCCGAGCGCATCGATTGGGAGGCCGAGGACGGGGGCGCACGTAGCTCGAGCAAGGCCGTGCTGCTGGCCCTATGGGATGAACAGGAGCGGAACACTCTGCGGATCGACCTCTGGACCAAGGAGATGACCGTGGAGGAGATGAAGGCCTTCTTCCACCAGAACATCCTGACCCTGGCCGACACCTTCGACCGGGCCACGGGTGAAGGAAAGATGGCGGCCCAGATGCGCGATTTCGCGGCTTACTTCGCAGAGCACATGCTCCCCGAACTGAAGAAGTAGGTCCCGATCAGTGTTCGGTGTCCGGGTAGTGTGAGGTCACCGTCCAGCTACCGCCCCAGGTGGCGTTCACCGTTTCGATGAAGCCCAGCAGCTCATCGCGGCCTTTGGAGGTCTCGGCGCTGGTGATGAACATGGTGGGCAGCTCTTCCCAGCTCTCC
The DNA here is from genome assembly GCA_041749915.1 of Flavobacteriales bacterium. Classification (GTDB taxonomy): domain Bacteria; phylum Bacteroidota; class Bacteroidia; order Flavobacteriales_F; family PHOS-HE28; genus PHOS-HE28. The sequence goes on from JBGTAJ010000274.1 coordinate 6,508, forward strand.
TTGAGCTTGCGCTTGAACTGGGCCACGTTCGCCTGCACCTTCGGTTGGTTGAGCTTGTCGCTCTTGGTGAAGACGATGACGAAGGGGATGCCCGTCTCTCCCAGCCACTGGATCATGTCCAGGTCGTTCTTCTGCGGTTCCAGCCGCGAATCCACCAGCAGGAACACGTTCTGGAGATTCTCACGCTCCTTGAGGTAGGTCTGGATCATCTTTTCCCAGATGGCCCGTTCCGCCTTGCTGGCCTTGGCGAACCCATACCCCGGAAGGTCGGCCAGCATCCACGGGCGCTCACTGGTCAGCGTGCCCTCCACCTTGAAGTGCTCCACATTGCGCGTGCGGCCAGGGGTATTGCTCACCCGGGCCAGCTTGTTGATGTGGCAGAGCATGTTGATCAGGGAGCTCTTGCCCACGTTGCTGCGCCCGATGAACGCGAACTCGGGCAACGAGGGCTTGGGCCAATGCTTGGCCTCTCGACCACTGCCCAAATGTTCAGCGCGTAGGGACTTCATGGCAGCAGGTCGTTGGGAAAGGTGAGCAAGGTGCTGCGACGGGACAGGCGCACGGTCATGGGTTCTCTGTCAACACGACACGGCATCGGATCAGCCGATGGTCCGCGACAACCAGGACCCCAGGATGGCATTGAACTGCTCCGGATGTTCCATCATGGCCGCATGCCCGCACTGGTCGATCCAGTGCAGTTCGCTGTGCGGGATCAGGGTGTGGAACTCCTCGGCCACTTCGGGCGGGGTGATGGTGTCCTGTCTACCCCAGATGAGCAGCACAGGCATCCGCAGCTTGGGGATCTCACTGGCCATGTTGTGGCGGATGGCGCTCTTGGCCAGCGACAGGATGCGGATCAACTTCGCCTTGTCGTTGATCGTCGTGTAGCATTCCTCCACCAGCTCGTCGGTGGCGTGTCTGGGGTCGAAGAAGGTGACGGCCACCTTCTTGCGGATGAACTCCTTGTCCTCGCGCCGCGGAAAGCCCCCACCGAAGGCGTTCTCGTAAAGGCCGCTGCTGCCGGTGAGCACCAGGCTGCGCACTTTCTGCGGATGCCTGCTGCAGTAGACCAGGGCCACGTGCCCGCCCAGTGAATTGCCGATCAGGTTCACCTGGGGATAGCCCTTGTGGGTAAGGAAGCGCTCCAGGAAACGCGCCAAGTTGTCCACGTTGGTGCTCAACATGGGCAGCGTATACAGGGGCAGCATGGGCACCAGCACCTTGTACTTCGGGCTGAAGTGTTCCACCAGCGGGCCGAAATTGCTCAGGGCACCGAACAGCCCATGGAGCAGGACAAGGGGTTCACCCTCGCCGGCCTCCAGGTAGCTGAATTCACCCTCCTCTTTCAGTGTGCGATCGGTTGCCATCGGTACATCGCGTTCCGTCCAAAGGTAGCGGGATCGGGTGCATGGGAAGCCCGCGCCGATCGTGCCTTTCCACAGAGCCCTGTGGACGCTTTGAGGACGGGACCGGCAGGGCCGTGGCCGCATGGGTGAAGCTTTGGAGGGTCCCTGTCGACAGTGAGGTGGGAGGGCCGTGCGCCCCACCGCGTTGTTCATTTCACCCACTTTGCCCCACCGCGTTTTTCCATCTATTTCTTTGTGTTTGTAGGCCCTGTTGCAACATATCGTTAGCTTGGCCGTTGAAATTTTATCAACAATAGGGGCTAAAGTGGGAGTAAGTGGGTGAAAGTGGGGCGATTAGCCTACTTTCGCGTCCATCTCGCGCACAAACGCTGGCATGCTGAACCTCATCGGTGAATACGATCTCAGACTGGACGCCAAAGGGCGCTTGTCGTTCCCTGCGGGGTTACGCAAGCAGCTCGATGGCGAGCTCCAGAAGGGCTTCGTGCTCAACCGTGATGTGTTCAAGCCCTGTCTCGTGCTCTATCCCATGGTCGAATGGGAGCAGACCCAATCCATGATGCGGCGTCTCAACCGCTTCGTGGAGAAGAACCTCGAGTTCATCCGGCGCTTCATGAACGGGGCCACCCCGTTGGAGCTGGATGCGAGCGATCGTCTGCTCCTGCCGAAGAACCTGATGGACCATGCCGGTGTCGGCAAGGACATCAAGATGATCGGCATGGTCGACCGTGTGGAGATCTGGAGCAAGGAGGCACACGCCAAAATGCTGCGCGAGCAAGTGGACCTCACTGCCCTTGCCGAGGATGTCATGGGCAGCCTAGGCAACTCGGATGGACAGTGATTACCACGCTCCCGTTCTTTTACAAGCCTGTCTCGAAGGATTGAACATCCGCCCGGATGGCGTCTATGTGGATGCCACCTTCGGAGGCGGTGGGCACAGCCGGGCCATTCTGGAGATGCTCGGCCCACACGGACGCCTCATCGCCTTTGACCGCGATCGGGACGCCTGGGCCAATGCCCTCGCTGACGAACGGTTCACCCTGGTGCGCTCGGACTTCCGCTGGATGCGCAATCACCTGCGTTTCCTGCACGCCCTGCCGGTCGATGGCCTGCTCGCGGACCTCGGTGTCAGCAGCCACCAGTTCGATACCGGTTCCCGGGGCTTCAGCTTCCGTTTCGAAGGTCCGCTGGACATGCGGATGGACCACCGGGCGAAGCGCACCGCTGCCCAGTTGCTGGCCCAATGGGATGTGGCCACCCTCACGCATGTGCTGCGCACCTATGGCGAAGTGGATGGCGCGAACAGGGTGGCCAAACAAGTGGTGGAGGCCAATGCCCACACCCGCATCGGCACCACCCACCAACTGGTGGAGGCGCTGCGCCCCGTGACCCCCAGGGGCCGCGAAAGCAGCTTCCTCGCCCAGGTCTTCCAGGCGCTGCGCATCGCCGTGAACGATGAGCTCGCCTCCCTGGAGGTGCTCCTCACCCAGAGCGCCGAGGTGATCCGCCCCGGCGGCCGACTGGTGATCATGAGCTACCACAGCCTGGAGGACCGCATGGTGAAGAACTGGATGCGGAGCGGTGATGTCGGCGGTGTGGAGAACAAGGACCTCTACGGCAATCGCACCAGGCCTTTCAACCCTTCGAGCAACAAAGCGATCCAACCCACGGATCAGGAGATCGAGACCAACCCCCGGGCCCGTAGTGCCCGATTGAGAATAGCCGAACGCACGTGAACAAGCTGCGCGACAAGAAGGAAGAGGAGACCGTGAAGCCCCAACAGGCTTCCGGTCCGGCACGGCCAAAGATGCCCGTGTCCTTCATCAACGTGATCAATGGCCAGTTCCTCACCAAGGAGCACGTGCTCGGCAACATGTCCTTCATCCTGTTCTGCGCCGGGATGATGATCGTCTACATCGCTTACGGCTACCATACCGAGCGTGTGGTGCGCGACCTGGACCGCACGGGGTCGGCGCTGAAGGAGATGCGCTCCGAGTACATCACGGTGCGTGCGCAGTTGGAGAAGCAGGAACAACAGAGCCAGGTGGCCGCCGGGATCGGTGCCCTGGGCCTGCGCGAAAGTCGGGTGCCACCCATCAAGGTGGAGGTCACCAAGCGTGAACTCAAGAACACCCGCACGCCATGAACGACAATAGCCAGTTGAAGGCGCGGACCAACATCGTCTACCTGGCGATGGTGCTGTTCGCCCTGGCCATCGCCGTGAAGCTGTTCACCATCCAATTGGTGGAAGGCGACAAGTGGAGGGCCAAGGCCGAGACCGTGAGCACCACTTACCGCACGGTCCAACCCGACCGCGGTCACATCTATAGTGAGGATGGGCGATTGCTCGCCACCAGTGTGCCGGAGTATGACGTGCGCATGGACATGGTGACCGATGCCCTGACCGATGAACTTTTCCGCGCGAACATCGACTCCCTGAGCTGGCACCTCGCCGGGCTTTTCGGTGACCGCACCCAGGCCGAGTACAAGCGTGACCTGATGGATGCCCGTGCCCGCAGGGAGCGCTACTACATGGTGAAGCGCAAGGCCGACCACACCCAGGTCCAGCAGTTGCGCACCTTTCCGCTCTACCGCCTGGGCCGCTTCAAGAGCGGGCTGGTGACCGAGAAACGCACGGTCCGCGTGCGTCCATTCGGTCGGCTGGCGGCACGGACGGTGGGATATGTGCTGCGTGACAGCAGTACGATCGGGCTTGAGGCCGGGTATGACCAATGGTTGAAAGGGACCACCGGTCGTCGCTTGGAACGCCGGCTGTCGGGTGGGGTCTGGATGCCCATCGACGATGGGGAAGGAGTGGATCCAGTGCCCGGTTCGGACATCCACACCACCATCGACATCAACCTGCAGGACGTGGCTGATGCGGCGCTGGGGGCCCAGTTGGCGAAGCACGGAGCGCAGTACGGTTGTGTGATCGTGATGGAAGTGGCCACCGGGGCCATCAAGGCCGTGAGCAACCTCACGCGTGCCTCGGACAGCACCTACGTGGAAGCGCTGAACTACGCCGTTTCCGAAGCCACCGAGCCGGGTTCCACCTTCAAGCTGGCCTCGCTGATGGTGGGCATCGAGGATGGCCTGATCAAGCCGACAGACACGGTCGATACCAAGAAGGGGCAGGTACGCTTCCATGACCGCATCATGAAGGATTCGCACGAAGGCGGATATGGCCGGATCACCGTGCAGCGTGCCTTCGAACTGTCCTCCAACACAGGCATCAGCCTGGCCGTTACGAA
>JBGTAJ010000275.1:0-14402 GCA_041749915.1 Flavobacteriales bacterium
TCGGCTCATGGGTGCGCAGGGTGGCCATGGCCTGTCGTTCCAGTCCGAGGCGACCCACCACTTCATCGAGGCTTTCGGTGTTCTTCTTCATCACCATCAAGCGGTCGCCACCCTCGATCACCGTGGTGCCATCCGGAGAGATGAACTGCCCCTCCCGGTCCACCAGGACGATGAGCGTGCCTCTTGGAAAATGAAGGTCCACGATCAGCTTGTTCACCGCCGGGCTTGATGGCGGCACGTTCAAGGCCACCAGCACACCCTTCACTTCACGGCTCAGCTCCAGTTCCAATGGGGAGAGTGTCTTGTGTTGCTTGGGGCGCTGCAGGCCGAGCCATTTGGCCACCAGTGCCAAGGTGGAACCTTGCAGCAGCACCGAGGTGAGCACGGTGAAGAAGACCACGTTGAAGATGAATCCGGCGTTGTGCACACCGGCGATGAGCGGATAGGTGGCGAAGACGATGGGCACGGCCCCCCGAAGGCCCACCCAGCTCAGGAAGACCTTCTGCCGCCAGTGCATCCTAAAGGGCGCCAGGGTGATGAACACGGCCAAAGGGCGGGCCACCAACATGAGCAGGACGCAGATCAGCAGGCCCGGTCCCACCACCTGCGCCACCTGACTGGGGAACACCAGCAGGCCCAAGGTGAGGAACATGACGATCTGCACCAGCCAGGCCTGTCCATCATAGAAGCGGATCAGGCTCTTCTTATGCAGGAAGTCGTTGTTGCCCAGCACCACGCCGGCCATATAGACCGCCAGGAACCCGTTGCCCTGCACCAACTGCGTGGCGCCGAAGGTGAACAGGACCATGGACAGCACCAGCACGGGGTACAGGCCATCGAAGCCCAGCTTGATCCGGTTGATGGTGCGGACCATCAGACGCCCCATCAACCAACCCACCGCGGCACCGATACCCATCTGGATGAAGAACAAGGGGACGAGGCTCCACAGTGAGGTTCCCTCGTGCATCATCACCTGGATCAGGCCCGTGGTCAGGAAGAAGGCCATCGGATCATTGCTCCCCGATTCCAGCTCCAGCAAGGGACGGAGGTTGGCCTTCAGCTTGATGTTCTGCGAGCGCAGGATGGTGAACACCGCTGCCGCATCGGTACTGGAGATCACCGCTCCCAGGATCAGGCCTTCCATCAGCGTCAGGTCCGTGAAGTAGGGCACACCGAGCCCCACGACCAGCGCCGTGATCAGCACACCCACCGTGGCCAACGAAAGACCCTTGGCCAGCACCGGCTTCACGCTCGGCCACTGGGTGTCCATTCCGCCAGAGAACAGGATGAACACCAGGGCGATCACAGCAAGACCCTGCGCCAGTTGGGCATTGTCGAAGGCGATGATGTCCAGCCCGTCAGAGCCTGCCAGCATGCCGATCCCCAGGAACAGCAGCAGGGTGGGCACGCCCAGCCGACCGCTCGTCTTGCTGGCCAGGATGCTCGCGAACAGGAGCAGTGCTCCCACCAGAAGCATGTGGTCGATCCCGATATCCGTCATTGGTGCTCAAGGTAACATCACGGTCAGGTAGCCACGAACGCCCATGCCGGCACACCCACCGTTACCTTCGCGCCATGCCCCAACAAGAAGCCCCGAACGCCGTGGACCGCGGCATTCTGTTGCGCTTCCTGGGCAAGCTGGGACAGGCCGAACTGAACGCCGGCAACGCGGTGCCCCTGGTGGAACGCGATCTGGCGATGATCGCCAAGGCGAACGGTGAGACCAACGTGCAGGTCTTCGTGCTGCCCACCGTGCTCTTCCTGAAGTGGGAGAGCGGCGATGAGCATCGCGTGGACATGGCGCACGGCGCCTATCGGGTGCCCACCCTGCGCTTCGACCAGATCGAGGAGGTGCTGACCATCGCACGCGGGGCACGCCGGGGCGAGATCACTCCGAGCGAAGGACTGCAGCAGTTGGAGGCCATGTGGCGCACCCCGCATTACTACGGCGATGTCGGATTCGTGGCCGGTTACCTGATGACGACCATGGGTGTGGCCGTGATGCTGCGCCCATCCCTGACGGGATTGTGGGTGACCGCGATCATGGCCTTTGCCTGCGCGCTGGTGCTGGTGGCCGCCCGGCGCCGACCCTCGTGGAGCGTGGTGCTTCCGGTGGTGGTGGCCTTCGTGCTGGCCGCCGGTGTTTCGCTGGGCTATCGTTACGGGCTGAAGGAACCGGCCTTCACCCTATTGATCCCACCGCTGATCACCTTCCTGCCCGGGATGACGCTTACGGTGTCGGTGATCGAACTGGCCTACAACAGCATCATCTCCGGTGCCAGCCGCATGGTGGCCGGTTTCACCCGACTGATCCTGCTTGCCTTCGGCATCCTCGGGGGGTTCAAGGTCTTCGACACGGGCGCCGAGCGCGTGGCGCAGACCATGGACGAACGCATCGCCCATTGGTGGCCGTGGATCGGTGTCATCATCTTCACCCTGGGCCTGCACATCTACCAGAGCAGCAAACGCCGCTCCTTCGGATGGATGCTGCTCACCGCGGCGATGGCCTACGCGGGCCAGACCTTCTCCGGTCTCTTCATCCACGGAGCCTCCACGGCGTTCTTCGGTGCGGCACTGATGACGATCACGGCACTGGTGATCGAGTTCCGCTTCAAGGGACCGCCGGCCATCGTGACCTTCCTGCCGGGATTCTGGCTGCTGGCACCCGGTTCCTTTGGATTGGTGAGCCTCGCCGGCATGGCCAGCGGCATCCAGACCGGTATGCAGGTGATGACCCTGCTCTTCTCCCTGTCGGGCATCGCCACCGGTTGCCTGATCGGTGCGTTCACCTACAGCACGCTGATGCATCCGCGCAAGGGCGCCTCGTGGTGGCGGCCGGAGGAGATCTGAGTCAGCGGCCTCTCGGGCCACCCGGTGCCGAAGGTGCAGGCGCATCGTCCCGGAAGAAATCCAGGGTGGTGATCTCCACCAGATGCACGTCCGTGAAGTAGTGGTGCAGGATGTCCGTATAGCTGCGACCAGCGCGGGCCATGCGCATCGCGCCTTCCTGGCACAGGCCCACGCCATGGCCGAAACCGCGGCCTTCCAACAGCACCTTGTCGCCGGTGCTCTTCACCGAGAAGAAGGTGGACCGCAGCTTCAGGTCCTCCCGAACATGCTTCAGCGGGACCAGCGGCCACGTGTTCCCCAGATAGAGGTCGCGGCACTGGGGCTCGTAGTTCAGGACAGCCTCCAGTTGCGAACTGTCCGACTCCCCCAGCCCGTAGCGTTTGCGCAGATAGCCGAGCCATTCCGAGCGTGACAGGGTCTTCTGCCACGTGGCATGGGGCGAGGCCAGGCAGAAGGTGTCCGTAGTGGCGCGCAGGTAGGTCTCGCTCCGGCTCCACAGGTCCTCGGCGTTCACCGTCTCCCCACCGCAGTTGCTGTGGAAGGTGGCGTGGATGATCCGGATGTCGGCATCCACCAGCACCAGGCTGTGCGTGGCATCCACCGCCATGCGGATGCTGTCGTTGCGTGTGCGGCCGTGGTAAACCTGGCAATGCACGCCATCACAGAGCTCGAAACCCTCCGGCTGGTGCTTGCGCTGGTTGGTGAGCGCGTAGGTCCTGCAGCTCACCGCCTGCAACTTGTAGTACTCCTGGTGGTGCTCCTTGCCGGCCTCGGCCTCCACCACACCCGCGGTGTAGGCTTCCAGCGGGACACGGTTCACCAGTTGCAGGCCGCCACCGGCTACCGTCACCTTGAGCGACCCCGGGTAGGTCCGCTCCGCCATCTTGGAATCCGGTATGCGCAGGCGGAAATGCCCATTGGCGTGGGCCGGGATCACTTCCAGCTGTTTGCTCGCACTGATGTTGAGGTTCAGTGTGCGCGCCGTAAGCCGCCCTGCCAACACCTCGATGCGCAGGCCGTCCGTGGCACTGACCTCACCCTTGCGCTGTCCATCCGCGTAAATGGTACAGATGCCCTTGGAAGGCATCACCATCACCTGCTTTACCGTGCGTTCGCGGAGCAGGCCCACACGCATGATCCGGTCCACGGTGACCTCCTGCGCGGAGACAAGCGCGGACACCAGCACGGTGACGAGCAGTACGAAGGGTCTGAGGGGCATGAGAGCGGCGCCAAAAGTACCGGGCTGGTGGGCCCCCATCCCCGGCCGGCCTACAGACTTTTCCACACCGCGCTCGCCACCTTCGCCGATGCTCCGGGGCCGCCGAGCTGCTCGCGCAGTTGGGCCAGGTCCTGCACCATCCGCTGGCGGTAGGGACCATCGGCGAGCAGGTCCTCCAATTCCTTGGAAAGGCTTTCGACGGTGAGGTCCGACTGGATCAGTTCGCGCACCACTTCGCGGTCCATGATCAGGTTCACCAGGCTGATGTACTTGATGTCCACCAAGCGCTTGGCGATCCACACATTGAGGGCGCTGCCGCTGTAGCACACCACTTCGGGCACACCGAAGAGGGCGATCTCCAGCGTGGCGGTACCGCTGGTGACCAATGCCGCGCGGGCGGTGCGCAGCACATCATAGGTCCGGCCCTTTACCAGGGTGATGGGGGCTGTCCCGATCCCCTCCGCATAGACCGCGTCCGGCACCGAAGGGGCGGCGGCCATCACGAACCGTTGATCGGGAAAGCGCCGCGCCACCTCCACCATCAGGGGGAGCATGCGCGCGATCTCCTGCCGGCGGCTCCCGGGCAACAGGGCCACCACGGGCCGACCATCGTCACCGGGCAAGGCCGTAAGCGTGGTCCTTCCCTCCTGCTCGATGGCATCCAGCAAGGGGTGACCGACGAACTCCACATCCATTCCGTAGCGGGCATACCATGGCTTCTCGAAAGGCAGGATCACATACATCCGGTCCACCACCTTCTTGATGGTGTGCACCCGTCCCTTCTTCCAAGCCCATACCTGCGGACTGATGTAGTAATGCACCGGGATACCCTTGGCGTGCGCCCATTCCGCGATCCGCAGGTTGAAGCCCGGGTAGTCGATGAGGACCAACGCGTCGGGCTTGAAGGCTTCGATGTCCGCCTTGCAGGTGTCGATGTTGCGCAGGATGGTGCGCAGGTTCATGATCACCTGCGTGAAACCCATGAAGGCCAGCTCGCGGTAGTGCTTCACCACCTCGGCGCCGGCAGCGGCCATCCGGTCACCGCCCCAGGCACGCACCTGCAACGCCCCTGCTCCTGCTCCTGCTCCTGTTCCTGCCCCTGCACCTGCTCCTGCCCCTGCCACTTGGAACAACGCCCTCACCAGATTCCCCCCATGCAGGTCCCCGCTGGCCTCACCGGCGATGATGTACAAGCGCTTCGCCATGATCAGAGCACGTACAGCAGGAACATGATGACGAAGCCGTAGAGGAAGGTGGCCATGATCACACCGCGCATCGCCTTGGGCTTGCCCAACCTGTCGAACAGGAAGAAGAGGGCCAGGTTGGCGATCAGCGAAAGGGTGAGCACGGGCGCCTGGTATTGGCGCGTACCCAGGAACAGGTCGTTGATGAAGTAGGCCAGATCGAGGTGGGGACGGATGCTGGACACGTAGATCGCCGCATACCCGAAGAAGCCCAGCACCGGCGTCAGCAGACCCAATATCAGGCCCAGCGCCAGACTATCCGATCGCATGGTCCCAGGTGTTGAGCTCCGCGATGGAATGATGGGCGGTCATGTCGAACTGGGTGGGCACGATGCTCACATAGCGGTTGTTCACGGCGTAGACGTCGGTGTCGTGACCCTGGTCCTCGCTCTTGAACTCGCCGCGCAGCCAGTAATACTCCTTGTTGCCGGGATCGAGGCGCGTCTCGAACTCATCCTCCCAGTTGGCCTTCGCCTGGCGGCACACGCGCATGCCTTTCAAGGGCGTGCCGTCGTTGCGGGGAACGTTCACGTTCAGGCAGGTGCCCGCGGCCATCCCATGCTTCAGGGTGTTGGTCACCACACTGCGGATCACCGGACGCACCTGGCTGAAGTCGGCTTCGATCGCATGGTCCATCAGGCTGAAGCCGATGCTGGGGATGCCTTCCATGGCCCCTTCCACCGCAGCGCTCATGGTGCCGCTGTACAACACGTTGATGCTGATGTTGGCCCCATGGTTCACACCGCTCACCAACAGATCGGGCTTGTTGCCACCGAGCAGTTTGTAGATGGCCAGCTTTACGCAGTCCACCGGCGTGCCGCTGCAGCTCCAGGCCTCCACGCCGTCCAGGAGCGGTACCGACTGCAGGCGCAGGAAGCTGTGGATGGTGATCGCGTGCCCCATGGCGCTCTGGGGCTTGTCCGGCGCCACCACCATCACCCGTCCGAAAGCCCGCATCTCCTCCGCCAAGGTGCGGATACCCGGCGCGAAGATGCCGTCGTCGTTGGTGACCAGGATGAGGGGCGCTTGTTCCATGGGGGGCAAAAGTATCCCAAGAGCATGTGCCCATGTGGACCTGTGCTCCTGTGCCCATGAAATGACAGTACCTGGGAGGTCGGAACTGCACCGCCATGTCAGAGCTGCTCCGAGGGTTTACTGTATGGAGCGCCCAGGCTGAAGGACGGAAAAAATGCATCGTGTGACCCGCTGACGGAACTTCGACAACTTGTGGAGTTGGAAATGCAGCGTACCCGTTCCTGGATCGCATCTTCGCGGCTCACCATTCCTGCATGAGCACATGAAAACCCCCATCTTCCCACCCAACGCCGCCAAACCCATTGCGCCTTACACACCCGCCATCCTCGCCAACGGCACCTTGTACCTCAGCGGACAGATCGCGTTGGACGAAGCGGGAAACCTCCATACCGCCGACATCGCCACCGAAACGCGGCAGGTGATGAACAACCTCGGTAACCTGCTGAAAGCGGCCGACATGGGTTACGAACACCTGGTGAAGATCACCATCCTCCTGAGCGACATGAGCCTCTACGCCGCCGTGAACGAGGTGTATGGCAGCTACTTCACCGACATGCCGCCCGCCCGTGAAGCCTATGCTGTGAAAGGCCTGCCGCGAGGGGTGAACGTGGAGATCAGCGGGATCGCGGTGATGGGCTGAGGGCAACGGGAGCTCCATTCTTCAACTACTGCACCATCAGGAACTCCAGAAGTGGAGACTGATGTTTATGGAAGGCTAGCAAAGCTCGTATGCACTAGACGTCCATTCGTTCGAACCGAAATGCTTCTGCGATCACGAAGTTCCGGCCTAACAGGAGTGCTAAACGATCTCGCTTGATCTGTTGCCATACGATCGTACTTGGTTTCACTCCGGACCGGCTCAGGACATTGGCCATTGCTGCCATCACTCTCTCAGGGCCTTCAGCAAGCATGCCGAATCCACCCTCAAGGTCTGCGCCGCAGCGGTAGTCTTCATAGTGCCGCCATCCTTCCGTCACTCTCCTTACCTCAAGGCGCATTTCTTCCTCTGTCACTTCCTGAGCGACAGGCTTCCCCGTGAAATAGAGTGTTGCAAAACCTTCCTTGTGATCCATCAAGACCGGATGGTCGTCAGAGATCGTCAACTCCAAGTATTCGGACTCTACAAAACGGGTCTCGACCTTCCCACGGAAATGCACGCGCCAAGCACTCCCTCGTCCTTCCATGATGTTCCAATACGTGGTCTGCCGCTTTGTAATTCGGCCTGCCCCGATCAGCTCCATGGGAACCGCAGTAGTTCCTTCTTCACCAGACCAGTCCTCCGCCTTTCGAGCTTCGGCCAAGCTCATCAGATACGTGGCGAAATCGTGCTGATTACACCAGTATTTCCCGATCACCCCATGATCCACGAAAGGGCTTTCATTGAATCCGGCCTCAATATCATTGTACCACGTGACCACTCCATCCCGGATCGCCAACGCCCAGAACCCACCGCCAATGTCACCCTCCGGCGAGCACTGCCACTTCTCGGGTTCGATCCGCATTGTATTCCACGCCGCAACCACCGCATCATCAGCCTCTTCAAGACCCTTCCGGACCAAGGCATCGAGTTCTTCCTTTGTGATCGCAGTCCATCTCATTGATCCCCCCCGTTCTTGAACCAGACCAACGCCGCCATGAGGAGAGCCACCAGCGCCAATTGGATCAGGAAGATGATCAAGCCGAAGCCCAGGCCCATGCGCCCGGAATGATAGAGGTCCCGGAAGCTCACCTTCAGGCCGATGGCCGCCAGGGCGATGGTGAGGGCGAGCTTGCCGGCCGTTTCCATGGCATCCAGAAAGGGCACAGGGAAGGAGACCAGCGAGGTGAGCACCGTGATACCGATGAAGCCCCACAGGTACCACGGCAGTCGGATGTGCTCGCGCCAGCCGCGGGCTTCGTCCCGATTGACGAGGTAGTTGAAGAGGATGAGCGCGGGTGAAAGCAAGGCCACACGCGCCAGCTTGATGGTGGTGGCCGCCTCCCCAACGCCGTCATTGATGGCATAACCTGCCCCCACCACATTGCCCACGGAATGCAGTGTGCCGCCGATGAGCAGTCCCAATTGGGTGCTGCTGAGGTCGAACTTCACCAGCACCAGGGGCAGCACGATCATGCCCACGCTTCCGAAAAGATTGACCACGGCCATGGCGATGCCCACATCCTCCTTGTTCTGCGCCACACGCGGAGCCAGCGCGGCGATGGCCGAGGACCCGCAGATGGCCGTGCCGAAACCCACCAACCAACCGGTGCTGCCCGGGCAACGCACCCGCCGGGCCAACTGGAAGGTGATCAGCACCATGCTGAGGACCATCACCGCCACGATGGTGAAGGACCCCATGCCCAGTGCTGCGATGTGCGCATAGTTGATGCTGAAGGCCAGGAAGATGACGGACAGCTCCAAGAGCTTGCTGCTGGTGAACCCGATGCCGGACTGCAGGCTTGCCGGAGGCCGCACCAGATTGCCCACCGCCATGCCCAAGAGCAGCGCCAGGAGGATGCCGTTGAGCGACGAGGGCGTGTAGGCCGATGCACCGTGTGCCACCAGCCCGATCACGGTGGCCAGCAACAGGCCGGGAAGGTGGGCGCGCAAAGCTGTCATTGATGAAGACGCAAAGCTAGACCCAAGCCCCGACCCGCTCTGCGCCCTAGGTCACATAGGACCGGCCTTATCTCTCCCCTCTCCACCGGAACGCATCCATCACGGCCTGATGCAGGATGTTCGCGTGGTCCAGGTCGCGGATCCGCTGGTAGCCGACACGGGCATAACTGTCCTTGCGTAGCAGGGACACCAGGCCCTTGGCCGGACGGACCATGCCGCGCCCCTCATCGCCCACCACCACGTACACGCTCACCAGGCCGATGTCCGGCGCTTGCCACACATCGCGGGGAATGTCCAACACGGAGCCATTGTCCCACCACAGGCTGGGGCTGACGATGATATAATGCTGGAAGAGGTACGGCGTGCGGAACAGCACCTCGGTGGCGAACAGGCCGCCGAGGCTCTGACCGATCAGCGTACGCGGGCCGCCAGCGCGGTAGTTGCCGTTGATGAAGGGGATGAGCTCGTTGCGCAGGAACTGCTGGAAGGCCCCCGACCCGCCCGTGGTGGGGAACTGCTCCTTGTCGGCCGCAATGGTGGTGGGATGGGTGAAGTCCCTCTTCCGGTCCACGTTGGCGATCCCGACGACAATGCTGGGCGGCATCCATTGGATCCACTCATAGCTGGCGAACTGCAGGCCACCGACCACATGAAGGAAGTCCTCCCCTGCCCCGCCGTCCAGCAGGTAGATGACCGGGTAGGCCGCCACCGTGTCGGCCGTATAACCGGGCGGCAGGTGGATGTGGAGGATACGGTCCTCACCCAAGGCCTTGGAATGGAAGGTCTCCGTGACGCCGATGGTGAAGGGCACCGGGCTTCCCACGCGCTGGGCGAATGCCCGGGTGGGCAGAAGCAGGATGAGAAGAAGGAGGTAGCGCATGGCTCGATCGTCAGGTGATCGCCGGCCCTATTGATGACCTACAGTTCACCAACAATGTCTGTCAGGATAGACGTTTGTACTGCGATCCGTACAGCGCGGTGATACCGACGGTCATCAGCGGGCCGAAGAAGCCGAGGAGGCTAAGGGGCAGGATCACGTGTGGCAGGAAAAGACCCAACAGTTGCGCACCGGCGTAGAGGTGAAAGCCGCTCCGACGACCGCGCCACAGACCGATGGCCCCGATGAGGCGCAGTACCGTGCGCAGCAGGTAGATCAACATGAGCTGGACACCGCTGGCATGCAGGATCCGCACCATCCCCTCCATCTCATCGAAACGCTCGCTGGGCGTGTAGCTGCTCATGGCCTCCTGCACAAGGGTTAGAAATTCCTCCACCGGCATCTGTGAGACCCCCAGCATCCCCAGCAGACCGATACCGTAGATGAGGATGAAGAAACCGGTGTTGATGAAGGTCAGGATGCCGAGCGCGGCGATCAGGTCCGGACGCTTAGTCTCGCCTGCTTCATCCGGAAGGAAATGGGTGGTGGCCATGATGGGCCGAAAGTACGTGCTGCCCGACGGCAGGCCCGCTGGAAAACAACACGCGCAGGCCCCCGGGGTCGGGAACCTGCGCGCTTCAACGGGGCTCTAACGGTCAATGCATATGCTTGAGGTTCAACGCGTACAGGATGATGAAGACCACGCTGATCAACCCGCCGAATCCAAGACCCAACAAGGTGACCATGCTGAAATCCAGAATGAACATCGGCACCAGCAAGCCCACAACACTTGACGCGGTGTAGATACCGAAGCCAATCTTTTTCAAGTTCCACATCTGCCACACGCCGAACAGACCGATAAGCGAAAGAACGAGTGACGCGATACCCAGCGGCTTGGCCTTCTCCACACCTTGCTCGGCCGCAGCGATCCCCTCCTCCATCATGCGTTCCGCCAGGCCACCTTGATCTCCCATGGTGGCGCGGGTCTCTTCGATCTGGGCCCGAGCCTCCTCGAGGTCCCGTTGTGGTTGGTCCGTGAAGGCGGATGAGAAGCCCGAATAGGCGCCCCAAAGCCCGCCGATGAAACTGAGGATACAGAGAACCGTCAGGAATGTGGGGCGCTCGCCCGGTGTAGTGGTACCTTCCATGGTGATGGGTTTAGGAGGACCAAAATAATCCGACGGGGGCCTCCTGTTGTCCGGTCTTCCAGGAATTACCAACGATCAGCCCATGGCTCCATGAACGCTTCGTCCCAGGAACCGATGATGGGCCCGGGAGCCTACATGGAGGAGGCCATTCCGAACACCACGAGGAAGAACACCAGCATCAACGCGTAGAAACCCAGCACCACAAGGGTCAGCACGCCCATGAACGTGTACAATTGGCGCTGTGCATTCAGGCCCGCACTGAACTTCTGTGGGTCGAACGCACCCTTCAGGCTGGCCAAGGTGCGGGTGGCGTATTGGTAAAGCAGCAGCGAGGGAACGAAATACAGCGCTGCAGAGATCAGGAACATCGCCGTGTAGACCCCGCCGATATTCCGCATGATCTCTTCGACGAGCGCTGCGGGCATGTCCGCCATGCCGGATAGCTCCGCTTGCATGGCGAAAAGCCGGGTGAACAAAGCCCCGATGGAGGCGCTCATGAGCACCATGATGCCCACCATGACGAAACCGACGATGGCCAGGAAGCGGCCCCACTTGGCCATGCGTTGCAGGTTGCTGGAATCCTGCGGGGAAAGGACGGTGGTGGTGATGACGTTCTCCATAGGACCGGTTCTGGTTTTCGGGCAGGCAAGGTATCGTTCCTTCGTGAACACCCTGGAGGCAGCACCTGGCGGCATGCCAGCGCCATGAATGGAACATGGCCCCTACCTTCGCCCCGCAAACCGCTACCCTATCGCAATGACCTACGACCTGATCGTTCTCGGCAGTGGCCCCGGTGGCTACGTCGCCGCCATTCGTGCCAGCCAACTCGGCCTGAAGACCGCCATCATCGAGAAGGAATCCCTGGGCGGCATCTGCCTCAACTGGGGCTGTATTCCCACCAAGGCCCTGCTGAAGAGCGCCCAGGTGTTCGAGTACATCAACCACGCGAAGGACTACGGCATCACCGTGGGCGAGGCCAAGCCGGACATGACGGCCATGGTGCAGCGCAGCCGCGATGTGGCCAAGGGCATGAGCAACGGCGTCCAGTTCCTCATGAAGAAGAACAAGATCGACGTGATCATGGGCACCGGGAAACTGCAGCCCGGCAAGAAGATCGAAGTGACCGGCGCCGACGGCAAGAAGCAGGTGGTGGAAGGCAAGAACATCATCATCGCCACTGGTGCACGCAGCCGTGCCCTGCCAGCATTGCCCCAGGATGGCAAGAAGATCATCGGATACCGCGATGCCATGGTGCTGCCCGTGCAGCCCAAGAGCATGGTGGTGGTGGGAAGCGGTGCCATCGGGAGCGAGTTCGCCTACTTCTACAACGCCATTGGTACCAAGGTCACCCTGATCGAGTTCCTGCCCAACGTGGTGCCCGTGGAGGACGAGGACGTGAGCAAACAGTTGGAGAAGAGCTTCAAGAAGCAGGGGATCGAAGTGATGACCTCTTCCGAAGTGACCAAGGTGGACACCAGCGGCAAAGGCTGCAAGGTGACGGTGAAGACCCCGAAAGGCGAGCAGTCGATCGAGTGCGACATCGTGCTGAGCGCGGCCGGCATCGTGGCGAACCTCGAAAGCATCGGCCTGGAAGAGGTGGGGATCGTGACGGACAAGGGCAAGATCACCGTGGACGGTTACTACGCCACCAACATCCCGGGCTACTACGCCATCGGCGACTGCACCCCGGGCCAGGCCCTGGCGCACGTGGCCAGCGCGGAGGGCATCACCTGCGTGGAGAAGATCGCCGGACACCACCCGGAGAAGATCGATTACAACAACATCCCTGGTTGCACCTATTGCAGCCCCGAGGTGGCCAGCGTGGGCTACACCGAGAAGCAGGCCAAGGAGAAGGGCTTCGAGATCAAGGTGGGCAAGTTCCCCTTCACCGCCAGCGGAAAGGCCAGCGCGGCCGGTGCCAAGGACGGCTTCGTGAAGCTGATCTTCGACGCCAAGTACGGCGAGCTGCTCGGCGCGCACATGATCGGCGCCAACGTCACGGAGATGATCGCCGAGTGCGTGAGCATCCGCAAGCTGGAGACCACCGGACACGAGATCATCAAGACCGTACACCCGCACCCCACCATGAGCGAAGCGATCATGGAAGCGGCCGCAGCGGCCTACGGCGAAGTGATCCATCTGTAAGCTTGTGGATCGAGGATCCACAAGCCTGCATTAAATCCGATGTGCGGCATCGCCGGAACCTTCGCCTTGGGCGGCGCTACGCCCGCATCCGATGCCGCATTGCGTTCCGCACTTGAGTGCATTGCCCACCGCGGCCCCGACGACGAAGGGACCTACCGGAACGGCCGTGCGGTGCTCGGGCACCGAAGGCTGAGCATCATCGACACCTCGGCCGCAGGGCACCAGCCTTTCGCCGACGAGGGTGGCCGATACACCATGGTCTTCAATGGCGAGGTGTTCAACTTCCAGGAGTTGCGCGCTGAGCTGGAGCAACAAGGCCACACCTTCCGCAGCCACACCGACACCGAGGTGGTCCTTCGCCTGTTCACCGTGAAGGGGGATGCCTTTCTCCACGACCTCAACGGATTCTTCGCACTGGCCATCCACGATGCCGGGAACGATTCACTGTTCGTGGCGCGCGACCGCTTCGGAGTGAAACCCCTGCTCTGGACCGAGACGGATGGCAACTTCCTGTTCGCCAGCGAATTGCGCGCACTAATGGCGCTCGGGGCCCGACCGGTGATCGACCACGCTTCCCTGGAACAGCTCTTCCTCTTCCAATACATCCCCGCGCCATGGTCGGCCCTGGTGGGGAGCCGGAAGCTGCTCCCCGGCCACTGCCTGCGGGTGGATGCCAGCGGTGTGCGGGTCTCCCAATGGTATGACCTGATGGAGGCGAGCAAGGCTGTCGCCCCCATCCACTCCCCGCAAGAGACCCTCTTCAAGCTGCTCGATGATGCCGTCAGACTGCGTTTGGTGGCCGACGTGCCTGTGGGAACCTTCCTGAGCGGAGGCGTGGACAGCAGCATCGTGAGCGCCCTGGCCGCCCGCCATCACCGGTCCTTGCACACCTTCAGCATCGGCTATTCGGACGACCCGTACTACGACGAGAGCAGCTATGCCGAAGAAGTGGCCGCCCACATCGGCAGCACCCACCACACCTTTAAACTTTCCCGAGAGGAACTCGCCGACGCCTACACCCGCTTCCTGGATGTGATCGATGAACCCTTCTCGGACAGCAGCGCCCTGCCTTCGTTCATCCTGTGCGAACGCACCCGGAAGCATGTGACGGTGGCGCTGAGCGGCGATGGTGCGGACGAGATATTCGGTGGCTACCGGAAACACCAGGCCGAGCTGCGCTGGCGCTCGCCAGGCCCGTCGGAAAGGGCCGTGCAGCTGCTGGCACCGCTCTGGCGGATCCTGCCCAAATCGCGCAGCAGCGCCTGGCAGGACCGCATCCGCCAGT
>JBGTAJ010000276.1:0-2285 GCA_041749915.1 Flavobacteriales bacterium
GGGTCACACATCCGCGGCAACGGGGGAAACCGCAGCACGCAGTGCAGCAGGGACGATGAGCACCCGAACTCCGGAAAGACATGGAGCGCCGCACCTGCTGAATGGCTGCTTCCATGATGAGGGTCATGGACAAGGCGTATGGATCGGGGTAGGTTGGGGAAAATCGGACCATCATGAAACACTCCTTGTTCTCCTTGTTCCTCCTGGCTGCGGTGTGCTCCTTGAGCGCACAGTCGTGGACCCTGCTCCCTTCGGCAACAGTGTATGATATCCAGGACGTGTGGGCCCAGCCGCAACAGGACGATACGGCGGTGGTCTGTGGGGCCTACGTGCAGGCTGGCGATGTGCTGCCATTCGCGCTGCGCACCACCAATGGGGGCATGACCATGACCACATCGGATGTCTACTTCGGAGGCACCTTCGCAGGAGCGTACGGGATGGACTTCGTGGATGGCAACACCGGATACATGTGTGGCGGTGGCGTGCTTGCCACCTACAACGGTGGGCAGGGCTGGGGCCAACTGTTGGACGTGTTCGAGGTATACGGGACCCTGTACGACTTCCATGCGGCCAGCTTCGATGACCTCTACACGGCGGGCGAGTCCTTTGCTGGGGAAGGCATGGCCATGGTGAGCCACGATGCCGGGCAAAGCTGGGCCTCCAGCACCATCACCGATGGCATCACGAACGTGAACACCACCATCACCTCCGTGGTACGCGCCACCGGCAACCGCCTCTATGCCGGTGCGGCAGCTAGCGGATCGGGATCGCCGACGCTGTTCCTGAGCACCGATGACGGCCTCACGTGGACCGCATTGAACTTCATCCACGGCGTGAACGGCCTGTGGGCCTCCATCGGCGACGCCATCTTCGCGGCAACGGACTTCGGTATCTACCGCATCAGCGATGCAGGTACCAGCATCGTACCCAAGCAATTGACCAGCGTTCCGGTGACCGGGCTCGATATCAAACAAGCCCTTGGCTTCGCCGTGTGTGCCGATGGCAGCATCTACACCTCGGCCGATGGCGGCAACAACTGGAGCCTCATGACCAGCCCCGTGCAGGGCACCCGATTGAACAGCGTGCGGTTTGCGAACGACCAGGTGGCCTATGCCTGTGGCGACAGTGGCACCCTGTTGCGTTGGGATGCCATGAGCACGGGCGTGGAGCCCATTACTTCAGGAACGATGCACCTGGCGCCCAACCCGGCCACGGAGGTGCTGCGGGTCCAAACCAGCGCAGCGTCCGTGTACGACCTTTTCGACGCGCGCGGCGAACGGGTGGCGAGTGGCAGGTTGGTGGTTGGAACCAACGTCATCCCAGTACTTCGACTGCCGGCCGGCCTTTACTTCTTGCACAGCGGCGGAAGTGCGCAACGCTTCCTGAAGGAATGAGTTGGAGCTGATGGCAACTAAACCCCGACAGGGTCTCTCGAAGAGGACCCTGGCGGCCGTATGCCAGGAATGCAGTTGCACGAGGACGCAAACCCTGAACCTCGACAGGGTCTCTCGAAGAGGACCCTGGCGCTCATATGTCACGAACGCCGGGCCCGGGTACGGGGAGCCTGCGAAGGCCTTGTCGTCATTCCGGATCGGTACCAGTTACAGCGCTCTGCGACGTTCGCTGATCCCCCTTGCGCAGGCTGAACCAGTTGCACAGCTTCCCTTCGAAGGTGAAGGGCTCACCCTGCTGCAGGCCGATCTTCCGGAGGACGTGGTTGGAGGCTTGGTGCTCCACTTCCACGGCGGCGCAGATCTCGGGGTAGTTCAAGACCGCGAAACCGTGCCGCAGACAGGCGCTGGCCGCCTCGGTGGCATAGCCCTGGCCCCAGTAGCTGCGGATCAGGCGATAGCCGATGTCGTAGTACGGGAAGGAGAGGACCTGCTGTTCCCATTTCAGGCCGCACCAGCCAACGAATGCGCCTGTCGTGCGCTCTTCCATGGCCCATCGGCCGATGCCGTTCTCGCGGTACTGCCTGCGGATCATGGCGATCACCTTTGCAGCCTGCGAGCGGTCCGTCATCACTGGTGTACCGATGTAGCGCAGTACTTCCGGATCGGAGTCCAGCGCGAAGATGCCGTCCACGTCGCTCTCTTCGAGGTCGCGGAGGATGAGGCGTTCGGTGCTCAGGTGGATCATGGATACAAAGATGGAGGGACGGCCGCACGGGCCGATCATTGTGCCCCACTACGCGCTCGTATGCGTGCATGAAGCTTCCCCATGGCGGAAGCGCTGCAATGTTCAAGACCCGGTCCTACCTGCAACGGAGAGCATCGTTGTGGACT
>JBGTAJ010000277.1:0-11311 GCA_041749915.1 Flavobacteriales bacterium
TCGAACCTTGAGGCCATGAGCCCAAACGCTTGAGGTACGACTATCGGGTTGACCCTGTACTCCACGCTGACCTGTCCGCATTGGGGGGCCGCACACACTGAGCGCATGCCCGAGGATGCCTGCCAGTACTTCTACGAATGCAGCCCATGCAAGCAGGTGTTGAAACCGAACGCCGGAGACTGTTGCGTGTATTGCAGCTATGGCAGTGTGAAGTGCCCGCCCATGCAGGTTGATGGCGGGAAGTGCTGTTGAGGGCACCTGTTCATTCACGCAGAACAAGCACCCTCAACAACGACCGGGCAGCGATGCCCTACTGGAAGTTGCCAGCTCAGGCAGGTTGATGGACGTGCGCGTTCTCGCCGACCATCGCTTTGCACTCCTGGGCGCATTTGCGGCAGGTGGCGGCGCAAGCCTTGCAATGGGCCATGGCCGTGTGCTTCTCGCATTCCGCAGCGCAGTCCTCGCAGATATGGGCACAGAGTGCGCAGAGCTCCTTGGCGTAGTGCTCCGTGTCCGCACTGCTGCGCGCCATGAACGTGGCGCTCATGCGGCACAGGTCCGCACAATAGCGCTCGATCTCGATGCACTTGGCCAGCGCAGCGACATCCTTCTCGTTGAGGCAGGCCGTGGCGCAGCGCTCGCATTCCGTTGCACAGTCCAAGCATGCGTCGATGCAGGATCCGAATTTCTCGTGTGTCATGATGTTGTTGGGTTTTCCCAATTCCGCTCAGATCACCGGCCGTATGCGCAAGTGGCCTGTTGTCCGCTGTTTTGCGCGATCGGGGGAATGGGATATGGGGCATCGCCGCCCACACGCGGGTGATGCTGCCCCACTGAACAAGCATGGTGGATGATCACCCAACGCTATCGCTCGGAACGTTCCGATGGTGCAACACCGCGTTGATGTGCGATACGTTCTTCAGGCCTGCGCACAGTGTAGCGATGTGGATCGACCGGCCCACCGGACCTATGCGATAAAACCAAAGCGTGCAACATCGACGGCGATCGCGGACGGGATCTTGTAAGGACAACAGGGGCATGGTGAACGTTCGCATTGATGGATCCGGGTGTTCTCGAAATAAATCTCACAAAAACTGTCAGACCATTCGCAATGTCACGACACCCTGTATGGATCACCTACAACGCTCAACGACACATCACCCTGCTTCGACCTAGCGAACGATGACCGCCTGACGCTGGATCCGCACTCGACTCTTCGAACATTCACTTCTTCAAGACCCATGAACCAATGAGAACAAAGCTTACCCTGATAGGGCTTGCCCTGATCAGTTACACTGCGGCCGACGCGCAGCTGATGATCACCAACGATTCGCTGTTCAAGACAGCGGACCAGATGCTTCTGGCCAACGAGCTCTTCCTGAGCGGCGAACCCTTTGCCGAAGCGCTGGGCTACAACCTTGACCTGCTGGATCCGTTCACGCCCAACGTGCCGGACTCCATCTCGTACACCACGGGCATCGAGGGCTATGAGTATTCGCGCTACCTGCTCGGGTCCGTGATCTCACGTTCGGGCATCGGCCTGCACATGATGTGGTCGCCGATGATCGGGATGATGGCCGCCATGGAGCCTTCGGGCTTCGATGGGACCTACACCGGTGGTATGGTGAACGGCTACACCCAAGACGATGAGCTGATGAAGATGGTGGGCCAGTTCACCACCAACGCCGGACAGATGGCACCGATGAACCCCTTCCCGCAGTTCGCGGATTTCATGAGCGGCAACACGCATCTGCCACAGAGCGTGGCCCCCGACTTCCGGATGGACTTCAGCACCCTGCGCTGGGACCGGAGCAAGATGGACAAGACGCTGAACCCGGCCGCGATGGGCCAGACCCTGCTGAAGCAATACTACTGGGCGCAGGACATGCTTGGCGCCTACCACGATGCGGCGGACAATACCATTGAAGCGGATGGGACCATCACGCCGGATTCAATCGGCAATCCGCATTTCGACCCCAACAACGATGTGTACCACGGTGGTAACGCGCTGGATGGTTTCATCGGACAGGTGCTGACCGCCGAGGGTGTGAATAAGACCCTCTTCCTGGTCAACCAGCTCGCCTACGATGGCACTGCGCTTGGCATGGTGGACCCTGCAACGTACGATCCGGCCAACGGGATCCAGTACTTCCCGCACAAGATCGCGGTGACCGAGGAGATACTCGACCCCATGCTGCCGCCTGCGATGAACAGCCTGGCCGTGACCGATGCGAGCAGCGAACTCTTCGATCAGCTCTCGTACCTGTGGGGTGCCTTGAACTTCAAGAACATGATGGACCCGAACATCAATGATGCGGCGCACTACGCCTACCACACGGTGTTCGATGGTGATCCCTTCCCGGCGTCCATGCAAGAGACCGGCATGCCCGGCCCCTTCGACCTGATGATGGGTACGAGCAAGGTGATCTTCCTGAACAGCCTGGCCATGCACTACAACGGGGTGGAAGGAACCTTCGTGAGCACCTCGGGCCTTAACGGCGGCAGCGTGCAAATGGGGAACACCGTTTCCGCGTTCGATGCCGGATACATGCTGGTGGTGCTGAAGAAATTCGTGGAGGAGTTCACCGGCACCCCGTTGGCACCGATGGCCCAAAGCGCACTGGTGGCCCAAGCGAACTACGTGCTGGCCAACCTGCATGACAATACGGGCGGCTACTACAACGGCTACGTGATCGGCAACGGCCCCGATGGTTCACCGAAGACCTTGCGCTCGCAGGCCGCCGTGGTGCGTGGCCTCTACGCCGCGTACGAGGCTACGGGCGACAATGCCTACCTGACCGGCGCGAACGATGCCTACAATGAGCTCATCAACATGTACTATGTGCCGGATCAACAGGTGTTCCGCACAACGTATGGGAATGCGATGGCCACCTATACACCGCGCGATCTGGCCGTGCTTGCAGGGGCCTTGCGTAACGCGGAGCTGATCGGCACGCAGCCCGATGCGGCCGCGATCTACACCCGCGTTTCAAAGAACGTGTACAACGGCATGTTGCTGACAGAAGCCGAAGAGAGCGGCGAGACCGGTGGTGACTCGGACGGTGATGGTATCCCCTACGTTGCAGGTGGAACGTTGCCCTTCGTGTTCGCGGCTTCTGCGGACTACTTGACGGGTTCCACAGGTATCGCGAATGCGGACCGGAGCACTTCCAACGGGCTCTATCCGAACCCGGCCACCACCTCCACTACGCTATCCCTGGACCTGCCAGCAAGTGCAAGCGTTACGGTGAACGTGTATGACCTGAGCGGAAAACTGGCGCACAGCCAGCCGCAACAGTCGGTGAGCGCAGGAACGCAATTGCTCCACCTCAATCTGCAAGGCCTGGAGCAAGGCACCTATTTCGTGCGCGTGCTGCAAGCCGGCGAAGTGGTGAGCATTGATAAACTCACCGTGGTGCGGTAGTCAGGCACCATCTGCCAATGAGCGCGGCCCCGGCATTGAATGCCGGGGCTCGCGCAATGAATTCCACAATTGCGTGGCTACCGCTCCTCAATGAGGTATGACGGGCGCAGGCCATGAAAGCCCCAGAGACCCACACTGGCCATGCCCCTCTCGCGATCGTGGGTGACAGGCATTGAAATTGGAAGACCAACTGGAAAAACTCGATCCCATGAAAAAATTGGACATCACAACCAGTGCGATCGCGATCGCACTTTGGTTCACAAGCCTAACGGCTTTTGCGCAAGACAAGAAGGAAACCCGAGTAGAGGAAGCCACGGTGACCGCGCTTCTGAAGAATTACTCGAACACTTCCCAGGAGGTGGCCGAGAAGATGATCAAACAATACGGGCAGCCCCATGAGGCGACGGCAAGTATGCTGATCTGGCACAACAACGGTCCTTGGAAACGCACTGTCCTATACAGCGAAGAGGTTGCCCACCATTTTCCCATGCCACACAAGGATGTGCTTGAGCAGTTCGTGGATCTGGACGTGGATCCAAAACACTATACCGCGCTGGCCGAATATGATGGCAGCGTGGTCCTGAAGCGGACAGAAGGCGAGATCTCTGCCCGTTGCGACAAGGAGCCGATGAATATCCTGGCCCTCAACCTTGCGCATGATATCATTGAGGGGAAGAAGACCGTTGAGGAGGCCCGTGAGTTCTATGCGAAGACCGCAGCGCGCGCAATGAAGGGGGATATGGACCCTTATACTCAGAAACTGAACTTCCAGCCGGACAACAGCGCAGGGTTCAAGGATGGACCTGCGGTTGGTGATGTCATGAAAGGCATGGTGGGCGGTGAGGAGAAGAAATGACCGCTCGCCGCAGGTTGAAACTCCTCTTCCCGCATCGCTAGCCTCGAGTCGATCATTGAAGAAGGACCCGTGTTCGCTCACCCATGAACAACAGGACCTGTCAGGAACCGGCCTTCACGCCGACTAAGAGACGCGACCTTTATCACCGCTGATCGACCCATGGAAGATAACTACTACAAACCTGCCGACCTGAAGAAGTTCGGCAACATCACCGAGTTCCAGAAGGAGCTCGGCGATAAGTTCTTCAGCTGGTACGGCGAAGTCTTCAAGGAAGGTGCGCTAACCGCGCGGGAGAAATCCTTGATCGCCCTAGCTGTGGCGCATACCGTGCAGTGCCCGTACTGCATCGACGCGTACACTGCCGATACCTTGGAGAAGGGTTGAAGCGAAGAGCAATTGATGGAGGCCGTGCATGTGGCCGCCGCCATCCGTTCGGGTGCAAGCCTGGTGCACAGTGTGCAGATGATGAACAAGGTGAAGGAACTCACCGCAGGATGAAGAGCCTCAATGCCCAACACCATCCGCTGAGCGCCGCTGCGCGCCAAGTGGAGGTATTGGAGGACAAGGGGTCGGACCAGCCACACTTCGACCTGCGCCTGCTGCAAGCCGGGTTGGGGAAGCTTACCGCAGCCTCCTTCGACACGCTGCAGATGAACGTGGGCCGCATGTGTAACCAGACCTGTGTGCATTGCCATGTGGACGCCGGTCCGGACCGCAAGGAGAAAATGGATCGGACCACCATGGAAGATTGCCTGCGCGCGGTGGAGGCGCATCGTGTCCGTACTGTGGACATTACCGGCGGTGCGCCCGAAATGCACTCCGACTTCCGCTGGCTCGTGGTACAAGCACGTAAGCGGGGGGCACACGTGATGGTGCGTTGCAACCTCACGATCATTCTGGCGAACAAGAAATACCACGACCTGCCGGAGTTCTACCGTGAGCAGCGCGTGGAAGTGGTGAGTTCGCTGCCCTTTTATACCGCCGCGCGCACAGACGGCCAGCGGGGCGAGGGTGTATTCGATAAGAGCATTGAAGCCCTGAAGATGCTCAACGCCGTTGGTTATGGCGTGGAGGGTTCCGGGCTGGTTCTCAACCTGGTCTACAACCCGGTCGGCACCTTGTTACCGGGTGCGCAGGATGGTCTGGAAAAACAGTTCAAGAAAGAACTCGGCGATCGTTGCGGCATCGTCTTCAACAACCTCTTAGCCATCACCAACCTGCCCATCAGCCGTTTCCTGGACTACCTGCAACGGTCCGGCAAATACGCCGAGTACATGGAGAAACTGGTGAACGCTTTCAACCCGGCCGCCGTGGAAGGAGTGATGTGCCGGTCGATGATCTCGGTGGGCTATGACGGACATCTGTTCGACTGCGATTTCAACCAGATGTTGGAACTGCCACTCAGCGCTGGCATGCCGCAGCACATCCGTGAGCTGAGCACCGCGAACGTGGTGGGCCGCTCTATTACCACGGGGCGCCACTGCTACGGATGCACTGCCGGTGCGGGCTCCAGTTGTGGCGGCACCATCGCATGAAAAATGCCGTGCTCTTGATCTTCCTACGGGAGCCGATCCTCGGCAAAGTGAAGACACGCCTGGCCGCGGACATCGGTGATGAGGCTGCACTGAACGTGTACAATGAACTTCTGACCCACACCTTGACGGTTGCGCGCAGCGTGCCGTGGATCCGGCAACTGTGGTATTCCGACCAACCCACGCGCACCTCAGTGGAATGGGAGCTCTTTGAGATACACGAGCAAGAAGGCGACGATCTCGGCGCTCGTATGTCCCATGCCTTCGCACGGGCTTTCGACGAAGGTCGAGGCCCCGCTGTGCTCATTGGAACGGACTGCCCTGGGCTTCGTGCTGAACACCTGCACCAGGCCATGGATGCCTTGGGTACCTGCGATGTCGTGATCGGGCCAGCGAGCGATGGCGGATACTATCTGATCGGCCTGCGCGAGCCGCAACCCGAACTCTTCGAAGGCATCGCGTGGAGCACTTCCACTGTGTTGGAAGACACCATACGCATCTGCGATACGTTGCAACTCCACACCAAGCGCCTGACCACCTTGGGCGATGTGGACGTGAAGGACGACCTCCATCTGCTGCGCTCATGATCACCGTCATAATCCCCACCTACAACGAAGAGGGCTTCATCGGTCCCACCCTGGCCTTGTTGCAGCGGCATGGGGATCCGCGGCTGATCGATGAAGTGATCGTGGCGGACGGCGGCTCGCACGATCGTACTGTAGCGGAAGCTGAAGCGCAGGGCGCCCGTGTGGTGCATGCGCCAAAGGGCAGGGGCGTGCAAATGAACCACGGTGCGGCGCAGGCGCGCTCGCCCATCCTGTACTTCCTGCACGCCGAAAGCGGCCCACCACAACGCTTCGCGCAGGACATCGGCCAAGCCGTCCAACGGGGTGCCACAGCCGGTTGCTACCGCTTGTGCTTCGATCACGACCATTGGTTCCTGCGCGTCAATTGCTGGTTCACGCGCTTCGACGTACAGGCGTTCCGCTACGGCGACCAAAGCCTCTTCGTACGGCGCGAAGCCTTTGATGCCGTGCAGGGATTCGATGAACGCCTCACCATCTTCGAGGACTACGACATCATCAAGCGCCTGCGTGGCCAAGGACCCTTCCGCGTGCTGCCGGGCAAAGTGCGCACGAGCGCCCGCAAATACCTGCAGAACGGCGTGTACCGCATGCAGGCCATCTTCTACGCCATGTACTTCCTGTACCGCTGCGGCATGCCGCAGGAGCGCTTGCTGCACACTTACCGCGCCTGGGTGCGCCAGGACAAGATCTGAGCGATGAAACCCAACGACGACAACGCCAAACTACCGCCCGGACAACGGCCGTTCCGCATCCTCATCATCAGCGGATCGCAGCGCCGACAATACAATTGCCCCGGCGTGGACGGCAAGAGCCGCATGCTCATGTTGCGTATGGCAAAGCAGCTTCCACAGGACTGGGAAATCGACGTTGAGGACCTCGGAAACGTATACGCTCGCGCACGAATCCAGCCCTGCAACGCCTGCGTCAGCACTAGCATGGCGCTCTGCGTGTGGCCCTGCAACTGCTACACGAAGAACAGCGGCAAGGAACCCGATCTGATGTGGGACATGGACCTGTATGCGCGGCTGGACATGGCCGATGCATGGGCCATCATCGGTCCGGTGAACTGGTACGGGCCCACCACCAATCTGAAGCTGATGTTCGATCGCCTGGTGTGCATGAACGGGGGGAACCCGGACGAGAAGACCATCGCGCACAAGAACCCTGAGCTGGCCATGGCCTTGGAACGCACCCCGGAATGGAAGGCGATGAGCGTGAACCACCTCGAAGGCCGCAGCGCCGGTTTCTTCTGCTACGGGGACAAGGGCGGCGACGAACTGGACGATCAAGGGCGACCGAAGATCCTGGAGCACAAGGACTATTTCGATCCGGAGAAGGAACCCTTCGACAATGAGCGCGAGAGCTATGCACCGCTGGTATGGCAGTGCCGCTACGGTGGCGTGGAAGTGCCGGACGAGTTGTGGACCTATGCGGTCTTCGGCGAAGGCAAGCCGTACAGCGAAGCCCAAGCGGAACACATGGCCGCCGATGCGGACGTGATGGCGCGATTCGATCGCTGGGTGAAGAACTTCGAAGAACATGTGCGCAGCAAAGGCCGCGTGTCGCCCAACCGCTACCGCGCGTATGGCTTTGACCCGCCGGGGCATTTGTGGGACGAAGCGAAACTCGGTTGGCGTCACTTCCGCCTCATGATCGGCCAACCACCGGCGGGTTCTTCACCGGAGAAACAGCAGGAACTTGGTTTGAACGACGATGCCACCTTGCGACCCAAACAAAGCGAGGGCGACAAGGCACGGAAGGCCAAGGACTGATCGAGGTGAATGCGTGGAGTTGGTCATGGCTCCAGCTCGCGCGCAGGCTTGGAATCGCGATGAGGCACCTCGCCATTCGGCAATTTCCAGGCGCGCAGCCGTTGGAAGGGTAGCAGGAGAAGTTTCTTCACCGTAAGCTCTTCGCGAAACGCAGGCATGCCGATGATGATCTCGTGTTGCGGAATGTCGCGGCGGATGGTGCCGTGCAGCACATCCCACCAACAGAACACGGTGCTCCAGTTGCTGTCGGTCTCGCGCTTCACGATGGAGTGGTGGATGCCATGCATGCGCGGGGTGACCACCACCTTGTTGAGCGCACGTTCCACGCCGAGCGGCAGCCTCGAATTGGAATGGTGGAACAGCGTGGCCACTTCGAAACACAGTTCGTAGATGAGCAAGGCCAGTACCGGTGGGCCGAGCAGCAGGGCCACCACCGCCCTGAACGGGACCGACAGCAGGATCTCGCCCAGGTGGAAGCGTGCGGCGGTGCTCACATCGAGGTCCAGGTCCGTATGGTGTACATGGTGGAACCGCCAGAATAAGGGCACCACGTGGTTGAGCCGATGCCACCAGTAGTAGGCCCAATCCAGTCCCACGAAGGTGAGGGCGGCGGCCAGCCAGGGCGGTACCGGCAACCAATGGAAGAGGCCGATGCCCGCTTCCTCGCACCAAGCGGCAACGGCCAGCGGCACAGGGATCATCGCCAAACGCACCAGCGCGAAGCCCGGCACGGAGAACAGCAGGTTGCGCTTCAGGCGACGGAAGAGGGGGGAAGAAGCCTTGCGCAAGGGGCGACGCGCTTGTAGCCACAGCAGCACGAGGAAGAGCGCTATGAAGAGCGCCGCTCCGAAAATGTCGATGAGCGGTATGAATTGGGGTTTCATCATTTCCAAAAGGGCAGAGTCAATTCCAGGGTTCGTTCCTTATGGACGAAATTATCTGCACGGCGACCGTTCGATATGAGCAGAGAGCGGTTTCGATCGCGAACGGAGGCTGGGGATCGACTGCACAAGTTCCCAGCCAGCCTGTCAGGTATCCGCTGTTTCACCGACCATCCGTTCACCAAGGCACCGATGCGCCTTGCCAACAACGGATGTCGAACAATTCCTCCACCAAACGCAACTGGCTCCGCAAGGCCCTTCTCGCCGTTGCCATCATCGCCCTCCTTGGCGGTGGTTACGCCTTCTACCTCTTCAACATGCCGCACCGCGATGTGTTGGCCACAAAGGCGGATGCGGCGATCGACGCGCAGGCATTGGTGGATGAGTTCCTGAAGGACGGCGCCGCTGCCAACGCCAAGTACCTCGACGCTGAAGGCGAGAGCAAGGTGCTGGCGGTGAGCGGGACGGTTAGCAGCAAGGAGACGGATTTGAAGGGGCAGGCAGTCGTGCTGCTGAAGACCGAAGGTGCCGATGCCGGTGTGCGCTGCTCTTTCACTGCCGAGACCAACGCGCAGGCCGATGGACTGAAGATCGGGGACATCGCCACGATCAAAGGCGTGATCCGCGTTGGCGCTTCGTTCGATGCGGACCTCGATCTGTACGAACATGCTGTGCTGGAGAAGTGCAGCCTCGTCCATTGAACATTCATACGGGTGCTCGACCGAGCGCCGTCACAACCACAACAACCTGAACACACGACCCATGAAAAAGCTCCTGCTTCTCGCCGCATTGCCTCTAACGCTCGCTTTCACCGCTTTGCCCAACGGCAAGTTCGTGAGCCGCGCCGTGCAAGTCACCTTCTTCTCGCACACCGCACTGGAGGACATCACCGCTAACAACTACACCGGAACCAGCACCATTGAACCCGCAACAGGTGACGTGGTGTTCAGCATACCGATGCAGGGCTTCGAGTTCGAGAAGGCGTTGATGCAGAAACACTTCAACAGCGACAAGTTCCTGGATACGCAGAAGTACCCGAAAGCCAAGTTCACCGGCACCATCGTCAACCTCAGCGCCATCGACTTCCAGAAGGACGGCACCTACACGGCCGACGTGAAGGGCCAGATGACGATCAAGGACAAGACGAATCCGGTAACGGCCAAAGGAACCGTGACGGTGACCGGTGGCAAAGTGGGGATCGAGAGCAAGTTCCCCATCGTGCTCGGTGACTACGGCATCTCCTTCGTGAAGGGGAAGCCCAGTACCAACATCGCCCAGAGCGTTGATGTAACGGTGAAGGCCGAATGCACCCACGAACAATGAACAACTTCGCAGCAACCGTCCCGGTGAAAGAGGTGGTGTCGGGTTCGGGCGTTCCGATCGCCCGGCACCACCGGACGGCCCACCCGCTGATCGCGCACGCGCAGCTGCAATTCGATGAGTTGCACGGCCTGGTAGCGCGGCTGGAACAGGCCGATTACACAGCACCGGTGCCCGTACTCAGCAATGCCAGCATCGGCCAGCACATGCGGCACATCCTGGAGTTCTACATCTGTTTGATGGAAGCCCGCAACGGAACAGTGGACTACGACGCGCGCAAGCGTGACAAGTCGCTGGAAACCGAACGTATGGTCACATTGGCGAAGCTCGGCCAGTTGCGCGCCTGGACTGAAGGGCTGGATGCGGATGCGCAACTGACGCTGTTGGCGGACCATAGCTACGACGGCACTTCGCGCGAACGCATGGCGACCTCCTTGTTCCGCGAGTTGGCCTATGCCTTCGACCACGCGATCCACCACATGGCTCTCTTGCGCATCGGGATCGCACAACACCATGCAGGCATCACGCTGGATCCGAATTTCGGCGTGGCACCCAGCACCATCCGCGACCGGCTGAAATGTGTACGGTGACCTACGCCCCCTTGCGCGATGGTGGTCATGTGATCACCAGCAACCGCGATGAGCGCACCGCGCGCCACGGCAAGCCCGCTGGGCCGTGGCTGCACGAAGGGGCCGTGCTGCTCGCTCCGAAGGATGCGCTCACGGGCACCACATGGATCGCATCGTCATCTCTTGGCCGCACCGTGTGCCTGCTGAACGGTGCCGAAGGAGAGATGTACTTCGCACCAACACCAGCCCGCAGCCGGGGCACCGTGCTGATGGAAGCGGCCAGCTCGCTGGATGTGTTGGCCACCTTGGTGCGCACGGACCTGCGCGGTGTGCATCCCTTCACGCTCATCAGCGCCGAGCACCGGGAACT
>JBGTAJ010000278.1:0-3963 GCA_041749915.1 Flavobacteriales bacterium
GCATCGGTCGGGATGTCGGATACGTCCAGCGGGAACTCCGTGCCCTGAAAACAACGGCCGCCAACCCCGGGCGGACAGGGCATCTCGTCAGATCGGTGGGCCACCTCCACTTGAAAGCCCTTATCGGGGTCAAAAAGCACCTGGCGTTCCTCGGTCCGCTTTCCTTCCCGATGCGCAAAGAGGTAGACCTCGAACAGATTGCCGCCCAACACCTCCATCCGCTCCTCGGGCACCAAGAGCTCCACCAGCTCCAGGTCCGTTCGGTCCAAAAGCATCGACAACGGCGTGGACCCTTCGTTGGGTGCAAAGTGCGCGTCCCATACCACCAGGTCATTCGGTAACAGTCCAAGGTCCGTCAAGCTGGTATCGAAGCCCCAGCACTGTCTGGCGGTACCGGCATCATAGGGATCCAACCCGGCATAGTAGCCCAGCGTGGGATGGAAGTAGACCACCCGCCCATAGTCGCCCTTGATCGCTGCCACGTGTTCCCCCACCGTACGAACGAAGCGGTCATACGGCCAGGGCTTCACGGGAAGCGGTTGAACGGAAAGGAACGACCAAAGGGCAAGCAGGATGTATCCCGCCGTGGCATCCACCGCCAGCGCGGTCCTGCCCATGCCCTCTTTGATGATCAGCCCTGATGCCCGGACAATGGGGATCAGCATGCACATCACCGCCAAAGGGGCGGTGGTCGCGATCACCCGCACCAGGCCAAGGGAGCCTTTCCAACCCTTCCACCACAGGACGGAGTGGACGGACCAAATGGCCAGCGTGGGCAACACACCGACGAAGAAGAGCAGCCTCAGCAAGGGGCGGTCGGTGTCGTTCCTCCTCCACAGCCAGACGCCCGACGCCAACGCGAACACAAGGCCGAAACCCAATGGAGCACCATAGATCTCGAACGCCCGAGCGGCGAAATGCAGCAGTGGGCCACTGCCATAAATGGGTTTCGACCAGGTGTAAGGGTCGTTGTGGAACGCCCAAAGTGCATCGCCCAATGCGAAGAGACCAATGACACCGTAGATCACGTGACCCACCAGAAGGAAAGGCAGGGCCCTCCATTGACCCTTCATCATCACCCAGCCCACTGCAAAGGGCGCGAAAGCAATGTACTCGGGACGGGAGAACGGCATGAACGATACGATGATCATGGCCAGCACAGGACGCTCATCATAGAGCGCCCTGATCACCAGTGCCGTCAACAGTCCGAAAAGCACCTCGGTCATCCCGGCAAAGACCAGCGTACCGTAGACGGGTACCAGTAACAGTGCCGGCACATAAAGCCAGCGCGCAGCCGGGCCCGCCCGTTTCAACAGGCCGTCCGCAGCCCAGGCGGTGATCAACAGGCAGACCGCGTTGAAGAGGGAGACGCCCCAATGGCCGAGCTGTGCGAAGGGCGAAGCGAACAGGGTGAACAGCGGCTTGCCCCAGTGGTGAAGAAGCAGGTCGGGATGCTGCCAGGAATGTCTGGCGATCTGATAATGCTGGATGCTATCCCCCCCTTCGAGCAGGGCCTCCGACCAGAGACGCACCAGCACCGCGGCAGCGGCCCAGGTCATGCTCCATAGGATCAATATCGCGCGGTCACGTGCGTTCATTGCCCACAAAGATGACGCACCGGAGAACAGGGCATATAGGACCTGCGACAGACCTTAACCCAGGCCATACTTGACAATGCACCAGATGGCACGAACACCATCCTTCCAGCCGATCTTCTTGCCTTCCGCATAGGTGCGGCCGTAGTAACTGATGCCGACCTCATAGATGCGGATGTTCTTCACCCGGGCCAGTTTGGCGGTGACCTCCGGTTCGAAGCCGAAACGTTGCTCCCGCAGATCAAGACCCTTGGCGATATCGCTACGGATCAGCTTGTAACAGGTCTCCATATCCGTCAGGTTCAAATTGTTGAACGCGTTGGACAGGAAGGTGAGGAACTGGTTGCCGATGCTATGCCAGAAGAACAGGATACGATGGGGGTGGTGTCCCATGAACCGCGAGCCGAAGACCACATCGGCGAAGCCTTCCACCACAGGGCGCAGCAGGTCGTTGTATTCACGGGGGTCATACTCCAGGTCTGCGTCCTGGACCAGCAGGTAATCTCCGGTGGCCTCTTTGATGCCCCGGTGAATGGCCGCGCCCTTGCCCATGTTCCGTGGCTGTTCGTAGAACTGGATGCCCAGTCCGGGGTTGGCCGCCATATAACGTTGGATGGCCTGCACAGTACCGTCACGGGAGCCGTCGTTCACGATGATGATCTCCTTGACGATGCCGTGGTCCAGTGCCACATCCCGCACCTTGTCCAGAATAAGGTGGATCGTCCGCTCCTCGTTGTAGGCGGGAATAATGATGGAAAGTTTTTGGATCGGCATGGGAGCAAGGAGCGTCAGCGAAACTACGGCCTATGGCTAAAACACCACTTTACCAAAGAACGCTTCCATGATATTGCGTCCAAAGGGCATCCATTGTCCTGTGCCCCACAGATAGCACACATCGTATTGAAGCATGGCCCTGAAATTCACGAAGGCGATCAGGACCAACAGAGGTACCATACCATGGAGAACGGCCGGACAGCGAAGGCGAAGGCGATCAAAGAACACCCAGAGCAGGATGGCCAGAAAAGGGGTGTATTGCACCATGGGGCGCATGCCATACGCACAACCAAAGTGCCACGAATGCCAGGCAGCAAAGGAATAGGTCACCAGCACGAACATGCTCGCGATCAACACGGTCTGGCGACGATCCCTGTTCCACAGGAAGACCAGGCCAAAGGGAAGCAGGAAGAACACCGGCGCATGCGGCAACAGACCGTTCAACGGCGCCATCAGCACTTCGGCCCAACGGGGATCGTTCCAATTCGTGAACCCCTCATCGCCATAGGAATAGACCAGCCAGCTCCCATGCACGTATTTCCAGTACAGCAGTTGCGGCAGAGCCATCACCACACCCACCAGAGCCTGCTCCAGCAGGATGCGTGGCTGACGAATGACCGAAGGGCGATCGATCAGCAGCAGGCCGTACAAGGCCAACACTGCAATGACATCGATGGGCCGCACCAACAGGATGAAGGCGTTAGCGAACAGGAAGGTCCATCGCAGCGCAGGGCGCATCGGCTTGCCGTGATCGGCAACCAGGGCGTAATAGGACAGGGAGACCAGAAAGAACGAATAGATGTGCGAATACCCGGGTGCCCGGTACGCATAGTAGAACACATTGGTGCCAAAGGCGATACAGACCAGCACGAGCAGGGCGATGCCCACCGTGGAACCATAGCGGCGTCGCAGACCCAATGCCAGGAAAAGCAGCCCGAGGGTCCAGTAGAAGATACCAGCGACCTCGATGGCCCGATGGTGCGTGCGCGTCCATCCATTTGTACGACCAGGCCCTTCGATGATCTCGGCGATGCCAAAAAAGGGTAGCTGCAGGAGGGCTGTTCCGATGGGATATTTCGTGATGAGCCGGTCGGCGATGGTATCCCGGTCGAACCCATTGCCCGCAATGATCAGGGCCAGGTGCTCGTCAACTCCCGATGCCTTGAAGCCGTGATGGAAGAACCCGGGCAGGTAGACATAATACCCCGCTGCATCGGCACGGAGATCATGTTTCCAATCATCCAGCGGGATCTTGTCATTGAACTGGATGGAGGAAATGGAGAAGTACAGGAAGAAGGTCAGGCACGCCAAACCGACCAGCGTCCAGGGCCGCTTCCTGGCCCCGGTGGAAATGGAGACCCGGACCGCGCTAAGGGAGGAGATAGGTCCGGCCATCTATGTGAGGTCTGGGATGAAGTGCTGTATGGAACGTGGAGCGGGGATGTTGACGATACGCAGGGGGTCTGTTAGATTAAGTGTGTCATGATCTTGATCACTGTTGTTGTTGATGTTGTTGGGTTTTCAACGAGGGGGTTTGGGGGAGACTCATAACCTGTTGATCGTTGTTGGTAATCTGTGGATCGAAGCGCGGACC
>JBGTAJ010000279.1:0-2808 GCA_041749915.1 Flavobacteriales bacterium
TCATCATGTATTCAGGCGCCAGCAGCAATCGCGATGTGGTCCTGACCGCCGTGGGTGGCAGCACGCCGACCAACGTGGCCAGCAACGTGTACAACGGTGCCGATGTGAACATGGACGGCGTGGTGAAGTATGTCGGCCCCATCAACGACCGCGACCTCATCCTGCAGACCATCGGGGGTGTGGTGCCCACGGCGGTGCGCTCGCAGCAACTGCCCTGAGCCTCCGGACCTTGTCCAGCAGCACACATGGCCTTGGCTGATGTGGCCTCGTTCGGGCCTGCACCGGAAGGGGGGGCTCTGCTCACTGGTGGATCACCAATGTTTGTCAAGTTTTTTCTTTGCCGGGGGCAACCCTTCGTCCTTCCTGCGTCAATAGGATACTCTCGATCAGAAACAACATGGAACGCACCCGCCAAGCCGACCGCAGCCAGTTGATCCGTTTCAGTGCCGTGGCCTTTGCGGTGCTGGCCCTTACGTCCTTCCTCCTCGCCCGCGTGCCCTGGTAGGCCCGGCGCCCCGAGGCCGCTACCTTGCGGTCCGGATGCGAGTTCTCCAAGCCCTTTCCGCCCTGCTGCTCCCCGCAGCCCTTGCCGCACAGAACCTGCCCAAGGCCCTGCTCTGGTCCGTCGTTCACCCCGACCGGCCTGATACCAGCTTCCTCTACGGCACCATGCACAGCACCGACGAGCGGGCCTTCCGATTCGAGGAGCGGGTGCAGGCCGTGATGCCCCGCTGTGCCACCGTGGCCGGTGAACTGGACCTCTCCCAAAGCCCCAACGCCAGCCTGGCGGTCATGGGCCGCTTGCTGCTACCCGCCGGGCAGGACCTCGAAGGCCTTTATTCCAAGAAGGAGTGGAAACGCTTGGAACCCGTCCTGAAGGAACGCCTGGGGCCGCTCGCCGCCATGGTGGGCCGCATGAAGCCCTTCTTTGTCATGGCCACCCTGATGGAAGGCGACATGGCCAGTGACCGCGAGCGGATGCTGGACGATGCCCTGATGGAACATGCCCGCACCCTCGACCGGCGTGTGATCGGCCTGGAGACCATGGACGAACAGATCGCCGCCATCGAGGCCATCCCCCTGGCCGAACAGGCGGACATGCTCTATGACCACCTGGTGGGCAATCAGGGCGCCGACGACCTGGACACCATGCACGATGCCTACGCCGAGCAGGACCTGGACCGACTCTGGTCCATCACTTCAACGTCCACCGGGCCCACCGTGGAGTTCCAGCGCATCCTGCTCACCGACCGCAACCGGGTGATGGTGCAGCGCATGGACAGCGTGATGCAGGCCGATACCACCGCGCTCTTCCTCATCGGCGCTGCGCACCTGCCCGGACCCGACGGACTGTTGGAAGGGCTGAAAGCCCAAGGCTACAGCGTGGCCCCCGCGCCAACGGCAATGCCCGTCATTCCTACGGAACAGCCCCTCGACCGCCCCCGGCGCAGCCCGCACCAAGAGTAGCGGGCTTAACGCCTTTCCGCCAAGGGCAACAGCCCGCGGTGCTCCAGCGTGTCGAGGAAGGCCTCGTTGAAGATCTCCACACCTTTCTGCCGCATGTGGTGTCCGTCGTAGAACAGGGTGCTGTCGTCCGCGGGGAAGAGTTCGCTCAGGTCCACGTAGGGAGCATAGTGGCCGAAGCGCCGGGCCAGCGTGTCGCGCTCTGCGGCGCTGTAACGGTACTTGCTGGTCACCGGGGTCTGCACCAGCACCACCGGCACCTGGCGGGTCTTCAGCTCGGCCATGATCGCCTCGAAGGCCTGCCACTGGTAGGTCGGTGGGTCCCAATCCAGCACGGCCTGCTTGTTCCGCAAGGTGAAGGGCATCGGCCCCTTCTGCACATATCCGCCGCTCACGTAGGTGTCGTTCTCCTTCGTGGGCAGTTCCACCAGCCCGGCATCCAGCCCCAGCGTCTGGCGGAAGGTGCCGTGCAGCAGGGAATTGATCACGCCGATGTTCTTCACCCGCAGGCTCATGTCCACCATGTCCCAGCGGATGGTGTCATTCGCGATCAGGTCCAACGCCGATTCCACCCCCTCCGTGGTGAAGGTGAGCGGGAACACTTCCATCACCACCAACTTCGGGTTCAGGTGGTCCAGGTAGCGGTCCACCAGCAATCTGGTCTGCAGGGGGCTCTGTGAGCTGGAACCCAGGTTGAAGGTGCGCAGGCCCCGGGCTTCGAACAGGCGCGGGTCGAAGCCGCGATAGGCGTGGGAGGAGCCCAGGAACAGGATGTCCACATCGGCGTGGGCAGGGATCTCCCGGGTGCGGGAGTACAGGTGCCCGTAAGCGCCCTTGGCGAACTTGATGTTGCGGTACTGGCTGAAGGGGGAGAGGGCTCCGGCCCCGATGATCACCGCGGTGTAGACCACCAGTGCCACCAACACGAAGAGCAGGAGATCAGTGAGGTAGCTGCGCATCGCCGGTCAGAACTGGAAGTAGATGAACGGCGCTTCATCCGTGCGCATGAACAGGCCGATGCAGGCGATCAGCACCCTGTAGAAGGTCCAGCGCAGGCCGCGGCTCCAGCCCAGGGCCACCTTTTCCAGGGCATGCTCCCCGTGCCGGCCCCACCATTCGATGCCCACGAAGATCAGCAGGAGCAGGGGCAGGTTGTTATTGCCGAAGCGGGGCGGATGCAGCAGCGAAGGGCTGGCCATGCCCGCCAGGTAGTCCATGGCCTGTTCCACGTTGCGGGCGCGGAAGAAGACCCAGGCCACGCAGGTGAGCGCAAAGGTCAGCAGCACCTGCATCGCCTCGCGCGGAGAGGGCAGCAGCCGGCCCTCGGCCACCATGCCCAGGTTC
>JBGTAJ010000280.1:0-28704 GCA_041749915.1 Flavobacteriales bacterium
GCCACCCGGTCCGCGCGCTCGGCGATGGCCGCCGCGTCCAGCAGGGGAAAGAGCAGCCATCGGCGCAGCATTCGCGAACCCATCGGGGTGATACAGCGGTCCATGGCGCTGAGCAGGGTGCGCCCTCCTTCGTTCACCGGCACGACCAGTTCCAGGTTGCGGATGGTGAAGCGGTCAAGCCCCACGTGGTCCGAAGGCCTGATCCATGAGATGCGTTGGATGTGCGCCGAACGTTCGTGACGGGTCTCGCCCAGGTAATGCAGCACCGCTCCGGCCGCGCGTTGGCCCAGCTTCAGTTCCTCTATCCCGAAGCCCTTCAGGGACACGGTGGAGAATTGCCGAAGCAGACGCTCGCGTGCGAACTCATCCGTGAAGGCCCATTCCTCCAGTCCAAAGGCCTGAACGCGATCGAACAGCGCCATCAGGAAGGGGTCCTTCCCGCCACGCGGCACCAGGATCTCCTTGGGTGCATGGCCCTCCAGGAGCTTGGTCACCTGTTCCTCATCCTCCTCGGCCACCAGGAAATCTCCCGTGGTAACGTCCAGGAATGCCACTCCATAGCGCCCGTTCTGCCCTGTGACCGCGGCCAGCCAATTGTTCTCGCGCCGTTCCACCACCTGGTCGCTGAAATTCACGCCGGGCGTGACCACTTCCGTCACCCCGCGCTTCACGATCGTTTTCGTCAGCTTCGGGTCCTCCAACTGATCGCAGATCGCCACGCGGAACCCGGCCCGCACCAGTTTGGGCAGGTAACTGTCCAAGGCATGATGCGGGAATCCGGCCAGTTCGGTATCATGCCCGCCGTTGTTGCGTTTGGTGAGCGTGATGCCCAGCACCTTCGATGCGGTGATGGCGTCGCTGCTGAAGGTCTCATAGAAATCACCGACACGGAACAGCAGGATGGCGTCCGGGTACTGCCCCTTGATGCGGGCGTACTGCTGCATCAGCGGTGTCTCATTCGCGGGGTTCTTGGCCATGATCCGATCGGCTCCCCAAGGTCTACATTCGCGGCGGTCCACACACCTCGCCCGGGGAAGCCCGAAAGGTAGATCCCAAGTCCACAGGCGACCCTCCCCGCACCTTCCCTCTTCTTCACATCTTCCGAACAGCCATGCCCTCCGGTGATCGAAAACTCTCCATGGAAGAACTCGGCAGGGCCAGTGCCGCTGAGCACCTGAACGCACCGAAACTTCCCGTGCGGGTGGTGCTGGACGATGTGCGCAGCCGCCACAACGTGGGTTCGATGTTCCGCACGGCCGATGCCATGGGACTGGAAGGCCTTGTATTGTGCGGGTTCACGCCCCTGCCTCCGCACCGGGATATTGAAAAAACGGCCTTGGGAGCCACACTTTCGGTGCCTTGGGAACATGCGGCCACCACCTTGGAGGCTGTCCACAAGCTCCAACAGGAGGGCTACCGGGTGATCGCGATCGAGCAGACCCGGAACGCCCGTGCCTTGAACAGCCTTGCGGTGGCACCCTCAGAACGGGTGGCGATCGTGCTCGGCAATGAACTGAACGGCGTGTCGGAGGAGGTGATCGAGGCCTGTGACGAGTGTGTGGTCATTCCGCAGCGCGGCAGCAAACATTCCCTCAATGTCTCGGTCTGTGCGGGGATCGTGCTCTGGTGGCTGACCGGACGTACAAATTGAGGCGCGCCGAAGGCAACTCCACGGCGACTTGACTGTCTAAGTTATATCCCCCCGTTCATGGTTTAGGGCGTGGGTGTGTGAAACCGTCTATATTTGGCTGCGACCGGCACACCACCGATGCATAGAACCCTGACCCGTTTTGTCCTCCCACTAGCCCTATTGGCCTGCATTCATGCGGACCATGCGGCGGCGCAGTACTTCCGGCAGTCGTCCTATTGGAAGACCCACCGGCAGGAGTTGAGCTTTGGCTTCGGCATCTCCAATTTCCTCGGGGAACTAGGAGGACGCAATGAGATCGGCGCACCGTTCGTATGGGACCTGGAGCTCAGTCAGACCAGGCCTGCGGCCAGTTTCAGTTATCGGTACCACATCGCACGCAAACAGGCCCTTCGACTCGGCTTCACCTATGGTGTACTGGCAGGGAACGATAACCTGACAGAGGAACCGTTCCGCAAGAACCGCAACCTGAACTTCAAGTCCGACCTGTTCGAACTCCAACTCGTTTATGAACTCCACCTCTACCGGGAGGAGTTGGGCCACGTGTATGACCTGCGGGGCGTGAAGGGTACCAAATCGTCACGGGTCGGTCTGTACTTCTTTGCGGGTGTGGGCGTCTTCAACTTCAACCCACAAGCCCAGTTGAACAATGCTTGGGTGGACCTGAAGCCCTTGGGCACAGAAGGTCAGGGGCTCCCTGGTGGGGCGGAGGAGTACAGCACCACACAGATCTGCATTCCCATGGGCTTTGGCCTGCGGAAAGCATTGAGCAAGCAATGGAGCGCAGGACTCGAACTTCAGTACACCAAGACCTTCACCGATTACATCGATGATGTAAGCACCAACTACTACGACAACGAGGCCATACAGGCAGCCTATGGGGCTGAGGCCGCGTATCTCGCAGACCCCAGCCTGGGTACTGGGCCTCTATATGTTGATGGCCTGAACCCCACGGCCACAGGCCAGCAGAGAGGCGATCCGGATGACCTGGACGCCTACCTCTTCCTAAAGGCCCAGCTCCACTACAAACTTGTCAAGTACCGTAGTGGATCAAAGAAATACCGAGCACGCATCCGCAGGCAGAAGATCGTCTTCTGATCGTGTGAAGAACGGCATTCGGAAGGCCCTGGCCCCGTAGCGGGACCAGGGCCTTTCTCATTCGCCCCTTCACGTTAAGTAGTAAGACCCGTAACCCAGGTCCTTCCCAGCCGCTTGCCGCTGCGCTGTACATGTCATCGAACCAGGGCTCCTGTCCTTTTCACCATTGGGCGCAAGCCAGCAGATCCGGCCAGTGCGGCCCAGTATCGCTAGGCTGCCCGTGAACTCGTGATGTTGTAGTGGATACAGAATATGTTCAGCGCATAAGTGATCGGTCGAAGACGTGTTTCGGGCAACCAGCGCGGGCCCTTGAACACGCTGGGCGCTATGTTCCTGACCGGCCATAAGAGTCTTCATCCTTCGGCCCTTTGACCGGACCAAGGAACTCGCAAGTGGCATTGAATGCCAAGAACCGACGGGCAGACCTGAACGAAGAAGCCCCCACCTTGCGGCGGGGGCTTCCCAGGATGAATTCTTCAGGGATCAAAGACCCAACTGGCCCTTGAAGTTGCGGAACTCGAGGTCCTTCATGGCCTTGTCACGCAGGCTGGCATCCTTCTGAACGGCCAGGGCGAGGTTGTTGCGGACTCCGTCGGCGTTGCTCTGACGGGCAGCGATGATGGCCATCACGTAGTGGCCCGTGGCGCTGTCCTTGTCGCTGCTCTTCTCCAGGATGCTCTGAGCACCAGCGCTGTCACCACCCAGCATTTTCGCCAGGGCGGCGTTCACCGTGTTCATACCGGCCATGTTGCTCGAGGCCGTGGCGTAATCACCGTTCTGGATGTTCACGATGCCCATGTTGTACTTCACCTCAGGACCTGCGCTGCCAGCCTTGCCGTAAAGCTCCATGGCCTTCTTGCGATCGCCCTTCAGGCGGGCCACCACACCGAGGTTATTGGTGCTGTATGGGTTGTCCTGGATGCTGTTCGCCTTTTGGAACTGGCTTTCGGCCTCGGCGAGCTTGTTCTGCATCATGTAGATGTAGCCCACGTTGTTCGCACCACGGTAATCGTTCGGGAAGATGCGCTCGCTTTCCTTGTAGATGCGCAGCTGCTCGTTGATGTCGTTGGTCAGTGTGGCGGCGAAGAGCAGTTCCTCTGCGTTCAAGGAGTCGGGCATCGTGCGGCTCATGGCCGTCAACTGCTCGTCCGTCTTGCCCACGATCTCGTAGTTCAGGGACATTTCGCTGCGGCGCAGGGAAGGCAGGATGTGATCGGCGATCTCCTTGTAAGTGGCGGCCATGTTCTTGATCTCAGCCTCACGCTTGGACACGTCAGGATACATCTCGAGGACGCGGAGCACCAGGTCCTTGTCCGGCACTTCGGAACTGGCCTGCATGGCCTTCTTGAACCCTTCCCAGTCCTCACCACGAGGGTTGAGGGTGTAGAAACCGTCAACCTTGGCCGCTTCGGACTTGGCGCGGGTGAGTTCACCTTTGGCCCAGACCTGAGCGCTCTTGGCGCGGTCATCGGCCAGGTTTTCGTTCAGGCTCAGTTCACCTTCGGGGCTGGCCCATGCATCCACTGTCAGACCTTTCAGGTTGATGTTTCCCTTGGCGGCAAAACCCTTGATGAAAGCGGCCATCGCCTTGATGTCATCCTCCTTCAACTCGCCCGGACGCACTGCGCTTGAGTTCACCAGATAGTTGATGGTGCCGGCTTCGTTGTGGGTGGTGATCCGCTGGAAGGCATCCTTTCCGAGCAGCACCTTGTCGTCACTGAGCATCAGGTAGGGCGTGGTGATCACGCCGTCGGTGAGCTTGAACGCATCGAAGGGAAGTTCCTTCTTGCCCTGCTTGCCCAAAATCTTCACCATCAGCTCGCTCTCGGACATGGCCGGCGTGTAGGCCACCTTACCCGTGTAGCTGAAGGATTTGCCGGTCTCGTAGGGGATCACGGTGTAGTTGCCCACCGCCTTGTCGCCCTGGAAGCCCACCATCTTGTAGGGGGTCTCGCCACCTGC
Source organism: Flavobacteriales bacterium (assembly GCA_041749915.1). Classification (GTDB taxonomy): domain Bacteria; phylum Bacteroidota; class Bacteroidia; order Flavobacteriales_F; family PHOS-HE28; genus PHOS-HE28. The sequence continues at coordinate 4,709 of JBGTAJ010000280.1, forward strand.
GTAGGTCAGCGTAGGCGTCAGTTCCACTTGAGCCTTGCGCGAGAAATACTTGCCGGGGAAGGTCCCGTTGATGTTCACGGCGACAGAGTCACCTTGTACGATCAGAGGGTTGGGGTCGACCGTGTACTTGATGTTCTCAACGTACTTGTTCATCTTTCCCAAGCCGCCGCAGCCGGCCAATACCAGCGCTGCAGCAATCGTCAGGGTCGTGCCCTTGAGGTGACGCTTTTCCATGAATGCGTTGCGTGTTTCTTGATTTCGGCAGCAAACATAATCACTATAATGCGAGCACTGCCAAAGTGGCTCAACGTTAGTTGTTCACAGCATGCGGTGCGCATCACAGGATCACCTGCCTGCACCCCTCCGGAACAGGCTCATCCATGTGCTCAAGCAGCCTTTGGTAAGCGTCCCGATCATGGAGCAGGTCATGATCACCCAGATCCACGATCAGCACGCGGCCACCGCTCTGTTTCTGGAGATGGTCCAGGTAACGTTGCTGCAATTGCTCGAGGTAGCTGATCTGGATGGAGCTCTCATAGGAACGGCCGCGTGAGGCGATGCGCTGGAGCACCTGATGCATGGGCAGGTGCAGGTAGACGATGAGCTCCGGTCTCGGCAGATCGCTGTACATGATGCGATAGAGGTCGAGGAACAGGGCATATTCATCGGCGTTGAGGGTCACGCTGGCGAAGACCAGGGACTTGCCCAGGGAATAATCGGCGACGGTCAGAGGGTCGAAGAGGTCCTGCTCCGTGATCCGCTTCAATTGGTGGTATCGCTGGGCCAGAAAGGACAGTTCCACCGCAAAGGCGTAGCGTTCCGGTTCCGCATAGAACCGTGGAAGAAAGGGGTTGTCGTCGAACTCCTCCAGCACCAGACGGGCGCCCCGCGCTTCCGCCAGTCGTTTGGTCAGGGTGGTCTTGCCAGCGCCGATCAAGCCCTCCACGGCGATGTAATCGTAGCCCGATCGCGGGCTGTCGGGTGCCCTCCCCTGCTGTTTCATGTGTTGGCGCGGAGGTCGTTCAACAGTTGCAGCACGGTGCGCCCCAGCAACGGATGGACCCAGCCCGGGCAAAGGTCGGCTGCCGGGGAGAGCGCGAAGGCCCGCAGGTGCATCCGCGGATGTGGCACCTGCACGGGGCCCTCGGTCAACACCAGATCCTCCATCAGCAGGATGTCGATGTCGATGCTCCGCGAGGCATAGCCCATACCTGGTGAGCGGGTGCGGCCGAGCTCCTGCTCCACGGCGTGCAGTTCGGCCAGCAGTGCGTGGGGGTCAAGGTCCGTCCTCACGAGCAGGCTGCGGTTGAGGAACAAGCTGTCGGACTCGAAGCCCCAAGGCTCCGTCCAGTGGTCCCGGCCATGGGCGGCCGGGCTTCCCAGGCGATCCACCGCCATCTCTGCGGCCTTGGCGAGCGAGACCCGGGGATCGTGCTCATTGCCTCCCAGGAGCAGCAGGACCTGACGTGCTGTTCTCATGGGGCCAAAGCTACCGGTGCGGACCTTCCATCCCCCCGCCCCCCCGCTCATGTGATCGATCAGGTGCAGCGGAGCCGCTACTGGCTAGTTTCGGCCCCGGGAATCCAATCCTCCGATCCACATGCGCCAGTTCCTCAAATTCATGTTCGCCTCCATGCTCGGCACCCTGCTGGTCGGCGTGGTCCTGATCTTCCTGTTCATCGGCATGATCGCGGCACTGGGCGCGAGCATGGCCATGCAGTCCAAACCGGCGAGCATCGCGGAAAGCTCCGTGCTGCACCTCAAGCTGGACAACCCCATCGTGGACCGCGGCAGCAAGGACCAGTTCGACCTGGACCTCGGCCCATTCAGCACAGAGAGCCGCACCGGACTGAACCAGATCCTGGCCAGCTTGGAGCATGCCAAGACCGATGACAAGATCAACGGCATCTTCCTGGACCTGACCATGGTGGACGCCGGCTACGCCACCCTGCGCGAGATCCATGAGAAGTTGGTGGACTTCCGCACCGTCAGCGGAAAGCCGGTGATCGCCTTCAGCGACTCCTACACCCAGGCCACCTATTACCTGGCCACCGCCGCGGATTCGATCTTCCTGCAGCCCAAGGGCGATCTGGACCACCGCGGATTGCGCAGTGAGTACATGTTCTTCAAGGGCATGTTCGAGAAACTGGACATTGACATCCAGTTCATCCGGGGAAGCAACAACAAGTTCAAAAGCTTCGGCGAGATGTACACCGAGGACCGCATGAGCCCGGCCAACAAGGAACAGAACCGCTTGATCCTCGCCGGCCTCTGGCAGGAGCACCTGAACGCGGTGGGTGCCAAGACCGGGCTGCCGGCGACCGAATTGGACCGCATCGCCAACGAGCTGTTGGTGCGCAATGCGGATGCGGCAGTGGAACTCGGGCTGGTGGACGGGTTGAAATACCGTGATGAGGTGCTGGACATCCTGAAGACCACCATGGACCTTGATGCCGATAAGGACATCGAACGTGCCGAGATACGCGCCTATTCTCGTTCCATCCCTCGGTCCGAAGCGGGCAAGGGACGGTCCAAGCTGGCCATCGTGTATGCCGAGGGCAGCATCATGACCGGCAAAAGCTCCGATGGCACCATCGGGAGCACTTCCCTGGCGGCCACCCTGCGCGAAGCACGGGAGGACACCATGATCAAGGCCATCGTGCTGCGCGTGAACAGCCCCGGGGGCAGCGGCCTGGCCAGTGATGTGATCTGGCGCGAGGTGAAACTGGCCGCAGCCGTGAAGCCCTTGGTGGTGAGCATGGGTGATGTGGCCGCCAGCGGTGGATACTACATCAGCGCACCCGCCACCCGGATCTTCGCTGAACCCACCACCATCACCGGTTCCATCGGCGTGTTCGGGATGATCCCCAACATGCAGGGCTTCTTCAACAACAAGCTGGGGATCACCTTCGATGGGGAGAAAACCCACCAGTACGCCGACATGATGACCGTGAGCCGTCCGCTGACCGCGGATGAACTGGACATCATCCAAGGCTACGTGGACGAATTCTACGACGGATTCAAGGAGCGCGTGGCCGAGGGACGGCGCATGACCATCGCCCAGGTGGACAGCGTGGGCCAGGGCCGCGTGTGGACCGGAACCGACGCCTTGAAATTGGGCCTTGTGGATGAACTGGGAGGGCTCGAGGCGGCCATCACTTCGGCCGCAGAACTGGCCGGCATGAGCGACTACCGTAAGGTGGAACTGCCCGTGCAGAAGGAATTCATCGAGCAACTGCTGGAGGACCTCAACTCCCAGGCGAGCATGTGGGTGGCAGGCATGTGGCTGGGCGAGGACGCGGAGCTGCTGAAACAGTTCAAGCGGGCGAAGGAGGTGAAGGAGCAGTTCGGCATCCAGGCACGCATGCCCTACGACCTGATCATCCGCTGAGCGCAACGACGGTCCCGAAATACAGAAGGCCCCGAAACCCGTTCACCGGGATCGGGGCCTTCCGCTTGCCCTAACGATCAGTTCACTGACCAAAACCTGCCTGTGTAACGGCAGCCCTGGCAGGAAGGTTACACGGTGATTTCATTTCCGGAGACCAGCACATGGACCCCGCTGTGCGAGCGCACGTTCAGCACCCGGCCGTCCTCCCAGATCAGGTACTGCCCCTTCGCCCCCAGCAATCGGCCGGAGACCTCGGGTGTCTTCTCCAGGGACACGCTGGTCACCTTCGGCGGATAGGCCAGCACGGGATAGGTGATCACCATCGGGCTTTCATCGGTGGTACCATGGATGGCAAGTTCCGGGGGCAGCGCGGCCAAAGCCTTCGTTCTGGCCTCGAGCAAGGCCTCCGCGTCCGGTGGCACCTCCTTGAGCATGGCCCTCCAGTTGGTGCGGTCCGCGAAGGAATGTTTGAGCTCCACCTCGATCAGTCCGGCCAGGTGTCGGTAGGGCACACGGGCGATGACCACGGCCGCAACAGCCCCCTGATCCACCCACCGGGTGGGCACCTGGGTACTGCGCGTGACCCCCACCTTGACGCCGCCCGTGTAACTGAGGTAGACCGCATGTTCCGTGTGATGGTGCTCCCGTTCCCAAACCGGGTCGCGGCCCTCGCCCAGATGGGCCCGGCACAGTTCCGGGCGGAGGATGCACTCCGCTGCTTCCGGGGCGCGCTGCAGACAAGGGAAACAATAGCCCTGGCCGAAGAGCTTCCGCACCGGCCGACCGCATACCACACAGCTGAGCGCACCCGTCGCCTTCATCGTGAACTCACGGCCGATGAAGCGGTCCAATTCCACCCGGTCGCCGTTCAAGATCAGGGAGTAATGAACGCGGCCGTCCGTGTGGGAAGCCATTTTGCGCAGCGGTGCACCGTCCAGCATTCGTAAGGCGTGCGTATATTTTGGGCTGAAGATAGCCCCGGCCCCATCTTCGCAGCCCCGCACCATGCCCGTCAACGCCCTGTTCTCCTTCCTGATCAAGAAGCGCCTGCAGCAGATCGAGCTGTTCAAGGAGAATCCGCGCATGGCGCAGTTGGAGGTGTTCCACTCCCTGATGCAACAGGCGAAGTACACCGAATGGGGTCGGCGCTTCTCCTTCGAGACCATCACCGACCCCGACACCTTCCGGGAACGGGTGCCCCTGCAGGACTATGAGGATGTAAAGCCCTATGTGCAACGCCTGCGCAAGGGGGAACAGAACCTGCTCTGGCCCACCGATATCCGCTGGTTCGCCAAGAGCAGCGGCACCACCAGCGACCGCAGCAAGTACATCCCCGTGAGCCGCGAGGCACTGGAGGACTGTCATTACAAGGGCGGCAAGGACCTCATCGCCCAGCACTACCAGCACTACCCGGAGAGCAAGCTCTACCAGGGCATGAGCCTGGTGGTGGGCGGCAGCAGCAGCATCGAGAATTTGCGCACCGACGCGTACAGTGGCGACCTGTCCGCGATCATCATCCGCAACCTGCCGATCTGGGTGGAGGTGCGCCGCACACCGGTGATCGAGACCGCCCTCCTGGACAACTGGGAGGTGAAGATCGAGAAGATGGCGCGCGAGACGATGCGCGAGGATGTGCGCTGCATCGCCGGGGTGCCCAGCTGGACGCTGGTCCTGCTGAAACGGATCCTGGAGATCACCGGCAAACAGAACATCCTGGAGGTGTGGCCGAACCTGGAGCTCTTCATGCACGGCGGGGTGAGCTTCAGGCCCTACAAGGCCCAGTTCGAAGCGATCATCCCCTCCCCGACCATGAACTACCTGGAGAGCTACAACGCCTCCGAAGGCCATTTCGCGGTGCAGGACCGCTGTGGGGCGGAGGACATGCTGCTCATGCTGGACTACGGCATCTTCTACGAGTTCCTCCCCCTGGACCAATTGGACCAGGACCACCCGCGGACCGTGCTGCTGCACGAAGTGGAACCCGGTGCCACCTATGCCGTGGTGATCAGCACCAACGGGGGCCTTTGGCGCTACATGCCCGGCGATACGGTGCGCTTCACGGACGTGAAACCCTACCGCATCCAGGTGAGCGGACGCACCAAGAGCTTCATCAACGCCTTCGGCGAGGAACTGGTGGTGGACAATGCGGACCGCGGCATGCAGGAGGCCTGTGCGGCCACCGGGGCCCTGGTGAACGACTACACGGCGGGTCCGATCTACATGGACGATACGGCCAAGGGCGGACATGAGTGGGTGGTGGAGTTCGGCACCCCTCCCTCGGACATGGCCCAGTTCGTGCAAGTGCTGGATGACACCATGCGCAGCCTGAACTCCGATTACGATGCCAAGCGACGGGGTGACATGGCTCTGCGAAGGCCCGTAGTGCATGGCGTACCGCCTGGCACCTTCCACGCCTGGATGAAACAACGCGGCAAACTGGGCGGGCAGAACAAGGTGCCCCGGCTCAGCAACGACAGGGCAATCCTCACGTCCATCCTCACTCCGCAACCGGCATGAGGAACCTGCTCCTGCTCATCGTTCTGAACGCGACGTTGCTGGTCCAGGGCCAGAAGCCTGACAGTGCGCGTTCCATCCACGGACGCTTTGACGCCTTCACTACGGATGAACTGGGCAACGTGTACACCCTGCAGGGCGATGTCCTCGCCGTCTTCGATGCCTTGGGCAGGCCCATCGCACGCAACAGCCTGAAGACCTTCGGCCGCATCACCACCATGGATGCCTTTTACTCACTGAAGCCCATGGTCTTCTCCACCGAACAGGCACAGTTGGGGATCCTGGACAATACGTTGAGCATCCAGACTGTGTTGAACCTGCCGAAAAGTGGCTTTCCACAGGTGTCCCTGGCCTGCGCCAGTGTGCAGAACGCCTTCTGGTTCTTCGATGACCGGGAGATGGCCCTGGTCCGCGTGGACCCCCAACTGCGCACCATCGCCAACACCGGCCGCCTGGACCAGCTTCTGGGCATGGTGGTGAAACCCCTGTCGATGCACGAGAACGACAACTGGTTGTATGTGAACGTGCCCAAGGAAGGCCTGCTTGTCTTCGACCTTTTTGGCACCTACGACCGCACCATCCCCATCGTGGGCGCCAGCAGCTTCGAAGTGCGCGGGCAGTTCATCCACTTTCTGAAGGATGGTGAGCCCTACTACTACGACCGGCGGAACTTCACCACCAACAAGGTGGATGTGGCCCTGCCGAACGAGGAGATCCGCGACCTGCGGGTGGAGCGGGGACGGACCTACCTCCTGCTGCCCGCCCGCATCGCCGTGATCGAGCGCTGAGGCCCCACGACTTTTCCACATCCTTTCCTGCGCAGCAGGGTGCGGATATCTTCGCGGTCCGCTGTCGGCTAACGTACCTCACTTCATGCACATCGCTATCGCAGGGAACATCGGTTCCGGAAAGACCACGCTCACCCAGTTGCTGGCCAAGCACTACAAATGGGACCAGTTGCAGGAAGCCGTGGACAACAATCCCTACCTGTTCGACTTCTACAAGGACATGCAGCGCTGGAGCTTCAACCTCCAGATCTTCTTCCTCAACAGCCGCTTCGAACAGTTGCTGGAGATCCGCCGCAGCGGACGCAACGTGATCCAGGACCGCACGATCTATGAGGACGCCTTCATCTTCGCGCCCAACCTGCACGCCATGGGCCTGATGACCACGCGCGATTTCGAGAACTACTTCCGCCTGTTCCAGAACATGGACAACTCCATCACGCCGCCCGACCTGCTGATCTACCTGCAGGCGCCGGTGGAGAAGCTGGTGAAGCAGATCTCTGAGCGTGGCCGGGATTACGAGAACTCCATCAGCATCGATTACCTCAAGCGCCTCAACGAACGTTACGAGGCCTGGATCCAGACCTACGACAAGGGCAAGCTGCTGATCATTGATGTGGAGGACAACAAGTTCCACATGGACCCCGAGGACCTCGGCAAGATCATCTCCCGCATCGACGCGGAGATCCACGGCCTGTTCCCACTGGAAACGCCCAGCAAAGCAGCGATCGGTGCAGGAGCGAAGGCGAGCGAGAAAGCGCCCGCCAAGCCCGCGGCGAAGACCGGAGCTAAGGTGGCTGCGAAGAAGCGCTGACCCATCCATACCCCACGAAAAAGGCCCGCCGATCGGCGGGCCTTTTTCATGGATGATCGTAGGATCAGAAGCGGTCGCTGGCGTCGAGCGTTGCGCCTTCCGTGGCCACCACCGTGGCCTCCACTTCCTGCGGCACCGCGCTGTGCGCGGGGGCCACATCGTGACCGCCCTCGTTGATGTGCGGTGCGATCACCAAGGCCACGATGCTCGTGAGCTTGATGAGGATGTTCATGGATGGGCCCGAGGTGTCCTTGAAGGGATCGCCCACGGTATCACCGGTCACAGCGGCCTTGTGGGGCTCGCTGCCCTTCTTGTATTCCTTGCCATCGATGATCACACCCTTCTCGAAGCTCTTCTTGGCGTTGTCCCACGCGCCACCGGCGTTGTTCTGGAACATGCCCATCAGCACACCGCTCACAGTGATGCCCGCGAGCAGACCACCGAGAGCCTCAGGTCCGGCGAGGAAACCGACGATGATCGGCGACAGCAGCGCGAGGGCACCGGGGGCGATCATCTCGCGGATGGACGCCTCGGTGCTGATGGCCACGCACTTCTCATACTCCGGCTTGGCTTTGCCCTCCATGATCCCGGGGATCTCGCGGAACTGGCGACGCACCTCCTTCACCATGTCCATGGCGGCCTTGCCCACAGCGCTGATGGCCAGCGAGCTGAAGAAGAAGGGGATCATGCCACCGACGAACAACATGGCCAGCACATCGGCCTTGTAGATGTCGATGCCGGTGATGCCGGACATGCCCACGTAGGCCGCGAAGAGCGCGAGGGCGGTCAGTGCGGCGGAGGCGATGGCGAAGCCTTTTCCGGTGGCGGCAGTGGTGTTGCCCACGGCGTCCAGGTTGTCGGTGCGCTCACGCACTTCCTTCGGCAGACCGCTCATCTCGGCGATACCACCGGCGTTGTCAGCGATGGGGCCGAAGGCGTCGATGGCGAGCTGCATGGCCGTGGTGGCCATCATACCGGCCGCGGCGATCGCCACACCGTACATGCCGGCCAGGGTGAACGACCCCCAGATGCCCGCAGCGAGGATGATGATCGGCAGCACGGTGCTTTCCATGCCCATGGCCAAGCCGCCGATCACGTTGGTGCCGTGGCCCGTGCCGCTCTTCTGCACGATGCTGTCCACCGGACGACGGCCCATGCTGGTGTAGTACTCGGTCACCATGCTCATCAGCGTGCCCACCACGAGGCCGAGGATGATGGCGTAGAACACGCGCATGCTGGTCACTTCCACGGAGATGCCGTTGCGCACGAACTGCATGGTCTCGGGCAACATCCAGTCCACCACGAAGTAGCTGCTGATCGCGACGAGCACCATGGAACCCCAGTTGCCCAGGTTCAGGGCGGTCATCACACTGTCCGTGTCCTTGTTGATCTTCACGAACAAGGTGCCCACGATGCTGAAGAGCACACCGAGACCGGCGATCACCATCGGCAGCAGGATCGGGGCCATGCCACCGAAGTTGTCGGCGCTCACCACCTCGCGGCCCAGCACCATCGTCGCCAGCATCGTGGCCACGTAGCTGCCGAATAGGTCGGCACCCATGCCGGCCACGTCACCCACGTTGTCGCCCACGTTGTCGGCGATGGTGGCGGGGTTGCGGGCGTCATCCTCGGGGATGCCGGCCTCCACCTTACCGACCAGATCGGCGCCCACGTCGGCGGCCTTGGTGTAGATGCCACCACCCACACGGGCGAAGAGCGCGATGGACTCTGCACCCAGCGAGAAGCCCGCGAGCACCTCCAGGCACTTCATCATCTCCGGGCCGTTCGCACCGGCGTCGCCCACGTACATCTTCAGGAACACGATGAAGAGCGTGCTCAGTCCCACCACGGCGAGACCCGCCACGCCGAGACCCATCACGGTGCCGCCGTTGAAGCTCACCTTCAGGGCTTGTGCAAGGCTGGTACGAGCGGCCTGCGTGGTGCGCACGTTGGCCTTGGTGGCGATGTTCATGCCGATCCAACCGGCGAAGGCGCTGAAGAAGGCACCGATGAGGAAGGCGATGGCGATGACCCAATCGCTGTTCGGATGCAGCGTACCGCTCCAGGCCAGCAGTGCGGCGGCGATGACGGCGAACACGCCGAGCACCTTCCACTCCGCCTTCAGGAACGCACTGGCTCCGCGGGCGATGTAGCCTGCGAGCTCCTGCATGTTGGCATCACCGGCATCCTGTTTGCCCACCCACACGGCCTTGGCGATCATCACCACCAGGCCCACCACGCCCATCAGGGGGATGTAGTACATCAGTTCACTTCCCATCTCAGTTCTGTTGATCTTTCGTTAACATCCTGTTCTTCAGCGGAAAAGCACTGCCCATTGCAGTGCAGGGGCGCAAAAATAGACGAATGCTTGGAATATGGAACGCGGCAGCGTCCGATGATGCCAACTGAAGAGCCGATGCGGCTTGCCGTGGGTCTACTTCACCAGATACATCACCTCCTTCACCGCCTTCACGGTGCGCTCCACGCTGGGCAGTGCGGCATCGATCAGGGTGGGTGTGAAGGGCAGGGGCGTATCAGCGGCGTTCACGCGGATCACCGGTGAATCCAGGTAGTCGAAGGCATCCTTCTGCACCCGGTAGGCGATCTCGCTGCTGATGCTGGCCACCGGCCAGTTCTCGTCCACCACCACCAGGCGGTTGGTCTTGCGCACGCTCTTCAGGATGGTGGCATGGTCCAGCGGACGGATGGTGCGCAGGTCGATCACCTCGGCATCGATGCCCTCCTTGGCCAGTTCCTCCGCCGCGCCCAGCGCGATCTTCATCATCTTCCCGAAGGAAACGATGGTGACGTCCTTGCCGGCACGCTTGATATCGGCCACGCCGATGGGGAGCAGGTACTCCCCGTCGGGGATCTCGCCCTTGTCACCGTACATGCGTTCGCTCTCCATGAAGAGCACCGGGTCGTTGTCACGGATCGCGGCCTTCAGCAGGCCCTTGGCATCGTAGGGTGTGTAGGGGGTGATCACCTTCAGGCCGGGCACGTTGGCGTACATGGCCTCGAAGCTCTGGCTGTGCGTGGCGGCCAATTGGCCAGCGCTGCCGTTGCCGCCGCGAAATACGATGGGAATGTGGAACTGGCCACCGCTCATCTGCAGCATCTTGGCGGCGTGGTTGATGATCTGGTCACTGGCCAGGACGGCGAAGTTCCAGGTCATGAACTCGATGATGGGGCGCAGGCCGTTCATGGCGGCACCCACGCCGATGGCCGTGAAGCCCAGCTCGGCGATCGGTGTGTCGATCACGCGTTTCGCACCGAACTCGGCGAGCATGCCCTTGCTCACCTTGTAGGCGCCGTCGTACTCGGCCACCTCCTCGCCCATCAGGAACACGTTGGGGTCACGGCGCATCTCTTCGCTCATGGCCTCGTTGAGGGCTTCCCGGAATTGTACAGTACGCATGGTCTGATGGCTTGCTTCGATGTGGGGCAAAGGTAGCGGCCGTGCACGATCGGGAACAGCAGATCCACACGCAGCCGCTAACTTCGCGGCCCCAACGCGTTCCGCTTCGGCGAACAACCACGAACGCACAACGTTCCTCGATCAATGAAGATCCTCGTCCTCTTAAGCCAGGTGCCTGATACCACGGCACGCATCGGCTTCACCAACGACAATACCCAGTTCGATGGGAACGGCGTCACCTTCATCGTGAACCCCTACGACGAGTGGTATGCCCTGGTGCGTGCCCTCGAACTGAAGGAGGCCGCCGGTGCCGGTTCCGTCACCACCATCACCGTGGGTGGCGCCGATACCGATGCCACCATCCGCAAGGGTCTGGCCATCGGTGCCGATGAAGCCGTGCGCGTGGATGTGCAGCCCACTGAAGCCCTGCAAGTGGCCGAGCAAGTGGCCGCCTACGCCAAGGACAAGGGCTTCGACCTCATCCTCGCGGGCAAGGAGACCATTGATCACAACGGCGGCCAGGTGGGTGCCATGGTGGCTGAGCTGCTTGACCTGCCCTACGTGCCTTTGGCCAGCAAACTGGATGTAGCCGCCGGCACTGCGACCGTGGAACGCGATGTGCCCGGTGGCATCGAAGTGCTGGAAGTTTCGCTGCCCGTGGTGCTGAGCGCCAGCAAGGGCATGGCCGAACAGCGGATCCCCAACATGCGCGGCATCATGGCCGCCCGCACCAAGCCCCTGACCGTGGTGCCCGCTGCCAGCGTGGACAACGTGGGCGGCACCATGAAGTTCGAGCTGCCACCCGCCAAGGGCGCCGTGAAGATGATCCCGGCCGATCAAGCCGGACAGTTGATCGAGTTGTTGCATTCGGAGGCCAAAGTCATTTGATATCCACCTGTAGCGTCGACCCCTTGGGTCGACTTGCCAGATCCAGAAACTAGAATTGTCGGCCGGTCCAGGCCTCAAAGAGTACCCAGCACATGAGCACCATCGTATTCATCGATACCCGGGGCAACAAGATCCCCAAAGCGGCCCAGGAGGCCGTGAGCTATGCCAGCCAGCTGGCCGGCGGACCCGTAACGGCCGTGACGTTCGGCGACGGACAGGGACTGGAAAGCCTCGGCAACCAGGGCGCCGGCAAGGTCATCGTGGCTCGCGGCGTGAACGTGCTGGACAGCCAGCAGCTCACCAAGCTCGTGGCCGATGTGGCCGCGAAGGAAGGGGCCACCACCATCGTGTGCGTGAACGACGCCACGGGGAAGGCCGTGGCACCGCGTCTGGCGGCGAGGCTCAAGGCCGGGCACGTGGCCGGTGCGTTGGGCCTGCCGGAGGGGAACAAGTTCAAGCGCAACGTCTTCAGCGGAAAGGCCAAGGCCTGGATGGAGGTGACCAGTGCCATGCGCGTCATCAGCCTGATGCCGAACTCGGTCGCCATCGCCAAGGGTGATGCCAGCGCCCCTGTGGAGGACTACAGCGGCGACCTCGGCCCTGCGCGCATCACCGTGAAGGAACTGCGCAAGGCGGGCACCGGCATTCCGCTGCCCGAGGCCGAACTGGTGGTGAGCGCCGGTCGCGGCATGAAAGGCCCCGAGCATTGGGGTCCGGTGGAGGAACTGGCCACCCTGCTCGGTGCCGCCACGGCCTGCAGCCGGCCGGTAGCCGACATGCACTGGCGCCCGCACCATGAGCATGTGGGACAGACCGGCGTGGCCATCCGCCCCAACCTGTACATCGCCATCGGCATCAGCGGCGCCATCCAGCACCTGGCCGGCGTGAACCAGAGCAAGGTGATCTGCGTGATCAACAAGGACCCCGAGGCGCCCTTCTTCAAGGCTGCCGATTACGGGATCGTGGGCGATGCCGTCGAGGTGCTTCCCCAGCTGATCGCAGCGGCGAAGAAGCTCAACGCGGAGCGGTAGGCTGCACCGATGTAAGAGAGCGGCAACGCGCTATCTTGTCCAACTCCGCTTTGACACCGATCTCGTCACTGTGGCTGAACGGACGATCGCCATGGGTCGCACACTACACGTCGAGGACAAGCTGATCCGGTTGGTCACGGTAAGTGATCAGGACTACATTTCCTTGACCGATATGGCCCGCGACCAGAGCGGGGACCTGATCAAGGCCTGGTTGCGGAACAAAAGCACTTTGGAGTTCCTTGCGGTTTGGGAGACCCTGAGCAACCCCGGTTTTAATTCGGTCGAATTCGACCGAATTAGAATGGAGGCCGGGTCCAACCGATTCACCATCAGTGTGAAAGAGTGGGTGGCCCAGACCGGGGCGACCGGTGTCATCGCCCGGACCGGACGATATGGCGGAACATACGCCCACAAGGATATCGCCCTGGAATTCGCCGCTTGGATCAGCCCGGTGTTCCGGCTCTATCTGGTCAAGGAGTTCGAGCGTTTGAAGGCGCTGGAAGGCAGCCGATACGACCTGGAGTGGAACGTGCGCCGGGTGCTCACGAAGCTCAACTACAAGGCGCACACCGATTCCATCAAGGAGTACATCATTCCACGGCTGAACATTGCAAAGGACCTGGAGAAGTACGTCTACGCTGACGAGGCCGATATCCTGAACCTCGCGCTGTTCGGTTGTACAGCTGCCGAATGGCGCCAAGCCAATCCACAAGCGGCGAAGGAAGGCAGGAACATCCGTGATATCGCCAGCATCAATGAGCTCACTGTACTGGCTAACATGGAAACGCTCAATGCCAGCTTCATTGAGGAAGGACAAGGGAAGCACCACCGCCTGCTACGCTTGCACGACTATGCCCGCAAGCACTTGGCCCGGCTCGATGGCGAGGACTTCATCAGGTCGCTGAAGGAAGGGCCCGGTCCGGCTGAACAGGAGTAGCATTGGGGCGAACTTCCCATCGAACGCCCCGATCCCGTTCCGGATCGGGGCGTTCTCGTATCTTCACGGCCCGCTACGAACAGCATGGAGAAGGTCGAGCTGCGATTCCTGAGGATCACCTACAGCCATACCCACGCTGGGGCGTATGCGCTGATCCTGTCCGAAGTGCACGGCGACCGCCGCCTGCCCATCATCATCGGTGGTGTGGAGGCACAGGCCATCGCCATCCAGGTGGAGAACATCAAGCCCGCCCGGCCATTGACCCACGACCTCTTCAAGAACATCAGCGACACCCTGGGATTCACCCTCAAGGAGGTCATCATCAACGACCTGGTGGAGGGGATCTTCCATGCCAAGCTGGTGATGGAACAGGAAGGCCGGGAAGTGGAGGTCGATGCGCGCAGCAGCGACGCCATCGCCCTGGCCCTGCGCTTCGCCTGCCCCATCTTCACCTACGAGTTCATCCTCAGCGCCGCAGGCCTGAAGGTGGATGAGGGCGAGGAGGAGGAGGAGAGCGAAGGCGGCGAGAAGAAGGCCTCGGCCAAGGGTGAGAAACGCGGCACCACCATCGAGGAGCTGCGTGATCTGCTGGAGGAAGCGCTGAACGACGAGGACTACGAGCGGGCCTCCAAGCTGCGCGACGAGATCAAGAAGCGCGAAGGCAGCAACTGATCGCTTCGCCTGCACTGTTGCGCGGGTCGCGGGCAAACAGCAACTTCGCCGCTCCCATCCGAACAGCACCCATGCGTTTCCTTCCCTGTGCCATCCTTGCGTTGCTCGCACTGCTCCCCTTTCCCGCATGGGCACAGGGCACTCCCGCACCATTGACCGGCGCCTCCTTCGAGAGCATCCTGCGCGGCGTGGTGGGACTGGCCGTGATCATCGGCATCGCCTGGGTGTTCAGCGCCAAACGCCGGCAGGTGGACTGGAAGGTGGTGGGCATCGGGCTGGCGTTCCAACTGGTGCTGGCCCTGGCCATCCTCTACATCCCCATCGTGCAGGTGGGCTTCGAGGCCGTGGGCAAGGTCTTCGTGAAGGTGCTGGACTTCACCACCATCGGCAGCAGGTTCCTCTTCCGCGACCTGATGGACGTCAACAGCTTCGGCTTCATCTTCGCCCTGCAGATCCTGCCCACCATCATCTTCTTCAGCGCGCTCACCAGCGTGCTCTTCTACCTCGGCATCATCCAGAAAGTGGTATATGCCCTGGCCTGGGCACTGAACAAGACGATGAAGCTGAGCGGCGCCGAAAGCCTGAGCACGGCCGGCAACATCTTCCTGGGCCAGACCGAAGCGCCCTTGATGGTGAAGGCCTACCTGGACAAGATGAACCGCTCGGAGATCTTCCTGGTGATGACCGCCGGCATGGCCACGGTGGCCGGTGGCGTGCTGGCGGCCTACGTCAGCTTCCTCGGTGGCGATGATCCCGTGATGCGCCTCTTCTTCGCCAAACACCTGCTCACCGCCAGTGTGATGGCCGCCCCCGGTGCCGTGGTGGTCGCCAAGATCCTCTTCCCGCAGACCGAACCCATCGACCAGCGCATCGAGGTGAGCATGGACAAGGTGGGCAGCAACTTCCTGGACGCCATGAGCAATGGCACCACCGAAGGCCTGAAGCTGGCCGCCAACGTGGGCGCCATGCTGCTGGTGTTCTTCGCCTTCATCGCCATGGCCAACTACGGCTTCCTGAAACTGGGCGATGCCTTCGGGATCAACGGCTGGGTGGCCTCGGTCTCCAACGGCAACTTCAAGGGGCTTTCGCTGGAGTTCATCCTCGGCTACCTCTTCGCGCCGCTGATGTGGCTGATCGGTGTGGCCACCGAGGACATCACCCTGGCCGGCCGCCTGGTGGGCGAGAAGATCATCGCCAGTGAGTTCGTCGGCTACGAAAGCCTCGCCACCCTGAAGGCCAGTGGCGCCTTCACCTACCAGCGCAGCATCGTGATGGCCACCTATATGCTTTGCGGCTTCGCGAACTTCGCCAGCATCGGCATCCAGATCGGGGGCATCGGCTCGCTGGCGCCCAGCAAACGCGCCTGGCTGAGCGAGTTCGGCTTCCGGGCGCTGCTCGGTGGGACGCTGGCCTCACTGCTGAGCGCCACGATCATCGGGATGTTGATCTGAGTCCGATCGTACATCGTTGTTCGATGGTCGTTGTTCGGGGTTTGTTGGTCGGGGTTCGTTGTTCGTTGTTCGGGGCGCTTCGAGGAGGTCTTGTGCACAACGGTGAGGCAGAGCATTCGCACCGAAGGCAGACCGAGTGGGATGCCCTGCTTCGTCAGTTCACCGAGCATTCAATGATCACCGTGATCCAGCGTTGTTCGAATCACAGCACCTACAGATCTGGAAAAGCTTGGAACGATGCACTGCCCCCCGAACAACGACCAACGATCCTTGTGCGTCCATCGTTGTTCGAAGCGCATCACCTCTCGCTTGCACAAGCCTGATCCGAAGCACCGAGGCCCCGAACAACGACCAACGATCAACGCCCTCACCCCATGCGTCGCCTCCTGATCATCCTTTCCCTGCTCGCGGTGCTGGGCGGCTTGGCCTGGTACATCGCCACGGAGCGGCCCACGACGGCGCTCCTTCCGCGTGAACCCGGCACCCCGCTGGATTCCCTGAACGGCGTGGTGGTGTACCACAACGGCAGCATGGGCCATGTGAGCGGGCGCAACGTGGTGGACGGCTACAACGTGGGCCTGAAGTACCAATGCGTGGAATTCGTGAAACGCTACTACCTGGAACACTACGGGCACCGCATGCCCAACAGCTACGGCCACGCCAAGGACCTCTTTGAACCCGCCGTGGTGGACGGTGCCCTGAACGAACAACGCGCCCTGCTCCAGTTCACCAATCCCAGTGCGCAGAGCCCGCGCGTGGGCGACCTGGTGATCCTGGATGCGTGGCGGGGCAACGCCTACGGCCATGTGGCCATCGTGAGCGCCGTGCTGGACGATGAACTGGAGGTGATCCAGCAGAACACCGGCAGCACCCGCCAGCACTACGATCTGGAGCAGCAGGACGGCCAGTGGCTAATCGATAATGATCGCGTGCTGGGCTGGCTGCGCATGCCGTGAACCGGAGCGCGAACGCATCTCCATTCGCGATCATGACCATGTACATTCATGCGTCCTGCGACCCGCCGTTCGGCGGGTCGTGGAAAGTCCGCGTGAATCTTTAGAGCTAATATCTGTGACCCCATCCGGGGTCAAGAATGCTCTTAGTCGCACGTGACCCCGAATGGGGTCAAAGACATTAGAGACCCAAGCCCACAGCGGCGTTCCGACCCCAACGGGGTCGCAGGGAACAGGAATGCACTTTCGACGATAGAAGTTCAGCGCGCGTTCGCCCTGCCGTGAAGCGTCCCGCTACCTTCACCTCCCCTATTCCTCCGCGCATGAACCTTCGCCACCTGATCTCCTTCGCCCTGCTCCTCCCGGCCACGCTGCTCCTGGCACAAGGCACCATGGTGCAGCAGGGAAAACCCTTCACCAAGACGCTGAAGGGTTCCACCGGCGACCTGTTCACCGTGGTGGACGGGATCTTCGCCGCCGATGGCCGGCATGTGCTCTTCGTGGAGGAAGGGCTCACCCCCAAAGTGGTGCGCCTGGATGCCCAGCTGCAGCCCAGCGAGGAACTGGTGCTGAAGGACCACCTGATCAGCGGGGTGAAGTGGACCGCCGTGGCACCGCTGATCAGCGAGGGCGTGCTGCGCTGCCTGCTGGTGAGCAGCACCAAGAAGGGCAGCGAGTTCGGCATCGGCACCGTGACCACGGCCGGTGCACTGAAGCTGGAGCACTTCAGCACCATCGCCACCTTCGAGCTGCCCTACGTGAACGACCCCACGCATACCATGGCGGACCGGCCCCTGCCCGACCCCATCCTCTTCACCCGCGGACTGGCCTATGCCCAGCGCGAGCGCATCATCCGTTCACCGGACGGGCAGCACTACCTGGTGAACCACTTCTCGCACAAGGGCAAGGGCAACAAACGCTTCGGCTATGCCTACCTGGACAAGGACCTCTCCGTGCTGTGGCAGGGCACCGTGGAACTGCCCTACGAGGATGCCAAGAGCAGCATCCACCAGATCCTGCTGGGCAACTATGGCCGCATCCGCCTGCTCACCTACGTGTTCCAATGCTCCAGCGCCGAGCAGCTGGGCGACAAGAACTGCCATGAGCTGCACCTCACCACGCTCACCGAACAGGGCAAAAGCGTGCACGACGTCCTGCTGGAAAAGGACTTCGTGAGCAGTGCGCGCCTGCTGGAGCGCGAAGGCGGCAAGGTCACCATCGCCCTGCGCTACGGATCGCTCACCGGGCTGCCCGGACTGGTGGCCACCATCGACCCCAAGGACCCGAAGCTGAAACCCACGCCCCTGCTGGACCAGCGCCTGCCCAGCATCCGGAAGACCAAGCTCATGGCCTTCGGCGATCCCGCGGCAGACCCCAAGAAACCCGTGTCGCGTACGGCGAAGATCCCGGATGAGGTGGTGGACCTCTTCGCCCTGCCCGATGGCAGCACCCTGGTGGTGGAGACCTTCCTGGACAATGCCTACCAGCTGCCCATGGGCGATGCCATCGCCATGCGCCACCTCAGCGGGGCCGTGCGCCTGAGCCAGGTGCGCACCAACGACAGCCTGGGCTGGCAGCACATCGTGGACCGCACGCTGATGACCACCGCCGGACAGGCCTACGAGGGCAGCGTGGCGCTGCGCGGTCCGGGCGGCACCCTGCTCCTGCACGGCCACACGCCCCGTGGCCTCGATGCCATCCTGCGGGCCGGTGCTGATGCCGGGTCGGACAAAAGCCTCGCACCCGCCGAACCACAAGTGCTGCGCGCAGCCATGGTGGATGACAACGGGGTGGTCGGCAAGGAAGGCACCCTGCTGCTGATGGAGGAGGGCTTCGTGCCCTGCCCCATGGGCACGCTTCTACAGCCCGGCGGCACGCGCGCCCTGGTGAAGAGCTACGACCGCGGCACGCAGTACCGCTTCACGCTGGTGGACCTCGCCAAGCTCGGGGATTGACACTGTTGATCACTTCCCTGCGGCGGGTCCGGGGCGGCTGAACGCGGCCACTACTTTTGGCCGCTCATGGCCAGGTTCCGATACGATGAGCTGACCGCACGGGGCGTGCGTTTCCTTTCCGGGTTGCTGGAACGGGTGCGCCTGTGGCTGGTGCAGAGCCGCGTGCGCGAGCTGGTGTTGCTGGCCCTGCCCTACCAGGTCTCGGCCGTGCTCACCGCGCTGGTGGCCGTGGGCTACACCAAGCTCTTCCACGCCATGGAGGATGCCAACCTCGCCCTGCTGGCCTACGACCCCAGGCTCATCTTCCTCTCCGCCCCGCTCAGCTTCCTGGCCGCGTGGTTCCTGGTGATGCGCTTCGCACCACTGGCCGGCGGCAGCGGCATCCCCCAGCTGATGGCCGCCATCGAAGTGGCCACCGACAAGAAGCGCGATGCCTCCTGGCGCTTCCTCAACGTGCGCATCATCCTGGTGAAGATCGCCAGCAGCCTCACCATGGTGCTGGGCGGCGGTGCCATCGGCCGCGAGGGGCCCACCCTGCAGATCGCCGGCAGCATCTACCGCACCGTACACAAACTGCTGCCCCCCTTCTGGCCCCGCGTCAGTCGCCAGATCATGATGATCACCGGGGGGGCCGCCGGGCTCAGCGCCGCCTTCAACACGCCCCTGGGCGGTATCGTGTTCGCCGTGGAAGAGCTCACCAAGACCCACATCGCGCAGTTCCGTACCGCCGTGCTCACCGCCGTCATCCTCAGTGGCATGACGGCCCAGTGGCTGCTGGGGCCCTACCTCATGCTGGGCTACCCCAAGCTGCAGCCCGCCACCTTCTCCTTCATGTACAAGATCCTGTTCATCGCCCTCATCGCCGGGGCCCTGGGCGCCATCTTCTGCCGCATCCTCATCGTGTTCGACAAGTTCAGGCGCTCGCTCAAGGGCTGGGGCGGACAGGCGGGTTTCGCACTGGCCTGCGCCCTGCTCTTCGCCACCACCGTGTGGTACCTGGGGCCGCACGCCATCGGATCGGGCCACCTGCTGCTGGAGGAATACCTCTTCGCCGAGGAGGTGAGCTCCAGCGCACAGAACGTGGGCGCCCGCATCCTGGGCCCGCTGTTCTCCTTCAGTGCCGGGGGCGCCGGGGGCATCTTCGCGCCCTCCCTCGCCGCAGGGGCCGCCATCGGCGGGTGGATCGCCCCGCTCTTCGATCCCAGCCGCGGCCAGTTCAACCTGCTCGTCCTCGCCGGCATGACGGCCTTCCTCACCGGCGTCACCCGCTCGCCCTTCACCAGCGCCATCCTTGTGCTGGAGATGACCGACCGCCACAGCGCCATCTTCCAGCTGATGTACGCCGCCATGGTGGGCTTCCTCATCTCCTACGCCATCGACCGCAAGAGCTACTACGAACGCATGAAGGAGCGCCTGCTGAAGGCGCTGCCGGACTGGCCACCGCCGCCGGATAAGCCCCAACGCAACGGGGTGCGCGGCACGGACAAAGGGCCGAACGTGCCGGAGGTGGGTGCGGGGTTCTGAGGGACCATCCGTTGTTTACCTTGGTGATGCGAATGATGGATCCTACCCATGTCCTGCTTGCATGTTCGGCTGCGATGCCGCAGGGTCCCGAGGCGGAGACCCTGCAGAGATTAGGAGCGGATCGTTGTTCCATGACGCGTCTATTGTTAACGTGTCTGATAGCACTTGCCCAAGTCGCTACAGTGGGCGCTCAAATGAAGGACGGGCGGTTAGTGATTCGGGCCGGGGCTGGAATTGGGTATGGCATCCGCCTTGGTGAACGGGAGGTATCTTGTCAAGGCATAGTACCAAGTCAAAATGCCGGATATGAAAGTTGCGGAAGTACAAGGGTGAATGTGCTCTTCCCGCATGCTCGCATAGAAGGTCGGCTGCGCATTCAGCGCTCACACTCACTCTACTGTCTTTTGGGGTTAGAGGGCTTAGATAGATTGGACCGCCTGGATTTTCATTCAAACAGGAAGGACACCTTAACGTACGATCGCTATTTGTTCCGAGCTCCGCAGGTAAATGGGTTCCTGAGTTTAAGCAAGACCATGGGAGCTTTTGAAGCTTCGGTGGGTGCAAGTACCATGTTATTTGAGTGGGCATCGTACAGTAGATGGCGTATAGACGGGACTAAGGAGAAATGGCTGCCGACGAGACGGCTTCTGAGGTCGTTCCGAGTTAGGCCTCAGATCATGCTCACTTATGTACTAGGTGAGAGATTCACTCGATATCGTGTCTTTGTGCTGGCCGATATGCGTGAGGAGTTTGATGAGGAACGTAATACCCTCGATGTAAGACTGGGGTTGCTCTATCGATTCTAATGGTGTGAGGTGAAAGTGTGAGCTCCTCTGATCTCTATCTCGCGCGTTAGACAGCGTCCTTGACGCCACCGGCCGCCTGCTGTACCAGCGGCCCCTGCCTGCTGGCGGCACCGAGGAGGACATCGACCTGAGCCGCTTCGGCCCCGGCACCTACATCCTGCGCATCACCGACCCTGATGGGCAGCGGTACGAGCGGGTGGTGGTGGAGTGAGATGAGTTCTGCGGCCGCGCGTGCCCATAGGGATGACCGGTGAGCCACAAACGCAACGATCCCGACCTCGGGGCCGGGATCGCTACCACTCAGATGCGTCACAAACTACCTGGCCATGGCCCGTGCCGGGTCGCTGTAGGGGCTGTCGCCGGCCGTGCCGCGCACCCGCACCCGGTACCAGTGGATGCTGCCGCTCGCCAGGCCCACGTCCAGGAACTTGCTCTTGGTGGTGAAGCCCACCACCTTCCAGGCCGTTGGGTCCGCGGGGTCCGTGCTGTTGCGCTCCACCTCGTACTCGTGCGCGCCGTGCACCGGGTCCCAGTCCGCCTTGATCTGGCCGTCCATGTCCGTGAGGTCCGCCCGAAGGTTGGGGGGCGCGCTCAGGGGGCCGATGGGCGTGGGCTGCTTGCGCACCTCGAAACCGGCGCTCAAGATCATCGCCTCGTTGTGGCCGGCCACGCTCACCACGTAACCTGCCAGCTGGGTGATCACCTCATCCAGCTCAGCCTCCGCCTCGTTCTTGGCGAAGGTGACGGACTTACCCCCGTCCAGGGTGGCCGCTATGGCCAGTTCCAATTTCTCGCGGGCCGCCACCAGCAGCAGCAACAGGGCCGCTGCGCCCGGGAAGTACAGGTTGCCCGTCATCTTCCCTTCGATGTACAGCGCCTTGGCCACCTTGTCCAGTGCGCTCAACCCATCCAAACCTACTTTGATCGTTTTCATCGTCCGGGGGGTGCTAAAGGGGTGTGTCCTTTTCGCTGTTAATGAAATGCGCGGAAGGCCTCCCTTATTGCAGCCCCACCTCCCACAGCCCTTGCTGCGCGGGCCTTCTTGTGCTCAACGGCCTTCGCCGTTCCCCGTTCATTCCTTACCTCATCCGGCAAAACGCTGACCGTTCATGTAACCGCCGCTGCCGTTCCCGATCTTGCGCCACGCCAGGGTATACTGGCGGCCTTCAATACCGCCTCCACCCCCTCCGGGCCGGGGCAAAAGGAATGTGGATCGCGGCAAAAGGAATGTGCTTTGCCGCAAAAGGAATGTGGAATGCGGCAAAAGGATTGTGGATGATCACAAAAGGAATGTGGATCGCCTTGGACCGAATGTGCCCCACGGCAAAAGGAATGTGGACCGTGACGGAAGGAATGTGGTTCGCTGCAAAAGGAATGTGCCTCGCCCTGGAAGGAATGTGGACTGCGGCTAAAGGAATGTGACCCAGCGCAGAAGGAATGTGAACGGCGACGGAAGGAATGTGGACCACGAGAGAAGGAATGTGACCCGCCCCGGAAGGAATGTGGATGGGCGCAAAGGGAATGTGGCTGAGGCTGGAAGGAATGTGGACTGGAGCGAAAGGAATGTGCTCCTTGGCGGACCGAAAACGTTTTGGACCGGGATGGATGCGTTTGGGTGCGAAATAGTCGGCGAACACGGGCTCGGCCTCGCACTAGCGTATGTGTGGAAGCCCGTGTAACGACCCCGCGTCGAGGCACACTATGGGTGCGATGCTAGCCACGTTAGGCAACGATGGAGCCATTGGGGCCCGCTGCCGAACATGAAGAAGTAATTTGGAATCCGAGGCAGTTCGGCTTAGGTTAGGAGTACCAAAACCGATCGACATGAAGAATGAGGTTGTTGCCGAGGTCCGTTCAACCCTTCGCCACCGGGCATTCTTTGGGTCGATGGCGTTGATCTTCATATCGGTCGCATCTGCCCAGAACCTGACGGTGACTTTAGAGCCCGTCATGTATGGCGACTACAACGTCTCCTGTTTTGGTAAGAAGGATGGGGCCATCAATGCGACGGTCACCGGGGGATTGCCACCGTACAAATATCTCTGGACCCGAGGGGATACGGTCCAAAACATCCTCTTCGCTGCCTCTGGATACTACAAGCTCACCGTTACCGACGCGAACAGTTTCCAATCCGCTGCAGACATTACCCTGATCGAACCCGAAGCGCTTAAGGTCATCGCCGACCCTTTCAAGTACCCGAATGGAAGCAATATCAGCTGTTATGAGTGCTACAACGGGTCCATCGATATAGCTGTCTTTGGAGGCGTGGTCCCGTACAGTTATGCCTGGAGTGATGGTCCTATCACGCAAGACCGCACCTCTCTCGGGTCCATGAAGTACCAGCTCACAGTCACGGATGCCTTGAGTTGTACATCCTATTCGGAAGAGATCTACCTCACCCAGCCCGACCGTAATGATTGGACCATGGGTGGCAACGCGAATACCGACCCTGAGACGCAGTACATCGGCACAAGTGATTCTATAGACCTTGTGCTGAAGACGAACGGGCAAGAGGTGCTACGCCTTAAGAAGAATGGCGACATCAGTCTGCTCGGGAACTTTTCAGGTGAAGGGCCACTTTTCCGAATGGCAGATGGGACTTTAAGAGGTGGCGATTTTCCAGACTATCCTGAACTTCCATCGGAACTCTGTCGCTTACTCGGAAATTTTCCCTACTGGGAAACCCGAGGGAACTCCTTCAATGCTTTATGCCCTGATGAAGACCCCTTGCTTGGGACCCTTACAAATCGCCCATTAAAGGTTGTTACCAACGGCCAAGTACGAATGTACGTTTCTCAGAATGGTCCGGTCGGCATAGGCACCATACCACCAGCCAACAGCAGCTATCGGCTTTTCG
>JBGTAJ010000281.1:0-3480 GCA_041749915.1 Flavobacteriales bacterium
TCGTTGGCGAACTGCGGATCGGTGGCCGTGCCGTACATGTGCAGGAAGATGCGCATGCCCGTGCCGTCATCAGCGATGGGCCCGAACTCATCGTCCGTGGGTTTGCCCATGCGGAACAGGTCGCTCAGGCGGAAGTTCAGGTGGTGATCGATCCGGTCGTCGAACCAATGCGTGCCACTGAGCTCGAGGTCCATGGCCGTGCTGCGGATCTCCATGGCGGGCACATGCACGGCGCCGTTGCGGATCTCGATCTGGTTCTCCAGGCGCAAGAAGCGGATGTCGGCGAGACGGCTGCGCAACTCCTTGGTATCGACGAAAGGCGCCACCATCTTGTTCTTCTGCAGGTGGTCGGCGATGGCCAGGAGGGGAGCATGGCCCTTGATGGAGCCGTTCTCCACGGCGATATCGATCACGCAGACCAGCTGGTCCATGTCGAGTTCAAAGGCAGGGGAGAGCGGGGCCTGCAAGGCCACCTGTGCGCGGGTGCGGCCCGACAAGTGCCGGTGTCCGATGAAGTCCTGGCCGAAGTCCTGGAACTCGGCAAAGAGCTGCTTCACATCGATGTCCTGGAAGGTGGCGTGGATGGAGAGCGGATAGGCTTTGGCTCCGGCACCGCCGCGGGCATCGAGCTCCAGATCGCCGAGGACCGCCCCCGATGCGGTGTTGAACGAGACCGGTGCGATGGTGAGGCGCTGGTCGTGCATCCGGATGGTGCCGCTGATGTCAGTGGCCTTGAACTTTTCGAAGACCAGCTCGGCGATGCGCGCCTGTAGGTCGATGCCGATCAGTGCGGGAAGGGTGAGGCTGTAATCGGTCCCTGTCGATGCGCTCTGATCGTCGCTCAGGAGAAGCGCCGCCAGGTCGAGCCGTTCCGATCGCGCCTGCGCCTCGATCAACAGACGCTGGTCATCGAACAGGAGGTAGGGCATCAGGTTCCGGAGGGTCCCGCTCAGTTCGATGGCCTGGCCCTGGAACTGCGCGGTAAGGCCCTTGACCGTGGCGTCATTGCCGTTCAGCGCGAACTCGGCATTGAGCTGGGTGACCCGGTGCCGCAGGCCTTTCAGCTTCAGGGTGGCGTTGTGCAGCGTGGTGGTGCCATCGATCCGCAGGGCCCGCAGATCGCTCGCCCGGAGGTCGGCCACGTCGCGCAGCTTTCCGTCGATCGTAGCATCCAGGCTGATGGTGCCCTCCACCTGTTCCAACGTGTCCACTTGGGCGAAGCGCAGCAGGTCCGAAAGCGCGAGGTCCACTTGAAAGTCAGCTTTGACCACGGCGTTCACCAGTCCCGTGCTCTGCCAGTCGCCCCGGATGGTGCCACTGCCGGTGCGGGCCGCGAAGCCTTTCAACAGCACCTTCTTCGGGGTGCCCTCCGGGGTCAGTTCCAAGGCCAGTTCGCCGAAGATGTCCGTGAAGGCCACACCGCTCTGCTTCTCTTTCATGCGGCCCTTCATCACCTTGGCACCGATGGAGAGCGCTGGCCCCTTGCCTTCCACTGGTCCGGCGTAGCGCACGGCCAGGTCCACCTCCCCCTGCATGCCATAGCGCGAAAGGAGCTTCACCTGTTCGCTCGGCAGCAGCTGCACAGCGTCTGCCAGGTCGATGCCCAGGCCCTTGGCGCGCAGGTCCAGGTCCTTTCCGTTCTTGCCCGGCACCAGGTCAAGGGTCAGCTCCAGCGGGACGTCGTTGGTGATCACCTCGCCCTTGGTGATGTGGAAGCTGCCATCGGCACCCCCGAAGGTGAGCGACAGCCGAAGTTGCGCCTGGCGGTCCTGCAGGATGGAACGGCCGCCCTGTTGCCAGTCACGCAGGTCCAGATCGCCGTTCAAGGTGAGCCTGTTCTCGGCATCGCTGAAACGGCCGCTGAGCTCCAGCGAACCACTGGTGGCCCGGATCTCCGTGCCGCTGCCGGCATCGCGGTAACGGGCGGTGAGGCCATCGACACTGACGGCCTCCAGTTCCAGCGGTGAGGAGGCGGTGCCGCTGCTGTCCGCTTTCCAGATCAGGTAGTTCTCCCTGCCCTCGGCATCCAGCGCCGGGTACAAGCGCACAGCGCGCCCGTGGATGCTCTGCACGGTGTAAGTGCCTTGGAACATGTCCCACAGGCTGAACTCCAGGAAGAGCTCCTCTGCATACAGCAGCGTATCGGCCGAGAGGCTGTCATGCCGCACCTCCCTGGCGAGCACGTCCTTCAGCCGAATGCTGGCGCGCGGGAAGCGCGCAATGAAGGTGAGGTCCATGTCGCTGACGGACACCGGGGCGTTCAGGCGTTCGTTCAGCGCGCCCACCAACTTCACCTTCACCTCCGCGTCGTAGACGTTGGCCAAGAGCACCAACGTTCCGAAGGCCGCGCCGAACAGGCCGGCCAGGACGAGGAACACGATGCGGAGACGACGGAGCATGGACAGGTTGCGCAAGGTACCCGGGGCACCAGCCTACCTAACGGCAAAAGCCGTGCACTTCGTTCACAAGGGGATGTTATTGCCCCCGTGCCAGCGCGCTACTTCCGCTTCTTCAGGAAGAGGATCTCCTTTTCCGTCAGGTGCCTCCACTTTCCACGGGGCATGTCCTTCTTGGTCAGCCCTGCGAAGACCACCCGGTCCAGCTTCACCACCTCATAGCCCAGCGCCGCGAACATGCGGCGCACGATGCGGTTGCGCCCCATGTGCAGTTTGATGCCCACTTCCTTGCGTGCACTTTCGTCCACGTAGGCGGCTTCATCCGCCTGGGCCAGACCGTCCTCCAGCTCAAGACCCTCCACCAGTTGCATGAGATGGGCCTTGGTCACGGCCTTGTCGAGGGTGGCATGGTAGAGCTTTTCAGCGCCGTGGCTGGGGTGGGTGAGCTTCTTCGCAAGGTCACCATCATTGGTCATCAGCAGCACGCCGGTGGTATGGCGGTCCAGGCGGCCCACGGGGTAAAGGCGCTCCGTGCAGGCCTGGGCGATGAGGTGCATCACGGTGCGTCGGTCACGCGGGTCGTCCGTGGTGGTGATGAAGTCCTTGGGTTTGTTCAGCAGCACGTAGCGCAGCTTTTCCATGCTGAGGCGCTGGCCACCGTAGTGCACCTTGTCGCTGGGATACACCTTGGTGCCCAATTCCGTCACGATCACGCCGTTCACGGAGACCACGCCGGCCTTGATCAGGTCGTCGGCCTCACGTCGGCTGGCCACCCCGCTTTGGCTGAGGTAGCGGTTCAGGCGCATCAATCCATCCGGGGCCGCCTCGCCACCGGTGCCCAGGTTGCGTTTGGGCCGTGCCGGTTTGCGGGTGGAGCGACCTCCGAAATTCTTGGGTGGTCCATCGAACGCGGGACGTTCCGAGCGTTCGCCGCTCCGTTCATCCCGGCCCGGTGGCCGTGTGCTGCGTGGCCGGTCGCTGCCTCCGGGGCCTTTGGCGTACGGCCGCTCAGTGCGCGGACCGCCGCTGCCTTCGCGGAAAGGACGATCACCGCCCCGTGCGCCTTCCCGGGGGCCTGAACTGC
>JBGTAJ010000282.1:0-3622 GCA_041749915.1 Flavobacteriales bacterium
CTTCGAGCCGGAACGCCCACAAGAAGAAAGGTGAGGTGTGAAGTGTTAGGTGTGATGTGTGAAGTGGCGCTACCTCACAGCTCACAGCTCCGCACTCACCCCTCACACCTATCATCAGTTGAGCTTCAAATACGCCCCCAACCCATGCAACCCCCCTTCCCGCCCATACCCGCTTTCCTTATACCCGCCGAAGGGTGAGGTGGGATCGAACTTGTTGTAGGTGTTGGCCCAGATGACGCCCGCGCGCAATTTGCTGGTGAGGTTGAAGATCTTGCTGCCCTTGTCCGTCCACACGCCGGCGCTGAGGCCGTAGGGGGTGTTGTTGGCCTTCTGGATCACCTCGTCCACGGTGCGGAAGGTCTGCACGGCGAGCACGGGACCGAAGATCTCCTCCTGCGCGATGCGCGCGCTCTGCGCCTCGTTGAGGAAGAGCGTGGGGCGGCACCAGAAGCCTTTGCTGGGCAGCTCGCACGAGGGCTGGTACATCTCCGCGCCATCGGCCACGCCCACCTTGAGGTATTTGTTGATGGTGCCGAGCTGCTCCTTGCTGTTGATGGCGCCGATGTCGGTGTTCTTGTCGAGCGGATCGCCGACAACCAGCGAGCGCATGCGGTGCTTGAGCTTGCGGATCACTTCGTCGTGTACGCCTTCCTCCACGAAGAGGCGGCTGCCGGCGCAGCACACGTGGCCCTGGTTGAAGTAGATGCCGTTGATGATGCCTTCGACGGCCTGGTCGATGGTGGCGTCGGCGAAGATGATGTTGGCCGCCTTGCCGCCGAGCTCGAGGGTGGCCTTTTTGCCGCTGCCGGCGATGCTCTTCTGGATGAGCTTGCCCACGCCAGTGCTGCCGGTGAAGGCGATCTTATCGATGCCCGGATGGTTGACGAGCGCCGCGCCCGTGGCTCCCGCACCGGTGATGATGTTGACGACGCCATCGGGCAGTTCGGCTTCCTGGATGAGCTCGGCGAGCAGCAATGAGGTGAGCGGTGTGGTCTCGGCGGGTTTCAGCACCACGGTGTTGCCGCAGGCCAGCGCGGGCGCGATCTTCCACGCGGCCATGAGGAGCGGGAAGAGGATGCGAATTGACGCAATGGCAGGTGTAGCGAAGGCGAACAACGATGTGAAGATCGGGATTACCGCTGTGGTTTGTGCAATGACCGAGGCTGGTCGCGCAGAAGGCGCGCACGGTGGTACAGGGTGGCGCAGTTGGTGGTGCAAAGGGCGCGCACGCTGGTGCAATAGGCGCTACCGGTTGTGCAACGGCCGCTGTTGGTTGCGCGAACGACGGTGATGGCTGCGCGGATCGCGCACACGGTTACGCTGAGGCTGCTCATGTTAACGCAATGGCAGTGCATTGCGGCGCAGAGGAAGGTTGAGACCGAGCAATGGAGAGCGGCGGTCCCGCAATGGCAGTGACAGGGTTACGGCGATAGGGACAAGACCGAGCGGGCGCCTCTATTAACGTGCTTTTACGAACCTCCCTACGAACAAACGTCCATCGCTTTCGGCCTGGTAGAGGTACACACCGGCAGGCTCATCGGGCATGAAGATGGGCACTGATGGGCCACTTGCGCCGATGCGCTCGAAGACCAACTGGCCGTTGCTGCTCCAGATGCGCACATCGATCGTGGCCAGTGAACGTACGTTCACGACCAGCGTCGCCTCACCGGTCATGGGCGATGGAAAGAAGCGCTGATCGCTGGTGGTGAGCTGGTCGAAGACCACGGATTTGATCGAAGTGTAGCCATCGAGGCCAAGTTTGACGCGATAGTACACGGTGCTGAATTCCGGCGGTGCGTTATCGAACCAATCGTAAGGAACAGCTGCGCCGGTGCTACCGCAGATGCCTTCGATGCGATGAACGTTGGTGAAGGAGACCCCATCGGTGGAGCGCTCCACGTCCTGCCCGTTGCAGGTGCTGCCGCCTTGGATGGTCCAATCGAGGCGGATGCCGCCGTCGAATTCTGTTAAGGTGTAGGAGGCGATGAAAGGATGTTCCTGTGCGATGCTGGATAGTGCGAGCCCGAGGCTCGCAAGGCCAGTGGCGATGCGTAACAGGAAGGGAACCATCTATTGTGTTGCTCGGATGGTCGTGCGCGACGGGCTAACCTGACACAAAGATGGGGGTGACTGTCAGGGCGGGGCTTAATGCCCGACCACCGGAATGAACCCGGACGCACCGGGGCAACCACCAAACCGAACGAAGATGACCCCGAAGATCCTCAAAGCCCTTATCGCTGGTGTCGTTGGCACCGCCGCGATGACCGCCGTAATGAAAGTGGCCCCCATGATGGGAATGCCCAAGATGGACCCCGCCGCAATGCTCTCGATGATGATGGGCTTTCCGCTCGTGGTGGGCTGGATGATGCACTTCATGATCGGGATCGTATTCGCGCTGGCCTACGCGCTGCTCTTCATGGGCGTTGTGCGCAAAGTGAAAAGCCCGGTGCTGAAGGGTGTGCTCTTCGGCCTTGCCGCATTCGTGTTCGCCCAAGTGATGATAGCGATCATGGGTGCGATGCTGGGCGGTATGCCACCGATGGAAGGCAGCATGATGTTGATGGCGATCGGCAGCATCATGGGTCATGTAGTGTTCGGCATCGTGGTGGCCTTGATGGTGAAGGAGGATGCCTGAAGAAGAGCAGTACAACGGCTACAACAAACACAACACAACCCGATGAAAACCCTTCTGTTCGCGGCGATCACCGCACTCATGACCAGTTGCTGCGCCGGCGGCAATTGCAGCGCCCCGGCCAGTTCGGAGAGCGGCGCTTCTGCTACCACCACCACCACCGCTGGACTTGCAGAGCACACCTGCACGGCCGCTTGCGCCAATGGTCAACATGTTTACGCCCACGGTGAAAAGGGGCATGTATGCGATGCTTCCTGTGCGGCTGGTGCAACCACCACCGAACCTGAACGCGTTGATCATGTGTGTACTTCTGCTTGCATGAACGGACAACACATGTACGCGCATGGTGAGAAGGGACATGAGTGCAGCCCTACCTGCCAGCACTACAAAATGAAACAGCAGATGTGATCGGCGATGGAAAGCTGGACCTTGCCGCTTTCGATGATCCCATCCCTGGCGGTGATCCTCACCAGCACCTCGCGGTTGATCCTGGGCCTGACGGATGAGCTGAACGACAAGATGAAGGACCCCGGGCATGACCGCACAATCGTTGCGGCCAAGCTGGGGCAGATCAAGCGGCTCAGCATTGCCAGTGTCTTGATGTATGTGAGCCTTGCGGTATTGGTGGCGGCGGTGTTGCTCACCGGTGTCGGTTGGATCGCGGTGCCTGTGGAGGAAACCCTCATGCTGCTTGCGGTCGCGCTCTTCTTCGCTGCCCTCGTGTACAAGATCATGTTCAGTTGGCATGCCTACTTCATCCGGCAACGGCAGTTCGCCCCGCGCTGATGCCGCGTACCTTGGGCACATGGAGGAACAGGGAGCCACAGCGGTACCAGAGCAGGCCAGTGTATCGGGCCATGCGGCGTTCGCGCAGTTGGTGAGCGCGCACACGAAGGAGTTGCTCCGCTTCGCTTCCAAGCGACTGAACGATCCGCTGATCGCCGAGGATCTGGTGCAAATGACCTTCATGGCCGCATGGACTGCACGCGA
>JBGTAJ010000283.1:0-34805 GCA_041749915.1 Flavobacteriales bacterium
GGCTCTTGCCGCCCAGCTCCAGCGTGACGGGCGTGAGGTGCGGCGCGGCCAGGGTCATGATCTGCCGGCCCACGCTGGGACTGCCCGTGAAGAAGATGTGGTCGAAGTGGAAAGGGACGATCAGTTGCGGACCCACCTCGCGCCCCGGTCCTTGCACGACCTGCACGTGCCCGGGTGCGAAGGCCTGCGCGATGATCCGTTCCACAACCGCCGCTGTTGCGGGTGCTTCGTTGCTGGGTTTCACCACGGCGCAGTTCCCGGCGGCGATCGCCCCGACCAAGGGTGTCAGCACCAGTTGTACGGGGTAGTTCCATGGGGCGATGATCAGCACCACGCCCAAGGGTTCGGGGCGTAGTTCGCTGCTGGACACCTGCATCACCAACGGGGTGGCCGGTCGCTGCGGTCGCATCCACTCCTTCAGGTGCTGCAGCGTATGCTCGATCTCGGTATACACCAGGCCGATGTCGCCCAGGTAGGCCTCGAAACGCGGCTTGCGCATGTCCGCATGCATGGCCGCGATGAGCTCCTCCTCGTGGTCCTTGATGGCCGCGCGAAGAGCCAGCAGGGCTTCGCGCCGTGCCGCGTAGGGACGAGTGGCGCCGCTCTCGAAATGGGTGCGCAGGGCTTGCAGGGCTTTGCTCAGGTCTTCCACACCACGAAGGAACGGACTTGTCGGACCTTCTGAACGGGAACCTGCGTGCTACGAGCCATCAGGCGATCAGCTCACCTGCCAGAAGGTGAACATGAACAGCAGCAAACGATAGGTGGTCAACGCGTACTGCAGGCCGAAGAACAACAGCACAGTGCGCCATAGCGAACCACCCCAGGAGCAGCCGAAGAAACGCCTGCTCAGGCCCAGGGTGACCCACAGGTGGAGCAGTACGAAGGGGACGAACAGCACGGCATCCACCGACAAGGGCTCCACCGGGACCTGAACCGCGCGCATGAGCTTCACGACCCCGAACGTGATCAGACCAAGCAGGAGCGTGGACACCCAAAGGTGAAAGGCCATCAGCTCGAAGGCCGCTGTGACATAGGCGCTGGCGTAGGAGCTTTTGCGGAGATACAACAGGGCCAGCGGGACCACCAGCAGGAAGACCATGGCCACCAGGAGCAACTTGGCATTGTTGGTGGAGGCCGGTTCGTAACGGGCAGCGAATTCTTCCATGGTGATGCCGTTCCCGGTGAGCTGTGCCTCCACCTTCTGCCGAGCCCATGTACTGTAGTTCTGGCTGCTCAACTGGGTGCTCAACGAGCTATTGAACGTCTCGAAGAGCGGCACGGTGAAGTAGATGAAGTTGGCCAGGAAGAAGAAGCCCACCGGCCGCATGTACCGCACCCGCCGCCCTTCCATGTAGGCCGTACTCAGCTCGCCCGGCCGCAGCACCACGGCCTTCAAGGTGTTCCAAAGCTTGCTGTCCGCGAAGGTGAAGGCGTTGAGCAGCGCGCCGAGGTAGTGCTTCAGCGTGTGGTCGTCGGGGGTGAGGACCTTTTCGCCACAGGCGGAGCAGTAGAGACCGCTCACCGCGTTGCCGCAGCTCTTGCAGGGGGTGGCCTCGCTCATGGAAGCGAAGCTAAGCGAGCAAGTGTTTACTGTTGACCAAGATCGGCAAGCCGGACCAGTTCGTACTCCGGAGTACTCTCGAACAAGTGTTTCAGGATGCCCATGTGCCCCGCGCCGAATAGCACGAGGATGCGGTCCTCCGGCCCGGTGGTGATGTCCTGGATGTTGCGGAAGATCCGCAGGTTGCGGCTGTACCAGTGCAAGGCATGCACATCGGCGCCCCTGTGCCCCGGCAGCTTGAAGTAGCCGTTGAGGTATGCGCCATAGTCGCGGTCCAGCGCATGATCATCATTCATCGCGAGGAAGATCTCCAGCAGGGTGTTGTGCTTCTTGGCCTTGTCCGTGGCCGTATACCAGGCCGTGTACCGCTGAGAGATCCTGTCCTCGCCACCAAAATCCCAATCAGCGTAGAGGCTGTCCAACCAGGGTTTGTAGCGCAGGCTGTCGGGGCTGTTGTACAGGTCCATCACCAGGGGGAAAGCATCCACGGCGTACATCGTATCCAGCTTGGCGCGATCCATCATACGGAAGCCGATCTGGTAGAATTCGTTGCGCCCCAGCTTGCGCGTCCCACTGCGATACTCCTTGTATTCGTGCATCAGCCAGCCGCCCTGCGTCTCCACACAGAGCTTGTTCGGCTTGAAGTGCATCACCACGTCGAGCAGCTCGTTCAACTCCAGTTGGCGCTGTGGCGAAAGCACGTCCACACGATCGTCCTCGGCGGTCACGTGCGCATCCAGGTCCGGATAGCCGAAGTGGAAGGTGCCCAGCAGCAGCACCTGCGGCAGCGGATCGTTGGCGATGAGGATGCTGTCCGGATCGGGCATGGACCCTTGCGCGGAGAGGGATGACGTGGTGAGCAGCAGGGCCGCGAGAAGGAAGAGTTCGGTGATGCGCATGGTGGTCCGTGTTGACACCACAAGGCTATTGCCGCAGTGCGGAACATGTGGAACCGGATCGGCGGAAGCACCAGCTGATCGGCAGAAGGGCATCAAGGTCCTGCAAGGCGTTCGCAGAACGGAACGGGCGATCCGCCGATCGTAAAGCAGCACGCGCGGACAGTCGTGATAGCTTCGTTGCCTGGTCATGTCCAGCGCCGTACACGCTTCCCGCTCACCGCTCTTCGCACCCGATGGGCATTTCCGCAGCACTGCCGCCTTGCTTCTGCATGTGGGCTTCGGTGTGCTGATGGGCTTCGGCGCCAACGTGATCTGGTGGCTGCGCACGGGCGACACCTCCTTCACCGAGCGGCCGTATTCCCTGCTGTTCGCGTCCTACCACATGCTCACCGCCGGTACCATGCACCTGCTCGTATTGCGGCACGTGCTGCGCTCCAGCAATACGGTGCTGCGGGTGCTTGTCGGTGCGCTCGCCTGCATGGTCCTCTTCTTCATCCTGCGCTGGATCGGCGATCAAGGGCTGCTGCCCGCGCTCGGCAGCGCCACCAACTATCCGCCGGATGTGGGCTTCCTCTCCTTCGCGCTGGACAACATCCTCTACGCCCTGCTGCCCATCGGCTTCGCCACCTTGGTCTATTTCGCTGAGCAACACGTGGTGCTGCACCAGCAACGCACGGAACTGGCCTACCGCGAGCGCCTCAGCGAACTGGACATGCTACGGGCCCGCATGGCGCCGCACTTCCTCTACAACACGCTCAACAACCTCTACGCGCTTTCGCAACGTCCTGGCACCGACCTCGGCCCCTCGCTCATGGACCTCGCCGATCTGATGCGCTACATCGCCAAGCATCAGGATGAGTTCGTCACGATCGGCACCGAGTTGGTTCAGGTGGAACGTTTCATCGCGTTGCAGGCCCTGCGCTACGATCGTCCGCTGAACATCACGATCGATGTGGAGGATGCCGTGCGCAGCGCGAAGATCCCCGCCATGCTCCTGCTGCCCCTGCTGGAGAACGCCTTCAAGCACGGCGACCCCTGCGATTCACAGCTGCCGCTCCACTTGAGCATCACGCATGAGGGTGAGCGGATACGCATCACCTGCACCAACCGCATCGGCACACAGGCCGGTGATGGATCGGCGCCCACGGGCAACCACAACCTGCAGCGGCGCATGGAACTGTTGTTCGGTGCGCGGGCATCGGTTTCCTTCCGGAGCCATGCGGAACAACGCTACACGGCTGAACTCATCTTCCCCCTTTCGTGAGCATGGAAGCGCTGCGCTGTCTGGTGGTGGATGATGAACCCTTGGCGGTGGAAGTGCTGGTGGGCTACGTGCAGCGCACGCCCGGCCTGGTCAACGCGTTCTCTGGCACGGATGCCATAGCGGCCTTCCGCAGACTGGAGGAAGGCGACATCGATGTGGTCTTCACCGACATCCGCATGCCCGAGCTCAGCGGCCTGCAGCTGATCAAATTGGCGCAGGGCAAGTGCCGCTTCATCATCTCTTCCGCCTACAGCGAACATGCCATTGATGGCTTCGAGCTGGCCGTTGTGGACTACCTACTGAAGCCCGTGCGCTACGAGCGTTTCCTGGTAGCGGTGGAGAAGCTCCGTGCCAACACCGCTGCCTCACCGGAGAGCACCTCGGCCGATCACTTCTTCCTCAAGAGCGGTCACGACGTGCTGCGCATCGACCACGCGGACGTCACGCACATCTCCGCCATGCGCGACTATGTGGCAGTGCATACGCGCAGCAAGGGCCGCATCCTCAGCCTGGAAAACCTGCGCGACTTGGAGCAACGACTGCCTGCGGACCGCTACTGCCGCATCCACCGTTCGCACATGGTGGCACTGCATGCCATTGAACGCGTGGAGCGGGACCACGTGGTGCTGGCGCGCACACATCTACCGATCAGCGAGGGCTATGCGAAACGCTTTCGGGCGGTGCTGGGGTTTATCTGATCAAGCCGCAAGGATGAAGTCGACACCTTCGACAAGGCCCAGACCCCGGAAGTATTCCGCGATCCGATCACCCGTGCCCCGCTGGCTGATGAAGCTGACCACAAAGGCCTCTCCCGCTGGTGGTAACTTCAAATGTGGAACGAAGGGCCGACCCGGCACACCGCTTCCCTTCACGTCGGTGAATGCGTGTACTGCTATCCCTTCCGCCTCCAACAGCGCAGCCCGTTCCTGGCACAACTCGCTCGTTCCCGCAACGATCAGCGGGCGACCGTTCAACCTCCGCTTCAGCCACTGCGCCAGCCACTTCACCTTGGTGCTGAAAAAGGCGTCCACGCTGTAGTTGGCGTGCGTGCGGCTCAGGCGATGCGCATGGTCGTTCCAGGTGAGCAGTTCGCCGGGCAGCTTCGCGAAGCGCACACCGGCGTCCATCCAGCGCAACCACAGCTCGTGGTCCTCGGGTAGCGGTCCGGTATCGTATCCGCCGTGTTGCTCCACCAGCTCGCGGCGGAACATCACCGTGGGGTGCGCGATCGGGGCGTCCACGAAGCGCTTCACGTAGTGCTCGTGCGGGGAAAGGATAGTGTTCTGCCACTGCACGAAGGCCTGCATGCCCCGGCTCTCTGGCACACTGCTGGTGAAGGCGGTGCGTGTGCCCAGCACCCCGATCTCCGGATGCGCGTCGAGGTAGGCCACTTGTTTCGCCAAGCGTTCCGGGTGGCTGATGTCATCGGCATCCATGCGGGCGATGTAGCGGCCTTGCGCATGTGCCAGTCCCGTGTTCAGGGCGTGGGCGATGCCGACGCGGGGTTCGTGCAGTAGGTGGATGCGGGGGTCCTTCGATGACCACTTTGCGGCGATCGCAGTGCCTTCGTCGTCGCTGTGGTTGTCGATGAGCAGCAAGGTCAGGCCGGAGTGGGACTGCGTCGTGATGCTGGCAATGGCGGCATCCAATGTGGCGCCGGCATTACGGAAGGGGAGTAGCACAGATAGCCCTTTCATGCAGGTGTCGCAAGGTCGTCGAACACTTCTTCCACCGCAAGTATGATCACAGGGTCAAGCGCTGGGGTCTGTTCATACTGTCATGCTGCCCATCGCGCGGCATCGTTCAGCTATGCAGGCTCCTCAATACCATTGACCCGCAACAGCCAACGCACCTGCTCAATGGTCGAGGGCTTGAGCTCGCGCTCATATTGTTTGGTCGCTCCGCTGCGGGTGAACTCCACCTTCAGGTCGGAGGATGAATGACCTTGTGGCCGGTCGACCTGACGTTGCTTTTCACGCACACTGTCAAAGGAGGAAAGCTGGATGCTCTTTTCCAATGCAGCCCGGTCCACCTTGCCGGTCATCCGTTCCAGCAGTGGAGTGAACTGACCGATCGGATCGGCCTTCATGCGCTCATAGTTGAGCACGATATGGGCCTTGGGCGCGGTGCGTAGGTGGAACAGGACCCAGCTCAAGGCATAGTGAAGAACAAAGGCGTCCTTGTCCATGAGACGTGCCTTCTCCCGCTCGCTGAGGCCCTGTGTGGGGAAGGGCTTCTCCC
The DNA here is from genome assembly GCA_041749915.1 of Flavobacteriales bacterium. Lineage (GTDB taxonomy): Bacteria > Bacteroidota > Bacteroidia > Flavobacteriales_F > PHOS-HE28 > PHOS-HE28. Next base: position 5,969 of record JBGTAJ010000283.1, read on the forward strand.
GTTGTGTGATGAAGTAGTAGTACGAGATCAGGGTGTCCAGCGGATGGCGATAGACATAAGCCACCGTGTCGAAGTGTCCGAACACTTTGCGATAATGCTGGTGGGAATAGATGAACAGCGGGGCTCCCGGTGGTGGAGGGGTGAGGTCGCGGTATTCGAGTACATTGCTTTGAACGCGGTAGAGCTCATCAAAGGTAAGGGTCGATCCCACTTCGGGATGGGCAAGGATATTGAAGTAGTTGGCCACCACGAACCGTGTCCAGGTATTACCGCCTTTCTGGTGCCCGGTGAGCAGTGTGCTGGGCATGTTGGTCCTTTTCAGAAAGTCGATGACCATATCATCCCGTTCCGTGTATCGGTCAAGCACCTCGCGCCGGTAGTAACGCTGCGCTCGTCTGAGCAGGATGGGATGCGAGGTACGGAAGGGGAGTGTGTTCCGGATGAGCTGGTCGAGCATGGAGAGTAACATTGAACCGGTGTGAACACCGGGCGCCGGTGAAAGATAACCAGCGCCTTCAAGGCGCTGCCGAGTGGTCTAGGACGGTCGTACGACCAGCGCCTCCAGCGGCACGCCCAGCAGCAGCGCCACCAGCACGGAACACAGCGCGATGTACACCAGGAAACAAACGGGCACCATCACCACCGCCTTCACAATGTTCCACACGGTACGTGGGTGAAGTGCTATACACGCCCAGGCCAGGATGCCGAAGATCACCAGGAAGTTCAGCATTTGGACCCCGGGCCAGATGAGGTACAGCGGCAGCATGGTGGTGGAGACCATCAGGTAGGTGCCGGAAGCAAAGAGATAGTGGACCAGGCGCTCCACCCAACGAAGCGTGGTTCGGGGGAACAGCACCCGGTCAAAGCTCGCCAGCATCAGCATCAGCAGCGGTAGCAGCAGGTTCACATTGCGGCTCATCCAATGGTTCACCTGCATGGCGGGGGTTTCCGGCGGAACAGTGCCCGATGTGGTCATCACGGCCGCATCCACCGGGTCCCAGTCCAGCAACAGCCGCATGAGGTAGTAGTAGCCGACGCCGAAGAGGAAGAAGCGTACGGGCGGAGTGAAGGCCTTGCGTTTTCCGGCGAGGAAGGCCCGGGTCAGGTCTGCAGGGCCCTTGAAAAAGCTGCGCAGGGTGAAGAGGATCGGCGCATCCACGTTGTAAAGACCAGAGACGAAGTCACCCAACACCTCACCCAGGCGCACGCCCGCAGCCACTCGCTGCTGTCCGCAAGCCGGGCAATACGGGTGGGAGTGTGGTCGGCCACAGTTGGCACAGGGGTCCATGTGGGAAAGATAGAAGGACTACCCCTCAGTGATCGCTTTCAGCACCACCTCCGCTTTCTTCGCCCCTACTTCCGCCGCCACATCTTCGGGCAAGGCCTCACGGATGCCTTTGATGCTGCCGAAACGTGTGAGCAACTTCTTCGCCGTGCCAGGGCCGATGCCGGGGATCTCCTCCAGACCGGTGCGCACGATGCGTTTGCTGCGTTTACCTCGGTGGTGGGTGATGCCGAAGCGGTGCGCCTCGTTGCGCATGTGCTGGATCACCTTCAACGACGAGCTGCGTTTGTCGATGTGCAAAGGGTAGGGGTCGCCCGGGAAGTAGATCTCCTCCAGCTTCTTGGCGATGCCGATGACGGCGATCTTGCCGCGCAGTCCCAGACGCTCCAAGGCATTGAGCGCGGCACCCAACTGGCCTTTGCCGCCGTCGATGACGATCAGTTGCGGCAGTGCTTCGCCCTCGGTGACCATCCGGCTGTAGCGACGCTCCACGGCCTCTTCCATGCTCGCGAAGTCGTCCGGACCCTCCACCGTGCGGATGTTGAAGTGCCGGTAATCCCGCTTGCTTGGTTTGGCATCGCGGAAGACCACACAGGCGCTCACGGGGTCGGTGCCCTGGGTGTTGCTGTTGTCGAAGCACTCGATGTGGCGCGGAAGTTCGCTCAGGCGCAGGTCCTGCTTGAGCTGTTCCAGGGTGCGCGTGGTGGCGCCCTCCGGGTCGGTGAGCTTCTCCTGCTTCTGTTTGTCGAGCATGAAGTAGCGCACGTTGCGCTCGCAGAGCTCCAGCAGCTTCTTCTTGTCGCCGATGCGGGGCACGGTGAAGGTGATGCCGGGGACCTCGATCTCCGGGTCGAAGGGCACGATGGCCTCCGGTGCCAGGCTGTGGTAGCGCGAGCGCAGTTCGGCGATGGCCATCTGCAACATCTCCACATCGGTCTCCTCCAGTCGTCGCTTGAGCTCGATGGTGATGCCGTGCACCACCGCGCCATCGATCACCCGCATGTAGTTCACGTAGGTGCTGCCTGGGTCGCTCACCAGCCCGTAGATGTCCACGTCGCCGATGTCGGGGTTCACCACGATGCTCTTCGCGCGGTAGCTCTCCAGCTGTTCGATCTTCCGCCGATAGTCCTCGGCAGCCTCGAATTCCAATCGATCGGCATGTTCGTGCATCAGGGGCTTCATCACCCTCAGCAGTCCTGCGACGCGCCCCTTGACGATCTCGCGCACCTGGCCCATGTGGGCCGTGTATTCCGCTTCGCTCTGCAGGCCTTCGCACGGTGCCTTGCAGTTGCCGATGTGGTACTCCAGGCACCGTTTGTACTTGCCCTTCTCGATGTTCCGCTGAGAGAGGTCGTAGTTGCAGGTGCGTAGCTTGTAGAGCTTGTGTACCAGACCCAGCACGGTCTTCATGGTGCGCACGCTGGCATAGGGGCCGTAGTACTCGCTGCCGTCCTCTTCGGGGTTGCGGATGGCCTCCACACGGGGCATGCGTTCGTTGCGGATGCGGATGAAAGGGAAGCTCTTGTCGTCGCGCAGCAGGATGTTGTAGCGCGGTTGGTGCTCCTTGATCAGGGAGTTCTCCAGCAGCAGGGCCTCGAACTCCGTGGGCACATGGATCACGCGCAGGTCCACGATCTTGCGCACCAGCAGATTGGTCTTGCCGTCCGTGTGGCTCTTGGCGAAGTAGCTGCTTACCCGGTGTCGCAGGTCCTTGGCCTTTCCCACGTACAGGATCTTGCCGTCGGCATCAAAGAACTGGTAGACCCCGGGGCTATGGGGCAGCAGTTTCACTTTCTCGCGGACGTCGAGCTCGCTCATGGGAGTGCGAAGTTCGGGCTTGGGCTGCGCCCTTGGCGATCCGTCCTTGTTCTGAAATGGGTGGAGCGGCGAGCGGCGAGTTGGCAAGTGCCGAGTGAATGCCCCCGATCTGGCGTATTTCGCCATGGGGGCATTCACCCGTCACTCGGTGCTGGGGCTTGGTGTGCGGGCACTCGCCGATCGCCACTTGATCCCGGTTTACCTTGGCGGTCCACACCGAACACGACCATGCAATTCACCGCCGCACAGATCGCTCAGCTCCTCAACGGCACCCTTGAGGGGAATGCCGACATCACGGTCACCCACTTGTCCAAGATCGAGGAGGGAGGTGCCGGATCCCTGTCCTTCCTGGCCAACCCGGCCTACACGCCGTACATCTACACCACCACGGCATCGCTGGTGATCGTGAACAAGGACTTCGTCGCCACCGCGCCCATCGCGGCCACGCTGCTTCGCGTGGAGAGCGCCGAGAAGGCCTTCGCCAAGCTGCTCGGTTTCTACAACACGCTGAAGCTGGACAAGAAGGGGATCTCGCCCCAGGCCGTGATCAGCGCTGGCGCGACGCATGGTACGGACTGCTACATCGGTGCACTGGCCTTCATCGGCGAGAACGCTCGGATCGGCAGCAACGTGAAGATCTTCCCGCAGGCCTACATCGGCGACAACGTGACGATCGGTGACAACACCACGGTCTTCGCCGGGGTGAAGATCTACGGCGACTGTGTGGTTGGCGCGCGCTGCATCATCCATAGCGGCACGGTCATCGGCAGCGATGGATTCCGTTTCGCCACCGGTCCGGACGGTGGTGAGAAGATCCCCCAGATCGGCAACGTGGTGATCGAGGATGATGTAGAGATCGGTGCCAATTGTGCGATCGACAGGGCCACGCTGGGAAGCACCATCCTGCGCAAGGGTGTCAAGTTCGACAACCTGGTGCACATCGCGCACAACGTGGAGGTGGGCGAGAACACCTACATCGCCGCGGCCAACGTGGTGGCGGGTTCCACCAAGATCGGAAAGAACTGCATGTTCAGCGGCCAGGTGGGCATCGTGGGCCACCTGAAGATCGCGGACAATACCATTCTTGCCGCGGGCACCGGGATCAGCAAGAGCATCACGAAGCCCGGCGAGGCCTACATGGGTTCACCCGGATTTGAGATCGGCAAGTACCGCAAGGCCTACATCCACTTCCGCAACCTTGACAGCCTGGTGGAACGGGTGAAGAAACTGGAGGAGGCCGCAAAAGGCTGATCGCCAGGAGAACAGCACGCGTACAACAGAAAAGGCCGGAGCTGGTGAAGCCCGGCCTTTTCCCTTCGTGGTCGAAGCGCCTAGGGCAGTTGTTCCTCGCGTGTGTTCGTGGGTACCGATCCACCCACGGTCTGCAGGATCGGATCGCGGTCGTTCGCCGCACCCGTGTAGCGCACCACACCATCCAGGTTCACATCCTCCGGGTGGTAGCCGTTCGTGGTTGCGGTGGGCAGTGAACCGCCGATGCGCGACAGGATCGGGTCGCGGTCATTGGCCGCGCCCGTGTAGCGGATCACGCCATCGGCATTCACATCGCCCGCCCACAGCGCCTGTATGGGGCCGATGGTGCGACGTGCTTCCACGCCATAGGTCGGCACGGCAGCGCTGGAAAGGTCCAGCACACGGACGCCATTGCCCAGCCCATGTGTTCCGCTCGTCATGATGCCCAAGTGGTTCCGGTGGGTTGCCATCACATGGTAGCTCCCTCGTAGTGCGTCCGGGAACAGCACAGGGGAAGTACCATCAGCCATCACCACTTGGCCGTTCGCGAGGACCACCGCAGCGCGTTCATCCACGACCAGGGTCGGGTCGCTGTCGGACCGCAGTTCCAGCCACACCCAATCCACCGGAGCGCTGAGCCCCTGGCGCGAGATAAGGGATTCCTTCATCTGCTCACCGGAGCCGTAGGGGTCGGTAATTGGGATCAGGCCGGCCGTATGGAGGTCGGTGCGCATGCTCGCCCCGTTCAGCGGGCCTTCCAGGAAGAGCGTGAGGGCCAGCTCGGCATCCCCGTCCACGTAGTCGAACACGCCATCGCTGTCGCGGTCCACTCCGTGTCTGATCTTGGTGTTCGGATGCACCACCGTCCAGGTGAGCGGAGATCCCGCCTGGGCCGAGGCCAGCAGTTGGGCGTGGGTCACGGTCTGGCTCGCCAGGTCGCTCTGGTAGGTGTTGCTGCCGATGTAGTAGAATCCACGCTGCTCCCCGTTGTAGAGGCCTTTCACCACCAGGGCATAGTCGCTGGGGTACTTCTCCACCATGAAGGTCTTCATGCTGTTCACGCGGCCCACGCTGCCCACACTGCCGTTGATGGTCATGCGCATGCCCACGGCGGGTAGCGCGTCCTGGGAAGCGTGGACCAGGTCAAATACTTGGCTCTGGGGACTGTTCGCAGCAGTGATCCCACCGGACCAGGCGAGCAGTTCAGGCTCGTAATCCCCCAGATAGTGTCCGGTTCCGGCCTGGTTGAAGCGGGTCTCCATCACACCATCGGCCATCATGCCGAAGCCGCTGGTGCACTCCGTGGTGTTATAGAAGAAGCCGTTCTTCCGGTACACGGTGCGCAGGTCGGGCACCATGTTCGTGTTGTTGGTCATGTTCACGATCGGTGGACTTCCTGCGCCGCTGTTGGATCCGTTGCCCGGCAGGTGCCCCCGCCCGGTACCGGTCTGGTGGCAATGTGAACAGTTGACGTTCACCGCCACGAAGAGTCGGACGCCCGCAGCGGGGATCGTCTGGAATGTGGTGCCCGTGAGCCGCACACGGCCGGGGTTCATGCGCTCCACCGCAGAGGCCACGGCACTGTCCGGGCGGATGGTGCGGTAAGGATTCGGCACGTGCCAGCAGGCATCCAGGAAGTCGCTGAACTCCTGCATGCTCAGGGGATCCAAGGGCGCATCAGCACCCTGCAGGTCCACGAAGGCCCCCGCGAAATCGTGGAAGCCGCTCTTGTCTCCGCGCCAGTGAAGCTTGCCAGTGCCGCGGTTGATGATGTCGATGAGGAACTGCGTCGTCTTCAAGCCCTTCATCGGGTGGAAGGTCTTGTTGCCGGCAGGGTCGTTCACCGTGACCATCTCCCCGGCCGGGTTCCCCAGGTCCCAGGCCAGGCGGTCCCAGCGGGTATCTACATGGCAGGATCCGCAGGAGATCTGACCGTGCCCCGAACCCGTGTGCGTGTTGTACAAGTGCTTGCGCCCCTTCTTGATGGCCACGGGCGTCGGGTCGAAGAACGCGGTGCGCGCGGTCTCCCGGTCGGTGCCGAGGTCGATCGTGGAGATCGAACCATCGAACTTGTTGAGCACATACCCACGGTTGCGCACCTCGTCCAGCACCATGCCCGTGGGCCCTTCACCCACCGCGATCGGATCGGGCACCGTGCGCGAACCCGTGGCCGCGATGGTGATGATGTTGTTCGAACCCATGCCCGTGATGTAGGCCTTGCTGCCGTCGGACTTCCATACGATGGCGCGCGGATCGCCCACGGACTGCTTGCGCAGCAGGGGCGGGGAACTGGTCGCTGCGTAGTTGATGTGCGGGTTGAGGTCGGTGATCGACGGGCTTCCGGCGGGTGCGAAGCGCGACACGTTCACGTGGAGGAAGGTGCCCTTCAGGTTCGGTTCGAAACGCACCTCGTTGGTGGCATCGGTGCCCACCACGTACACCTCGCCGCTTTGCGGATGCACCGCCATGGCCATCAGGATGTTGCCCAGGTGCGCCTTGTAGGTGACACCCGCCGTGCTGGGGCTGTTCGCATTGATGATGGCCACGTCGCGATCGGGCATGTCCCAACCAGCGATGCGGGCGGTACCAGCAACGCCTTCGGTGACGATGTTCGTCCAGTTGCCTCCGTTGTCATCCATCCACTGCCCGGAAGCGTTCTTGCGCACCACCAGGCTGTGGTTGCCGGGCATGGCGGGGTTCGCCGGGTTCATCGGCGGGCTGAACCCGGCACCGGCATTGGGCACCGGTACCACTCCGCCGTACGGACCGGCCGGGTTGGCCACGTCGTTCGGGATGGTGGTGCACCCGCCCTGTGGCGAGCAGAAGCCGCCCGAATGGAACACGTTGCCGGGAACCACGGTGGTCTGGTTCCCGCTTTCGAAGAAGGCCGCATACACGGTGGATCCGTCGGGGCTCACCGCAAGGGCCCGTGGCTGCTCACCTTTCAATAGCACCTCGGTTGGCGGGTTGCCGGGGTTGGCGGGATCGAAGACCTGCACGCTTTCACGTTCGGCGCAGGATACGAAGGCACGCACGGGTGAACCCGCGAAGACCACATCGGCCGGCTCGTTCTCCGTAAGCACACTGCGCACCGTGGCTTTCTGGGTGAGGTCCACGATGCTCACCTCATCGCTCACCTGGCACACCACCCAGGCCTCGTTGTTGGTCCGGGCGCGCACCGTCACCGGGTCCAGTCCCACCGGGATGCTGGCCGTGTGAACGATGCCCGTGAGCGTGATGGTGTACACCTCCAGACTGTTGTTCCCCGTGTTCACCGCCAGCAGCTTGGTCCCGTCCGGGGTCATGTCGATGGGATGCACGTGGGCCGACTCGAAGTTGGTGAAGTCGGAGGTCGGTACATCGCTCTTCGCCCCGCCGCTCAGGTCGCTTTGTTCCTTGACGCCGATGGCGTTGAACGCGGAGAATGCGACCATGCCGCTGACCAAAATGGTGGAGAGCAGGGCCTTGTGCCGGATGATGATGGAATGCATGGTGAGGCGTGCTTATGGCCCCGTTGCAGCGCATTGATCCTCAGGTCAACACGCGCGCTTCCCGGGCCGAATGAAGATCCAATCTATTGGATCCCGGTCTCACCTGCAAGCTTTGTTCAGGGTACCATGGGTCGCTTCACTGGTCCAGGCGGTGCGCGAGGGTCACGGTCTTCTTGTACTTCTCCACGTTGCCGCTGAGGTCGTACACCTCCAGCAGCACGATGTAGGCCCCCATGCGGGCCTTGCTGCCGCCGGCCATCAGGCCGTCCCAGCTCACCGCGCCCTCAGTGCCCAGCAACTGGTTCTCCATCAACTTGATCATCTCCCGGCCCGCGATGTCGAACACGCTCATCGTCCCCACAAAACCCGGTTGCTCGAAGCGATACGCGATGGTGAGCAGGTCCTGGTAGCCATCGTTGTCCGGTGAGAAGATGGACGGTTCAATGGTCATCTCACCGGAAGCTTCCGGGGCTGCAGCGTACTGCGAGTTGAGGAACCCCGGCGTGGCTTTCCCGGCCACATCGGAAGCGGTCTGCCAGTTGGTGGCATCCTCCGTCGGGCGGTCGGGATCCACACGTTCCAGGGTGTAGCCCTCCGTATTGTTCACCAGGCCGAAGTGCAGGTCGTCCGAGTATCGGAACAGGTCGAGCGTCGTGCCATCGAGCGCCTGGAGCACCACGGTGCCTTCGCCGTTGTTGTAGCTCGGCATGTCCGTTTCCACGAAGCGCTCCGTGCGGCTCTGGGGGTACGTCGATGCCGTGTTCAGCGCGCTCTCAGTGATCAGCGCGTACTCGCCGGGGAGCAGCAGCATGGCCGAGTTGATGAGCGTCGGGTTGCTGATGACACCGTCCGTTTCGTTCGCCAATTTCCAACCGGAAAGGCTCAGGGTCTTCTGTGAACGGTTATAGAGCTCCACCAGATCGCTGCCGTTGCCGATGGGGTCGTACAGCACCTCGTTGATCACCACGTCGCCCACCTCCACGGCTTCGGGCAGCGCGAAGGAGAGGGCGTTCGGGACACCGATGGCATTGCCCGGACAATCGTTCACGCCGGACACCGTGACGGTATAGAGCGTGCCGATGACAAGCGTTTCATCCAGCGTCAGTTGAGCGCGGTCCGCGGCAGGAACGGTGACGCCGGAAACCGCGACCGCCGGGGTGATGACATAACTCCCGTCCAACAGGCTCGCGGAGTCCATGGCTTCGCTGAAGACCACGGTGATCGATGTGGTGCTGTTCACCACCACGCTGCCCAGTGTGGGAGCCTGCAGGTCCGGAACGATGGCGTAGATGCTGTTCTGGACGCCCGGGGTTCCGCCCGCCGCGGCGTTGCTGGCCCGCCAGTTCGCGGCACCGCTGCAGGGTGCCGTGGGGTCGATCTGCTCCAGGGTCCACCCCCCATCATCTTTCACGGCATCCTGGTACCAGGCCAGGGCGTAGGTCACGGCATCGATCAACTGGCCGCCGTCGTCGCGAAGCTCCAAGGGATCGCCATCGTTGTTCAATGCCGGCAGGCTGGCCACCCCGATCTTGTTCGTGATGCCCGGGAAAAGCGCCAGGTTCGCCGCCGCGGTGAGCAGCACGTAGTTGCCCGGGGTGAGCGTGTAGGCCGGAAGGCTCACCGGGGTCCCGCCATCGCTGAAGGTCCAGCCCGAAAGCTCGAAGGTCCTGTCGGCGGTGGCGTTGTACAGTTCCACGAACTCCACTTCCGGCAGCCCCACCACCGGCGAGGGGTCCGCCATGATCTCGTTGATCACTACATCGCGCGGTCCTGCGGCTTGCGGCACGGCGTAGGTGAAGTCGATGGACACCTGAGCCGAAGCGTTCCCCGCTGCATCCTGGGCCCCTTCAGCGATCAGGCTGTAAGTGTTTCCATTGGTCAAGGCCAGCGCCGCCGTGAGGTGTACCAGGGTCGGGTCGCTTCCATCCAGCACGGCACCGGATACGCCGATGAAAGGGATGATGTCATAGGTGCCGATGAGGGCCGGGTCCAAGGGTTCGTTGTACACCACATCCACAGCCGTGGCACTGATGGCCGTTACACTGACCACCGCCGGTGCGCTGAGGTCCACGGGGATCACACCCACACTGAAGTCGTCGAAGAAGTGGTTGTTGACGGCGCTGGCCGCGGAGCTCTGGACCACCAGCAGACCGAAATGGCTGCCCGCACCCACCGCAGGGTCGTTCGCCGAACCCGCCACCACGAAGGTGCCGGTGTTGCCATCATCGAACTGCAGCGTCCAATCATTGCCCGCGGTCCGTTCCGCTCGGATCATGAACGGGTTGCTCGTGCTGCTGTTCACTACACCATCCGCACTGGCAACCACGGAAGTGTTGGTCCCGGCCACGCGCTTGAACAACTCCACACGATCCCCCGTGCCGCCCACACGCACGAACCACCCGTTCTGCACCGAGGGGATGTCGGCATTGTCCGCTATGAGGTACACATCCACATAGTTCGCGCCGCTGGTGGCGAAGCGCAGGTCCATGGACCACTGCCAGCGCGCATTGGTCGCAAGTGTGCTGAGGGTGCTCAGCGCATAGTTCGCGGCCCCCGGGCTGTTGCTGCGAAGCCGTTGGTTCCCGCCATCATCCACCACGGTGAACAGGGCGTCATTGCCGGTCCAGACAGGGGCGGCGGTGAAGTTGCCGTCCGAAAAGTCGTCGGTGAACTGGGCTTGGGTGCCTGCCCATGACACGGACAGGGCCAGGGAAAGAAGGGCGATCGCAATGCGGTTCATGGGACCTCGGTCGGTCGGGTGCCCTGCTTTACCGGGTGCCCGTCCGTGGCGGACAAGGTAGTACTTTCGGCTACTGAACCACGTTGACAGAACATCATGAAAGTCGCAGTAGTAGGGGCCACCGGACTGGTCGGGGGGGTGATGCTGAGGGTGCTGGAGGAACGGGCATTCCCCGTGGATGAACTGCTGGCCGTGGCCAGCGAACGCAGTGCCGGGCGCACGGTCCGTTTCCGCGGCGCGGAAGTGCCTGTCATCGGTATGGAGGCGGCCATCGCCGCCCGACCCGACATCGCCCTGTTCTCGGCCGGCGGAGGCACTTCGCTGGAATGGGCTCCGCGCTTCGCCGAGGTGGACTGCACGGTGATCGACAACAGCAGCGCCTGGCGCATGTTCGCCGATAAGAAACTCGTGGTGCCCGAGGTGAACGGCGAGGTGCTGGGCTCCGAGGACCGCATCATCGCCAACCCCAATTGCAGCACGATCCAGCTGGTGATGACCCTGGCTCCTTTGCACAAGGCATTCGGTGTGCAGCGCGTCATCGTGTCCACCTACCAGGCCGTGACGGGCACAGGCATGAAGGCGGTGCAGCAGTTGGAGAACGAACGCAAGGGTGTCGATGGCGACATGGCCTATCCCTTCCGCATCGACGGGAACGTGATCCCCCGCTGCGACGCCTTCATCGACAACGGCTACACCAAGGAGGAGATGAAGCTGGTTCACGAGACAAAGAAGATCCTCGACCCCGCGATCCGCGTCACAGCCACGGCCGTGCGGGTGCCGGTGACGGGAGGGCACAGTGAATCCGTGAACATCGAATTCGCCACCGAGTTCGAGCTGGATGAGGTGCGCCGGATCTTGGCCGCCTCACCCGGGATCACCGTGGCCGATGAGCCCGGGAACGACATCTACCCCATGCCGCTCCATGCCGGCGGCAGGGATGAGGTCTTCGTGGGCCGCATCCGCCGGGACGAGACCCAGCCACGCACCCTGAACCTGTGGATCGTGGCCGATAACCTGCGGAAAGGCGCAGCCACCAACGCCGTACAGATCGCCGAGCTCCTGGTGAGGAAAGGTTTCGTGCGCTCGGGTCAGGCCGTGGCCTGATCGGGCCTGTTTACGGACTCCGTGCTCCCTTCTGCGACATCCGACGTCGCTAAGCCGGCCTCCTCCTGTTCCGTCGTGCTGGTCCCTACGGTCGCATCGGTCCGTTCGGGCCGTTGCACGAGGATGAACAGGACCACGCCGGAGGTGATGGCCGCATCGGCGATGTTGAACACCGGACGGAAGAAGAGGAAGTGTTCGCCGCCCCAGACCGGGAGCCATTCGGGCAATCGGCCTTCCCAGAGCGGGAAGTAGAACATGTCCACCACGGCACCGTGCAGGAAGGAGGCATACCCTCCTTCCGCAGGGAACAGTACCGCCTTTTCAAAGGGCGAACTGGCGCTGAAGATCAGGCCGTAAAAGGTGCTGTCGATGATGTTGCCCAAGGCCCCTGAAAAGATCAGGGCCACGCTGGCGATCTGAATGCCCCGTGCACCCGTCCGGGTCATGCGCACCAATGCGTAGCCGATACCGGCCACGGCGATGATGCGGAACAGCGACAAGAGCAGCTTGCCCCATTCACCGCCGAACTCCATCCCGAAGGCCATCCCCCGGTTCTCGATGAAATGCAGGTAGGCCCAGTCGCCGAAGAGCGGGATGGCCGAATCGTAGAAGAACGTGAGCTTCACCCACACCTTCAACACCTGATCCGCCACCAGGACGAGCAGGATGATGGCGAGGGCGCGCTTCAAGGTCTGCGGTTCTCGTTCAGCGAACGGATCAACCGTTCATCTGCTGCTTGGCCTCGATGCTCAGGGTGGCGTGCGGGACCAGACGCAGGCGTTCCTTGCTGATCAGGCGGCCCGTGACGCGGCAGATGCCGTAGGTCTTGTTCCGGATGCGCAACAGGGCGTCCTCCAGGTGCTTGATGAACTTCTCCTGACGGGCGGCCAGCTGTGCGGTCTCCTCACGGCTCAGCGTTTCACTGCCGTCCTCGATCATCTTGAATGAGGGGCTCGTGTCGTCCGTACCGTTGTTGTCCGTGTTGGCCAGGGTCTGCTTCAGCAGGTCATAGTCCTTGCGCGCCTCATCGAGCTTGCGCATGATCAGGTCACGGAACTCGACGAGCTCATCATCGGAATAGCGCAGCTTGTCGGCGCTTTCCAGGGTGGATACGTGCTTCTTGACGGTGGGGGCCGACATGGGCCGATTGGGGACATGGATCTGGGTCACCAATGGCTTGGAGGCTGCGGCTGACCGGAGGCCATCCTTCTCGCTCTTCTTCGATTCCTTCTTCACGGGCTTGGGTGCAGGTGCCGGTTTTTCGGCTTTGGGTGCAGGAACAACAACGGGTTTCGGTGCCGGCTTGGTCTCAGCCTTCGCTGGAACAGGCTTCGGCGCGGGTTTGACGGGAGCCTTGGGCGCCGCCTTCTTGACCTCCACTTTCGCGGGGGCCTTGGGTGCCGCCTTCTTCACAACAGGCTTTACCACCTTCTTGGGTGCGACCTTGGAGACCTTCTTGCTTTTGCCCGCCGCAGCCTTTGCGGAGGCAGGGGCCACCGCGGCTTTCTTCACAGGGGGGGCCACCCTCTTTGCGGCCTTTTTACCCGCCGCAGCTTTTGCGGAGGCGGGCTTCACCACGGCCTTGGCCGCTTTCTTCGGGGCGGCCTTGGCCGTCTTCTTCGCCACCGGTTTCACGGCGGCCTTCTTCTTGGCCGGGGCTTTTGCCACCGCTTTCTTCGGGGCCGGTTTCGCCTTGGCTGCTTTCACCGCTTTCTTGGGTGCGGGCTTGGCAGTTTTCTTCGCCGCAGGTTTTGCCACCTTCTTGGGTGCGGGCTTGGCAGCCTTCTTCGCAGGCTTTGCAGCCTTTTTCGGTGCGGGTTTCTTGGCCATGGCGTCCGGTGTTTGCTAAAAGATCCGCAAATATAGACCGATCGGGGCCTCAGTTCGCAGACCTGACAAGGGATAGCGCACAGCGGAGCACCTCGTCCAGCTCCACTTCATGGAACCCTGCTCCCGAGGGCGGAAGGTCGGACACAAGCACCTGGTCTTCAGGAGTTACGGCCAGGGTCTCCGCCACGATGTACGGCGCATGCGTCCGGATGGCCTGGGCGAAGCGTGCATCCCCGTTGTCCAGGATGTGCAGCTGCACCCGGTCCGTGATCTCGAAACCGCTCTCCTTCCGCAGGGTCTGGATCCGGCTCACGAGTTCCCGGGCGATCCCCTCCTGGATCAGGGCATCGCTCAGGGTGATGTCCAGGGCGACCGTCAAGGGGCCATCGGCGGCCACGCTCAGGCCGGGGATGGTCTCGGCGCTGATCTCCACATCGTCGCGCAGCACATCCACCTGCTGCCCTTCGATCGTGAGCTTCATGCAGCCGGTCGCTTCCAGCTCGGCGATCTGGGTCTGATCGAAGGCCGTGATCGCGGTGGCTACGCTCTTCATCAGCTTGCCCATGCGAGCACCCAGCTTGGGGAAGATGGGTTTGATCTTCTTGGTGAGCTTGCTCTCGCTCGCGTCCAGGATCACCAGTTCCTTCACGTTCACCTCGCTCAACAGCAGGTCGCGGATGGCTTCAAGGCGCGTGCGCATCGTGGCATCGGTCACAGGCACCATCATCTGCTGCAAGGGTTGGCGCACGCGGTGACCTTCCTTCTTGCGGATGCTGAGCACCAGCGAGGTCAGCTTCTGAGCGAGCGCCGTGCGTGCTTCCAGTTCGGCGTCGATGAGCGCCTCATCGTGCTTCGGCCAGTTGCTCAGGTGGACGCTGCTGCCCGTGAGATCACGGTATAGGCGATCGGTGAAGAAGGGCGCGATCGGGGCGCTCAGCATGGCCACCACCTCCAAGCAACGTTGCAGGGTCTGATACGCCGCGTTCTTGTCGCTCCCCCGAGCGGAGCCGAGGGCGTCCCCTTTCCAGAAACGACGGCGGTTCAGGCGCACGTACCAGTTGCTCAGGTCCTCCACCACGAAGTCCTGGATGGCACGCGCCGCGATCGTGGGCTCGTAATCGGCATAGTTCGCGTCGGCGAGCTTCATCACGCTGTTGAGGCGCGAGAGGATCCACCGGTCCGATTCGGTCAACGCGGCTTCACCATGCCCGTCGAAGCCGTCGATGTTGGCGTAGAGCGCGAAGAAGTTGTAGGTGTTGAAGAGCGCACGGAAGAACTTGCGCTGGACCTCGGTGATGCCCTCCGCGTCGAACTTCAGGTTGTCCCAGGGCGAAGCGTTGCTGATCATGTACCACCGCACGGCATCGGCCCCGTAGGCGTCCAGCGTCTTGAAGGGGTCCACGGCATTGCCCAAGCGCTTGCTCATCTTCTGGCCCACCTTGTCCAGCACCAGGCCATTGCTCACCACGGCCTTGTAGGCGACGGAATCCTGCGTGAGCGTGGCAATCGCGTGCAAGGTGTAGAACCAACCGCGGGTCTGGTCCACGCCTTCCGCGATGAAGTCGGCCGGGAAGGTCTCCGTGAAGGTCGCTTCGTTCTCGAACGGATAGTGCCACTGCGCGTAGGGCATCGCACCGCTGTCGAACCACACGTCGATCAGGTCGGTCTCGCGCTTCATCGGCTTGCCACCGGGGCTCACCAGCACGATGTTGTCCGCGTACGGACGGTGCAGATCGACACGGTCGTAGTTCGCATCGCTCATGTCGTTTGCGTCGAACGAGGCATAGGGGTCGGCGGTCATCACACCGGCCTTCACGGCGCGGGCGATCTCCTCCTTCAACTGCTTCAACGAGCCGATGCAGAGCTCCTCATCACCGTCCTCCGTGCGCCAGATCGGGAGCGGGATGCCCCAGTAGCGCGAACGCGAAAGGTTCCAGTCCTGCAGGTTCTCCAGCCAGTTGCCGAAGCGGCCCGTGCCGGTGCTTTCGGGTTTCCAGTTGATCGTCTTGTTCAGCGCGATCAGCCGGTCCTTCTTCGCGGTAACGCGCACGAACCAACTGTCCAGCGGGTAGTAGAGGATCGGCTTGTCGGTACGCCAGCAGTGAGGGTAGTTGTGCTCGTACTTCTCCACCTTGAAGGCGCGCCCCATCTCCTTCAACTTGATGCTGAGCTCCACGTCGACGCTCTTCTCCGGCGCCTGCCCGGCGGGGTAGTATTCGTTCTTCACGTACTTGCCCGCGAACTCGCCCATCTCCGGCGTGAACCGCCCTTGCAGGTCCACGAGGGTGAGCGTGCCGATGCCGTGCTGACGCGCCACGCGCATGTCGTCCGCACCGAAACTGGGCGCCGTGTGCACCACGCCGGTGCCGTCCTCCGTGGTCACGAAATCGCCGCCGATGACCTTGAACGCATCGCCGCCCGTGGGCTGTGCATAGGGGAACAGTTGCTCGTAACGGATGCCCTCCAGCTGGTGTCCGTAGAACTCGCCGTTGATCGTCCAGGGGATGTTCTTTCCGTCCTTCTTGTAGTCCTCGAACGAGGCATCCTTCCCCTTCTCGCTGAAGTAGGCGTTGAGCCGGGCCTTGGCCAGCACCACGGTGTTGGGCTCGTGGGTGTAGGGGTTGAAGGTCTTCACCCGCACATAGTCCAGCTTGGGGCCGACCGTGAGCGCACAGTTGCTGGGCAGTGTCCAGGGCGTTGTCGTCCAAGCGAGGATGAACACATCGCCGAACGCGTCCTTGAACAGGAACTCGCTCGCATGATCGGACTTCACCTTGAACATGGCCACCGCACTGGTGTCCTTCACCGGCTTGTAGGTGCCGGGCTGGTTCAGTTCGTGCGAGGAAAGCCCAGTGCCCGCTGCAGGGGAATACGGCTGGATCGTGTATCCCTTGTAGAGCAGTTGGTCATCGTAGAGCTTCTTCAGCAGGTGCCACACGCTCTCGATGTACTTGGTGTGGTAGGTGACGTACGGATGCTCCAGGTCCAGCCAGAAACCGATGCGCCGCGTCATGTCATTCCACACGTCGGTGTACCGCATCACGGCCTTCTTGCACGCCGCGTTGTAGTCCTCGATGCTGATCTTCTTGCCGATGTCCTCCTTGGTGATGCCGAGCTCCTTCTCCACGCCGAGTTCGATCGGCAGGCCGTGCGTATCCCAACCGGCCTTGCGGTCCACGCGATGGCCCTTCTGCGTTTGGTAACGGCAGAAGATGTCCTTGATGGCACGGGCCATCACGTGGTGGATACCGGGCAGTCCGTTGGCGCTCGGTGGACCTTCGTAGAACACGAAGGGCGGCGCGTCCTTGCGGAGCTCAAGGCTCTGGCCGAAGGTGTCCTCGGCCTCCCACTGCTTCAATACCTCCTCGGCGACCTTGGGCAGGTCGAGTTCATCATACTGCGGGAAACGCTTGTCCATCACGGCTTTCTAAGGGGCGGCAAAGATAGCCATCACCTTCGCCGGCGTGGTGCCTTGCACAACGCCCCGAGGCCCACCCTCGTTGGTAGCAGGTGCCCACCTGATGGCAGGCCAGGACCCAAATCAGCTCTTACGAACGTATTGGGGCGTGGATCGCGGACCTGACCATCGTCACGGTAGCTGCTCCGTTCTCACCTCGGTCGGTGTGGTCCCGCCGATGTTGGAGAGGATCGGGTCGCGATCGTTGTTGAGCCCCGAGTAGCGTACCACGCCGTCCAGGTCGAGGTCCTCGGACAGGTAGCCGGCTGCTGTGGCTGTGGGAACGAGTCCACCGATACGGGCCAGGATATGGTCCCTGTCGTTCGAAGCACCCGAGTACTTCACGCGACCATCCCGGTCGATGTCGCCGGTCCAAAGCGCCTTCGCACCATTGGGCATGGTGGCCAGTGCTTCGGTGCCGTACACGGGCGTGGTGGGGCTGGTGAGGTCGAGCACCACCGCACCCGCATTGAAGACGGTCGGAAGGGCCGCCATCACACCCAAATGGTTCCGGTGCCGCACCGCCACATGACGAGGGCTGGTGGTGGAAGGGATACGCAACGGACCACCTTGTGGGTCGATCACCGTGCCGTCGCTCAGGAGCAGTGCGGCCTTGGTCTGCAGCACCGTGGCTGGTGATTGGACATCGCGCAGCTCCACCAACACCCAGTCGATCACACGGCGCTCACCCGTGGATGCGAATGTGTGCGGAAAGGCGCTGGCGTTATTGCCCGTATGCATCGCCAGACCAGGATAGGGGTCGGTCATGGGCACCAGGCCATTGATCCGCAGACCGTCGGTCATCACGCCGTTCTCGTATGGCCCTTGCAGGAAGACCTTGATATACAATGGCGTTCGTTGTTCCGCGTAAGCCACGGGGTCCAGCGTCATGATCCACTCGGTGAGCACGCGCATGTAGGCGTCATGCGTGATCTCCTTGCCCATCGGGGGCATGGAGTTGGGCACTGAGTTGGGTCGCGCGTCACGTACCCAGAGCTCCGATGCCAAGGTGTCACCTGGCACGACCACATAGCGCCCCAGTGGAGAGTTCATGCCGACGGTGGGCTCGTTCACCAGGCCCTTCTGTGCAAGTGGTGTGGCGAACCGTGCATCGAAGGCGGCGCTTACACCGTTCGGCCGGTGGCAGGAGGAACAATTGGCATCCAGGTAAGCCATCACACGCTCCTCTGCGCTGGTCGTGAGGTCATCCAATGGTCGTGCGCGGCGTAGGTCATCCGCATCCGGTATCGCTTGGTCGAACATGCCCAAGTGCGCCATGGTCTCCAGTTGGTTGGCCGTGACACCGGTGGTGGAGTAGAACTGATCGCCGTTCAGTTGGTGGGCCTTCAAACCCAGGGCGAAGCCGGAAGCGACCGTATGGCACGTCATGCACTGTTGCCGACCGGGGAAATTCCACGTCTGGTCGTAAGTGCTCCCATCGGCTCGGGTGATAGTGTATTCGCCGATCTCCTCCTCATCGACGAGGTACGCATCGGTGCCGTTCGCGTTCCATCGGTAGGTGAGCCCGTAGGCCTCCCCACTGTTCTTGTAGATCATGAACCGGGTCTCCAAGCGCGCTTTCTGGCCGGGATCGTTCTCGTTCAACGGCAGTTCGAAGTGCTTGATCATCACCGTGCCGGGCGGGAATGTCCAGTTGTCGTCCGCGTTGAACCCGATGCGCTCGGCCGGGGAATCGTACGACCCATCGTTGGGTATGGCCATCCAGCGGCGCTTCTCCGCGCGGTCGCTCCACAGTGGGCTGTTCACCGTGAACGGTATGATGCCCGGGGCGGTCTCCAGGGTGGCGAGATCGGTGAATACGCCCAGCTGCGACAATAGGGCGGGTGGCTCAGGGACCCCGTTCTGGATCCTCACCAACTTTCGCACCTTCCCTCCGTCCAGGTTGGTCCCGTATAGGTCCAGGATGTACAGTGTGCCATCCGAGGCCATGGAGAAGGAGGAGATGCCATCCTTGCCACCGGTTCCTTCGGCGGGCACGTTCAGCAGGAACTGGACGTTCTGGGCGGTCCCGAACGCGGAAAGCTCCAAGGTGTGGATGTTCTGTGTCTCGTGGTCGGAGAAGATGTATCTCCCGTTCAGCTCGGGGTACTTGTTCCCCCGGATCACGTACCCGCCAATGACGCATTGCCCAAAGGAGCGGGGATAGGAATATACCGGTAATTGGTCGTAGCCGATCAGTGGGTTCGGCTTGGTCTTGGGCCCGGCGATATCCCCTTCGCGGTAAGGCCATTGCAGGTTGGCCCCGGCGAAGACCCGGCTGATCTCCTCGCGCGAACCCTGCCCCACGTCACCGATCCAGATGTCCCCGGTCGGAGGGTCGTAGGTCATCCGGTGCGGACTGCGCGTACCCAGGGCCCAGAATTCTTCAAGAATGCCTCCACCGGGGTCCTGCCAGGGATTGGAATTGGGAACGAAATATCCCTGTGTGAAGCTGTTGGGCCAACCGGATGGTGGGGTGGCACCGTTGATCGGCTGCCTGCGGATGGGGTGGCTGATGGAGCCGCCCTGCATGTCCACATCAATGCGGAACACGCCGCCGAAGAACCACGAGCTGATGTTCTGGGTCCGGTTGTACTGGTCATTAGCACCTCCCTCATCGCCCACGGCGAAGTACAGGAAGCCGTCCGGCCCGAAGAACATGTCGCCCCCATTGTGCCAGTTCTGGCGATCGAACTGTTGGACCAGCACGAATTCAGAGGTCGGGTCGACGTAGGTCTCGGCAGCGTTCATGGTGAAGCGCGAGAGGCGCATGAAGGCTTGTTCCCCACGCGGATCGCCGATCGGATGGTAGCGATACCAAACATAGAAGTAACCTGAATTCGGTGAACCGGCCTGCCCATATTCCGGATGCAAGGCGGCTCCCAGAAGTCCACCGTCCGCATTGATCTGCGTCTGGCTGTTGATATTCAGTACCAGGGTCTTGGTGCCCGTCCCCGGGTCGTTGAGGAAGGTCCATGCGTAGCCCGATTTTCCGAAGACCATGAACTTTCCCGAGGGTAGTTCCAGCATCTTCACCGGGTCGTTGAAGGTCAAGTTCGGGAATGCGTTCTGTACGGTATAGGTAACAGAGGCACCTCCAGGCGTCGGTGGGTCGGCGGTGAAGACCCCGTTCATGTAAGGACCGATGGGTTCAGCATTCTGAAGACCACTGTCCGGGTTCAGCAGCTCGGGCATGAAGGCTACCGAGAAGAAGGACAGGACGATAACGAATGGAATGATCAAGGGAGGAGCGACGGACCTGCTTCGACCGTCGATGAAGGGCTGAAATTTTGCCATGGACGGCAAATTATCCTCGATGAAGCACTTTTGTCAAGGAGCAAGACCCTCAATATGGACCCCATGTCCCGGTCTTGGGTGGTCAGGTACCTTCAGGAAGTACGCCGTGGTTCATTTCGAACTGAACGGTTCTTCCCGATGCTCAGGACCGATGCATCGTTCTTCACCCGGTCATCGACCATATGCGAGTTGATAGCATCATTTCGGCGTCCTTCCTCGGCCCGGGAACGTGGATCCCCGGAGTATCCTTCCTCCGGGGTCGTCACTGTTCAAGCCTTGAACCGCACCATCACCGTGTTCCCCTTCTCCTCGCGCCGCGTCTCCAACTGGTCCTTCAGGGCGTTCACCAGCGAGGAAAGGGAGGCGTGCCCGTAGCTGCGCGGATCGAAACCCGGGTCCAGGCGGCGCAGGGCCTGACCGATCAAGCTCAGGGAGGCCTCCTCCTCCTCGCCCTTGGCGATCACGAAGGCCTTCCGCAGTTTGCGCATCAGGTCGCCGTTCTCAGAGAGTTTGCTCGCCGTTGCCTTGGCAGGAGCGGAGGCGCGTTTGGCCCCTGTCTTTGCAACGGGAGCGGAGGAGGTGCGCGGCGCGACCACGGGTTCCTGCACATCCAGGTTCTCCACATAGATGAAGCGGTCGCAGGCCTTCACGAAGGCGTCCGGGGTCTTTTTCTCGCCCACCCCCATCACGAAGTGGCCGCTCTCGCGCAAGCGGGTGGCAAGCCGCGTGTAGTCGCTGTCGCTGCTCACGATGCAGAACGCGTCGACCAGTTCGCCGTGCAGGATGTCCATGGCGTCGATGATCAGCGCGCTGTCCGTGCTGTTCTTGCCCTTGGTGTAGGCGAACTGTTGCACCGGCTGGATGGCATTGCTGTTCAACAGGTCCTTCCAGCCGCTCATGCCCGTGGTGGTCCAGTCGCCGTAGATGCGGCGGATGGTGATGGTGCCGGTCTTGCTCACCTCCTCAAGAATGGCACGCAGCCGCTTCGGCGCCGCATTGTCCCCATCGATCAGCAGGGCGATCGTGGTGTCGTTGATCTTCTTCATGCGGGCACCAAGTTAGGCCCGACATACGTGCTACATGGTCCCCTTCATCATCTTGTTCCAATACAGCCAGGGCAGCATGTATTTCTTCAAGATCCACATGCTCCACAGCGGCTTGGCCGTGTCGAACATCCGGCTGAGCAGGGGGTCGCTGTCGCGCACGTTGTCGTACTTGAACTCGGCCAGCAACATCTTCCCGTAGCCTGTCACCAATGGGCAGCTGCTGTAGCCACTGTATTGTTCCTTGCTCAGTGCTCCGTCCTTGATCCGTTGCAGGATGTTCGCGACCACCACGGGCGCCTGCTTGCGGATGGCGGCACCGGTCTTGGCGGTGGGCAGTGCGGCTGCATCGCCGAGGCCGAAGATGTTCGCGTAGCGTTTGTGCTGCAGGGTATGGATGTCCACTTCGAGCCAGCCTTTGCTGGGCCCTTCGGCATAGGCGAGCGGCGAGTTGCGCACGAAGTCGGGAGCGCTCTGCGGCGGCGCCAGGTGCAGCATGTCATAGTGCATCACAATGGTGCTCTCCCCCTCGATCTTCTCCGGCAAGCCCTGTTCCTCGGTGATCACGCAATGGTTGTCCCCCGGCTTGCTCCACCTGAAGTGGATCTCCTTCTTCACCGGGTCGATGGCCACTGGATTGTAGAAGGTCTTCAGGATGATGCCCTTCTTGCGGATCACATCCTCCAACGCCGCGCGGAAGGGGTCCACACCGAAGATCACCGAACCGGGTGTGGCGAAGACAAGCTTGGTCTTTTCACGAACACCCTTGCGGCGGAAGAACTCATCGGCCAGGTAGGCGGCCTTCTGCGGTGCGCCACCGCACTTGATGGGTGTGGCGGGCTGGGTGAACACGGCGACCCCGCCCTTGAAGTTCTGCATCACCCGCTTGGTCTTCTCGGGGTCGAGGTAGTTGCTGCACACGAAGTCCGTCTTCAGGGCCTCGCGAAGACCGGGCAGATCGTCGATGTTCATCTGCACACCAGGGCATACAATCAGGTGGTCGTAGGTGTAGGTATTGCCCTCCTTCGTGCGCACGGTGTTGGTCTCCGGTTCGAAGGTGTTGGCCGATTCCTTGATATGGTCCACACCGGGAGGTATCACGCTGGATTCATCGCGTCGGGTGTCCTTCATGTTGAAAGTGTCCGCAGCCACCAGCGTCCACGCGGGTTGGTACCAATGGTCCTTTGTGGGGTCCACAATGGCCACCCGCAGGTCCTTGCTCTTGCGTTTCAACTGAGCGGCGGTCATGATCCCTGCGGTGCCGCCGCCGATGATGAGGACGTCGTAATGTGTGTTGGCCATGGTGGGTCGGTTTGGAACCACATCAAAGCTCCGGCATGGGATGTCTTTCGGAAGTGACGAACGTCACATAGCCCTCGCCTTAAGCGCGAATGCCTCCAACAGGGCATGGTGCCTCATCAAGCGCTGCTGGTGGTCCCGTTCGGTGGCGGCACCCTTGGCCCGCACCAACGCCACAAGATTGCGGAGCGCGCTGGGCGGAAGGTCCCCGAGCTCGTCGATCATGTCCAGTGCCAGTGCCCACAACGAGAGGGCCGACCGTTCTTCCGTGGTCCAGGTGCCCGTGTTGCCCAAGGGCAGCAGACGGTGCAGCCGGGCAAGGGCCTGTTCCATGGCGGCGCTGCGATCGCCGGCATATCGCTCCACCACATGTCGCTGCACGGCCATGGTCAATGCCGCCGTATCCATCACCGCATGGGCGCCTTCGCTGATCACCAGCTCCAGCCCATGTTCCACCAGATGCTTGAGCACCGTCAGCGGCACGCGATATCCCTTTCCGGCGCCCAGCTTCCTGAACTCCCGCGCAGCGATGAGCTGGTCCTTTCGTCGCACCGGCCGGAAGCCCAGGCGGTAGTAGAACCAGTAGGCCCCGCTCTTGAGCCCGTCCGGGTTGTGGTGCCCCAGTTGGTAGTTCTCCGCCTCGAAGCGGTCCACCCCGTAGCGCTGCCTGTAAAGCCGCAGCAGCTGGGCGAAGAACCACGCCGATTCCCCGCCACGAAGTGCCGCAAAGATGTTGATGCCCACCTTGCTCCGACCAGGGAAGATCCACGCACCGCCATAGGCCAGGGGCACACCGTTCCTGAAGGCCATGAAGCCCACGTAACTGTCGAAGGGCAGCCGATGGGCCATGTCCAAACTGAACAGGGCGATGCGGAGACCACGGCCCATGTCGAAGAGCTCCACCGCACCAGCATGGGTCACCGGGTCGGTCTCGCGGTGCAGCATGGCCAGCACGGTGCGAGCAGTATCGATCAGTTCATGCTGCTCAGCGACGCTCAACCGCACGGGCTTCCGCAGTGGATCGTTCAGTGTGGCTGTCAGGTCCACCCCACGTTGGAGCCCGGCTTCATGGTGATGGATGGGTCCCATAGGACCGCGGGCGAAGGTCGTCCCGCAGCCTTCCGCCACGCCCTCCACCTTCACGTAGACCTGCATCCGCGCGAAGAGCAGCTCGCGTTGGCGTTCGGCGCACCCCAAGGCATCGAGGCTCTGTGCCAGACGCAGCAGCTGGGTGTGCCGCGATCCACCGTAAACGGTTTCCAGCAGTTGATGGGCATCATCAAAGGGCTGGTCCACGGTTTCGTGCTCCACTGGAGGCAGGAGCAAGCGCAGCAGCTCGCGCAATTCATCCAGGCCTGCCTCCACCAGAAAGAGCTCCACGCGATGTTTCCAGCGGGCCAGCATCCAGCGCACCAGGCGCAGCGAGTAGGTGCTTTGAAGCGGGGCACCATCGATGCCGGAGTTGATGAGCGCGTAACGAAGGGCTTCCGAGCTGCCCACCATCTGCGTCGCGAGTGCGGACAAGCGCTCCAGTTCTGTGGTCGCAAGTCGGTGTTCTTCTGCGTTGGCAGGGTGGGCCAGCAGGAAGAGCAGCAGGTCATGCCATTCGCGCAGTGCTTTGGGCGAGCGAATGGGGCGGCCAATTGCGGAGCGGAGCTGGGCGGAGCGCTCCGGACCGTACACGCGGGAGAACGATCGGCGCAGGGCAAGGACCTCTTCGGTGCGGAGCTCGGTCATGCCGCAAGTTGGTCGATCGGGCAATAATATGGCTGACTGCGGTCACGAGAACATCTCCAACAGAAAGGCCCGCCCCTTCCGGAGCAGGCCTTTCCCAATGGTCCATTGCAGGTACTGCGATCAGCCTTGCTTGGCCAACTGCACCTCGGCCAGGATGCGCACCTCGTCGCTCACCAGCACGCCGCCTGCCTCCAACGCAGCGTTCCAGTTCAGTCCGAACTCCTTGCGGTCGATCTTTCCGCTGAGGTTCAGGCCTGCCTTGGTATTGCCCCAGGGGTCCTTGGCCACACCGGCCCACTCCGCATTGAGCGTGATGGACCTTGTGACGTCCTTGATGGTGAGGTCGCCGGTCACTTTCCAGCTGTCGCCCTGTCCCTCGATGCGCGTGCTCGTGAAGCTGAGCTTCGCGAACGTTTCGCTGTCGAAGAAATCGCCGCTGCGCAGGTGCTTGTCGCGATCGGCGCTGTTGGTGTCCACACTGGCGGTGTTGGCCCAGAAGCTCACCTTGGCATTGGCCAGGTCGTCACCTTCGAGTACCGCCTCGGCGCCGAACTCCTTGAAGGAGCCGGTGACGGTGCTGATCATGAGGTGCTTCACCTTGAACTGGATCTCGCTGTGGCTGGGGTCGATGGCCCACTTGGTGGTTGTTGCAGTTGCTGTTTCCATGTTGGTTGAGGGTTGGTCGGGGCGGGCGCTTCGACTGCGCTCAGCATTTCCCGCCCGTACGGGTTTTCAGAAATGATCGATCACGCCAATTCCATCGGCACATCCTGCAGCAGGATCTCGGCGCCGTCGGGGCCCACCTGGATGTCCAGTGCGGCGGTGTCCCACACGCCCAGCGCATCGCGCTTGCCCAGCTGCTGGCCGTTGATGGTGGCGCTGCCGCTGATGATGAAGGCGTAGACGCCGTTGACTTTGCGCTTCACGGTGTAGGATGCGCTGCGGCCCGCATCGAAGTTGCCGATGTGGAACCAGGCGTCCTGGTGGATCCACACACCCGCGTCATCGGGGTTCGGCGAAAGCACCTGCTGGAACTTGTTCACGCGTTCCTGCGGGTCCAAGGTCATCTGCTGGTAGCGCGGGGTCACTTGCCGCTGGCGCGGGAAGAGCCAGATCTGCAGGGTGTTCGCGTCCTTGTCCGCGTTCGGGTTGAACTCGCTGTGCAGGATGCCCGTGCCCGCGCTCATCACCTGCACATCGCCCGCGTTGATGATGCTGGTGTTGCCCATGCTGTCCTTGTGCTGCAGGGCCCCCTTCAACGGGATGGTGATGATCTCCATGTTATCGTGCGGGTGGGTGCCGAAGCCCTTGCCGGCCGCTATGATGTCATCGTTCATCACGCGGAGCACACCGAAGTGCATCCGGGTGGGATCGTAGTGGTTGGCGAAACTGAAGCTGAAGTTGGCCTTGAGCCAGCCGTGATCGGCAGTGCCGCGCTCGCTGGCGCGGTGCAGTACCATGTTTTCCATGCGTTCAGGGGGTGTTGGGTGGAGGTGATCGAAGCCTACCGGCTCCAGCGGTTTCAGTTCGTCGATGTCGTTCCGGAGCACACTGGCCGCAGCTGCGCCGCTGACCAGGACGCTTGTTCCCAGAAGGCTTTTGCGGATGAAGTCTTTTCTGTCCATGGGTCTGTTGTGTGAGCTTCGGGTACAAATATATACCATGGAAAATAAATCCACGGAAACAAGATCGACATTCCATGAAGGCTACGCCGTGATGAGGGCCGTCAGGTCGCACCGTGCGCCCTTTCCCACCTTTGTCGCCATGAAGAACGTGGCTTGGATGTCAGCAGAGGAGGCGGTGCGCTTGGTGAATTCCGGGGATCGGGTCTTCATCCATGGTAGTGCCGCCACCCCGGTGCCACTGGTGCGCGCCCTGCTGGACCGCCATGCGGAACTGCACGATGTGGAGCTGGTGAGCATCAGCACCTTCGGCGAACTCGGCTTCGAACGGCCCGAGGTGCAGCGCGCCTTCTTCCTCAACGCCCTCTTCGTGTCGGCCAACATGCGCGCCACCGTGGATGGTCCGCGGGGCGATTACATCCCGGTGTTCCTGAGCGAGATCCCCCGCCTCTTCGAGCAGGGCGTCCTTCCGGTGGATGTGGCCCTGGTGCATGTTTCCCCGCCGGACCGTCATGGTTTTTGCTCATTGGGCGTATCCGTTGATGTGGCCCGCTCGGCGGTGCGCAACGCCCGGACGGTGATCGCCCAGGTGAACCCCAACATGCCGCGTACACTGGGCGATGGTCAGGTGCACGTCTCCCGCTTTACGGCCATGGTGCAGGTGGATGATGCCCTGCCCGAGGTGGACTATGCGGGCGCCATCGGACCCACCGAGGAGCGCATTGCCCGCTATATCAGTGAGATGGTGGACGATGGTGCCACCCTGCAGATGGGCATCGGGGCGATCCCGGATGCCATCCTGCGCGGGCTCGGCGGGCACAAGGACCTCGGGGTGCATACCGAGATGTGCTCCAACGGCATCATCGACCTGGTGGAGAAGGGCGTCGTGACCAACAAGTTCAAGAAGAAACAGCGGGGCAAGATCTCAACGGCCTTCGCCTTCGGCACCCGGCGTCTCTACGACCTGGTGGACGACAACCCCTTCTTCGCCTTCCTGGACGCGCAGTACGTGAACGATACGAAGGTGATCCGCGAGAATCCCAAGGTGGTGGCCGTGAACAGCGCCATCGAGGTGGACCTCACCGGCCAGGTGTGCGCGGACAGCATCGGCACCTACCAGTTCAGCGGCGTGGGCGGGCAGATGGACTTCATCCGGGGTGCCGCCCTCAGCGAAGGAGGCAAGCCGATCATCGCCCTGTGCTCCACCACCAACAAGGGCCAGAGCAAGATCGTGCCCTTCCTGAAGGAGGGCGCCGGTGTGGTGACCACCCGTGCCCACGTGCACTACGTGGTGACCGAGCACGGGGTGGCCTATCTCTACGGCAAGAATCTGCAGCAACGGGCCAAGGACCTGATCGGCATCGCGCACCCCGACCATCGCGAGTCCTTGGAACGGGCCTACCATGAGCGTTTCAGCAGGCACCTGCGTTGAAGGTCCTTTGTGGCGCTGCACAACAAGCACCCGCGGCCCGGCGTTCCCGCGTCCGGAGCGAACCTTTAGCCGCTTACTTTTGTTTTTCCCCTCGTTCTGAATCCCTTCACCGATGAACGGCACCGTGCCCACCTACCCACTGCTGGAGCAGATCCAGCTGCCGGCCGACCTCCGCAAGCTCAACGAGGAACAGCTCCAGCAGGTCTGCACCGAGCTGCGCGACTTCATCATCGATGTGGTCAGCGTGAAAGGGGGGCACTTCGGTGCCAGCCTGGGCGTGGTGGAGCTCACCGTGGCACTGCATTACGTGTTCAATACGCCCTACGACCAGCTGGTGTGGGATGTGGGGCACCAGGCCTATGGGCACAAGATCCTTACTGGTCGACGTGAGATCTTCCACACCAACCGCATCCACAAGGGCATCAGCGGGTTCCCCAAGCGCAGCGAGAGCGAGTTCGACACCTTCGGCGTGGGGCACAGCAGCACGAGCATCGGTGGTGCGCTGGGCATGGCCGTGGCCAGCAAGCTGAAGGGGGAGGCTGAGCGCCAGTGCGTGGCGATCATCGGCGATGGCGCCATGACGGCCGGCCAGGCCTTCGAAGCACTGAACCACGCGGGCGGCGCGGGCACCGACATGCTGGTGATCCTGAACGACAACTGCATGAGCATCGACCCGAACGTCGGTGCGCTCAAGGAATACCTCACGGACATCACCACCAGCCACACCTACAACAAGGTGAAGGACGATGTGTGGAAGCTGCTGGGCAAGATCAGCAAGTTCGGGCCCAACGCGCAGGCCATCGCCCAGAAGGTGGAGAACGCCGTGAAGAGCGCCCTGCTCAAGCAGAGCAACCTCTTCGAAAGCCTGCAGTTCCGCTATTTCGGCCCGGTGGACGGGCACGATGTGGACCATCTGGTGAAGGTGCTGCGTGACCTGCGCGACATCCCCGGTCCCAAGATCCTGCACACCATCACCACCAAGGGCAAGGGCTATGCACCTGCCGAGGCGGGAAGCCCCACCGTGTGGCACGCCCCCGGGCTTTTCAACAAGCAGACAGGCGAGATCATCAAAGTGGTGCCCAAGAGCCCGCAGCCGCCCAAGTACCAGGACGTGTTCGGCCACAGCATCGTGGAACTCGCCGAGAAGAACCCGAAGATCGTGGGTGTGACGCCCGCCATGCCCTCGGGCTGCTCGCTCAACATCATGATGAAGGCCATGCCCGACCGTGCCTTCGACGTGGGCATCGCTGAGCAGCACGCAGTGACCTTCAGCGCTGGCATGGCCACGCAAGGGATGGTGCCCTTCTGCAACATCTACAGCTCGTTCATGCAGCGGGCCTATGACCAGGTGGTGCATGATGTGGCCTTGCAGAACCTGAACGTGGTGTTCTGCCTGGACCGCGGCGGACTGGCCGGTGCCGACGGCCCCAC
>JBGTAJ010000284.1:0-18291 GCA_041749915.1 Flavobacteriales bacterium
GGCATCGTGCACGCCGCCTTGGGCAGCGATACCGGAGGGTCCATCCGCCAGCCCGCCTCCTTCACCGGCACTGTCGGCTTCAAGCCCACCTACGGCCGCATCAGTCGCTACGGCCTCATCGCCTTCGCCAGCAGCTTCGACCAGATCGGGCCCTTTGCCCACACCGTGGCCGATACCGCCGCCCTCTTCACCGCCATGGCCGGTGCCGACCCACGCGACAGCACCACCAGCCGCACGCCCATGGAGCCCGTGACCCTGGCACATCCCGGCAAGCTGCGCATCGGCTACTTCCGCGAAGGGCTGGAGCGCGCCGGCATGGACCCCGAAGTGGTGGCACACCTGCAAGGCCACATTGAGCGCCTGCGGGCCGAGGGCCATACTGTGGAGCCCGTGGACGTGCCGCTACTGGACCACCAGGTGCCCACCTACTACATCCTGGCCACCGCCGAGGCCAGCAGCAATCTGGCGCGCTTCGATGGCATCCACTACGGCCACCGCAGCAAGGCCGCCCAGGGCGTGGAGGAGACCTACCGCCTGAGCCGCACCGAAGGTTTCGGACCCGAGGTGAAACGCCGGATCCTGCTGGGCACCTTCGTGCTCAGCGCGGGCTACCACGACGCCTACTACGCCCAGGCCCAGCGCGTGCGCCGGATCCTCCGCGACCGCACTCTGGAGGCCACCAGCCAGTACGACCTGCTGCTGGGCCCCACCTGCCCCACCACCGCTTTCGCACATGGCGCCGTGACCGACCCCGTGGCCATGTACCTGCAGGACATCTTCACCGTGCAGGCCAACCTGGCCGGGGTTCCCGCCATCAGCCTGCCCACCGGCACCCACAGCAACGGCCTGCCCTTCGGCATCCAGCTCACCGCAGCCCCCTTCGCCGAGGCGAAACTGCTGGCCGCGGCGGAGCACTTGTTCTGAAGGGGTCCTTCCTCGCTGTCCGCTTGATCCGTGCAGCGGCCCGGGAGAACGCGGCAACCTTCCACCCTCGGGACGTCTACCTTACGTCCTGTTCCTCCGCCATGCGCAGCTCCCTCACCCTCCTGTTCTGTCTATCGGTCCTCACTTCGATGGCGCAGTGGGGGCCACCGACAACCGTCGCCAGGTCCGAAATGGTAGGGCCAGGTGCATTATGGACCGGTGACCTGGACGGTGACGGTGACCAGGATGTCCTGGTCTCCTCTTACATTACCCAGAGCGAGGACCAGATACTTGCTTTCCTCAACCAAGGTGCGTGGCAGTTCAGTGCTTCCCAGTCTGTGTTGGTGCCTGATATGTTCAATTTTGTGTTCCATGAAATGATCGACGTGGATGGTGATGGGCTTGAGGACATAATTGGTTACCCAACCACAAGCCCACACTGGCGTAAGAACTTGGGGAATTTGCAGTTCGGAGAGCCCCAGATCATTGCGGAGGCCAGTGCATACCAATTCTGCGATCTGGATGGCCAGAACGGACTGGACCTTATCCTGGTGGACCCCAACGGAAGCTCGGGCTATTATTATGCGCATCAGCTCCCGGGCGGCGGTTTCACCGCACCCTTGCAGATCGCGGAGTTCGCGCTCGGACCCTTCCTTGATCCAGCTGATATGAAATTCCTGCTGATCGACCTGAATGGGGACGGGGTCGATGACCTTCTTTACAACGCGAGTAGTCCAGAACTGCTTCAAGTAGCAACTGGAACTGCCCAAGGTGGTTTCGATCCGCCACAACCCTATTATTCGGACCCCACAGGACTGGTGATCCGTCGACTCACCGAATTCGATCGCGACCCAAGCAACGGCAATATTGGCTTCAGAGTGGACTTCAACGGTTCGAACCAGAGCATTTGGTTCGAACCGACCACCGGTCTCGAGCACACCATCTCGATAACCGTAACGCCGTGGAATGAATATGACGAAGTGATGTTCGGCAAGGCCGTCGACCTGAACGCAGATGGCGCTCAGGACCTCTGGACCAGGCACAATGAATATTTCGCATCTATCCGACTGAATGACGGGAACGGATCATTCTCGGATCTCGACACGGTGAGTACGTCTCTACATAGCAGGGCAGACAATATCGCAGATATGGACAATGACGGAGACCAGGATATCGTGCTCATGCAGTACTATGCCGACCGGGTCGCCATATTGGAGAACACGGGTTCCGGCAGCCTGAACATCCGTCATGAAGTGACCGCTGGATCACTGCCCCATCCGGAAAAAGTGGAACTGGTGGACATTGATGCGGATGGTGACCTCGATGTGCTCAGTTGCAATTACGGGGAAATTCGCGTTTTATACAACAACGGATCAGGAACATTCGGAAATGCGACGGTGCTGGATGAGGAGGGCAATAAGTTCGACCTCATTCACATCGATATCGATCAGGATGGCGATATCGACATCCTCTCCATCGGCTTTCATCTCGGTGTGAAGCTCTTCCTACAAGGCCCCATCGCAGTATTCACAACGGTCGTGCTTGAGGATGTGCTTGGTCCATTCGTTCCGGGGGCGACGACTGATTTTCCCAGGCTTGTTCGCACCATGGATATTGATCTGGACGGTGACCCGGATGTGGTCGTGGGCGAAAGTGTGCAATTTACGTTTGAGCCCAGTGCGTTCCTCTTCGAGAACCTGGGCGGAGGTTCCTTTGCACCATCGGTCGGCCTCGGACCAGAATGGCTCTTCCTAGCGGAGTGCCTGATGGTGGATATGAATGACGATGGGGCCTTGGACCGATTGGCGGATATCGATGGCACCATTGGGGTCTACCTGAACACTGGCGGCTCCTTTGGCGATCCATTGCTCTTTAATGGCACCTTCGGAAAACCGATTCTTCTCATCGATCTGAACGGGGATGGACTCGAAGATATGATCGCCAATGCCGAAGGCGACCTTGTGCTCTGGCACGCTACAGCCCCCTACCAATTTGTGCTTACACAAGCCCTAACGTTGAGCTATGACCCCAGAGCTTCAACCCTTCAGGATCTGAACGGCGATGAACGCGTGGACCTCGTGTACCTGAATGGACAACAAGTACTAATGCGGCAGTGTGGCCCTGATGGCCTCTTCGGCCAGGCCTCCGTGATCTGGGACTTTGAAGACTCTGGAGAGCCGCTGACCAATGAGGTCCGGTGCATAGGTGTGGGAGATATCACCGGAGATGGACTGGGGGATATACTTGTCACTGACCGTTTTAGCAGCCGGGTCGAACTCCTCGCGAACCTATCCAACTCAGACTATCAGCTCAGCGGGCGCATCTTCCATGACCTCAACGGCGACCAGGTATACCAGCCGGAGGAACTGCCCCTGCCTTGGGTGAACCTGCAAGTGGACCCGGGCGCCAGTTACCCGTTCACAAATGTGGACGGAACATACACCATGTACGCCACGCCAGGCACTTATACACTGCAGCCCGCGCTGGACCCGGTCTTCTGGTCAGTGACCAGCGCTTCTCCCCTGCAGGCCGACCTCACCGACATTGAACCTAGCGCTTCGGGGCTCGACTTCGCCATCTTCCCCGCTCAGGACCTCAGCCTGATCGATGCCTCCATGGTACAGGGCGCAGTGCCATGCGGCACCCAGGCCCAACTGTTCATCAACCTTGCCAATGCAGGTACACGCATCGAGCAAGGTAGTGTCACCCTCCAACTGGACCAGAACGCCACATTCCTCGGCAGCATACCCGCACCCTCATCGATCATAGGGAATACCATAACGTGGACATTTGAGGAACTCTACTATTTCGAGGTACGTTCTATCCTGGCCCAGGTGATCACTCCAAGCGTCGGATCCATCGGCGAACCATGGCTCCATCAACTTCAAGTGGACGCCCTCGATGTTGGTGGAGAAACTCTGAGCACGACCACCGCCACGCTCGGTGGCACCGTGACCTGTGCCTACGACCCCAACGACAAGCAGGTTCACCCCGCCGGCTATGGCGAAGCCGGGGCCATCGCCATAGACACGCCCTTCCTGGACTACACCGTACGTTTCCAGAACACCGGCACCGCACCCGCCTTCGATGTGGTGATCATGGACCAACTGGACCCCGACCTCGACCCAGAGCGCGTGGAGGTCCTGGGCTTCTCCCACACCCCCACCCAGGTGGCCATCACCGCCAACGGTAGCATCCAGTTCAAGTTCCTGGACATCATGCTCCCCGACAGCGCTTCGGATCAACTGGGCAGCCAGGGCTTCGTCCACTTCCGCATCCACCTGCGCGAAGGCCTGCCCCACCTCACCGAGATCCCCAACACCGCGGCCATCTACTTCGACCTGAACCCGCCCATCATCACCAACACCGTGCACAGCACCCTGGTGGACTGCAACACCTGGCAGCCCGAGCTGGTGGCTGACGGTTACGGTGTGCTCCGCGCCCCGGCCGGCGACCTGTACCAGTGGTTCCTCAACGGTGAACCCATCCCCGGCGCCGTGGCGGACTCCATCCAGCTCACCACCAACGGCAGCTACACGGTGGAGGTCACCAGCACCCTGGGTTGCGTGGCCACCACACCGGCCATCATCGCCACCGATCTGCCGGAGACCATGGCCGAAAGCGGCTTCCTGGTGGTGCCCAACCCCTTCACCCAGCACGCCCGACTGATCGCCGACGAGGTACTTCCCAACGGAACCACGGTGACCCTGATCGACCGCTTAGGGCGCGTACTGAACATCCTGAACGCCAGTGGTACCCGCACCATCGACATCCACCGGGGCGAGGCGCCCCCAGGGCTCTACCTGCTGCGCCTGGACAGACCCGGACGGGCGACCGTGACCCAGCGCGTGGTGATCCAGTGAGCGCCGTCCACACCACCCTGTGAACGAGCAGCGCACATAACAACGGCCGCCATCCTGCGTATTACAAGTAACTTCGGCTCGCTCCGGATAGACTTGTATGGCCCTGTTGAAACACCTCTCCCTGCTCGCCCTGCTGCTGCCCACCCTGTTGGTGGCGCAGCCCACCGAGGCCGTGTCCCTGATGGCCGACGACCCCGTGGTGGCCCGTCTCGATGACCTTGCCCAGGTCCCCTGGATCAAGCACTCGCCCTTCAGCACCGATACCGCCCACCACAACGTGCACGGCTTCGCGGCCGACCACATCCCCGCCTGGCCGGTGGAGACCGTGCGCCAGCGTGTGGCCGTGCTGGATGCCAACACGCCCTTCAACCTCACCTACAACCCGGTCGTCCAGTCCTATATCGACCTGTACGTGACACGCAAACGGGAGATGAGCTCCCGCATGCTGGGGCTGTCGGAGCTTTACTTCCCCACCTTCGACGAATACCTCGACCGACACGGCATCCCGCTGGAGATGAGGTACCTGGCCGTGGTGGAGAGCGCCCTGAACCCCGCCGCCCGCAGCCGCGCCGGTGCCGTGGGCCTCTGGCAGTTCATGCTGCCGACAGGACGCATGTTCGGGCTGAAGGCCGACAGCTACGTGGATGAACGGCACGACCTCTACAAAAGCACCGAGGCCGCATGCCGCTACCTGAAGTACCTCTACAACCTCTACGACAACTGGGAGATGGCCCTGGCCGCCTACAACTGCGGGCCGGGCAACGTGAACAAGGCCATCCGCCGCAGCGGCGGCGCCAAGGACTACTGGGCCATCTACGACCACCTGCCCCGCGAGACCCGCGGATACGTTCCGGCCTTCATCGCCGTGAACTACCTCTTCGCGCATCACGCGGACCACAACCTCTACCCCATCGCACCCACCTACTGTGCCCACGAGGTGGACACCGTGCAGGTGTGCTACCCGCTGGACCTGCAGGACCTGGCGAAGCTAACCGGTGCCTCGGGTGATGAGCTGCGCGCCCTCAACCCCACCTTCAAGCTGGGCCTGGTGCCCGATGTGGACCAACCCGTGAGCATCTACATGCCCCGCGAGGCCGCCGGCACCTTCGTGGCCAATGAGGAGAGCCTCCGCTACCGGGGCTTCTCCACCCCCGCTGTGCCACCACCCAGCGAGCGTGCCCTGGCCACCGCCAACCCTACGACAGGAACCGCCAGCCGCTACCACACCGTGCGCAAAGGCGAGTCCCTGGGCGTCATCGCTGGCAA
Source organism: Flavobacteriales bacterium (assembly GCA_041749915.1). Lineage (GTDB taxonomy): Bacteria > Bacteroidota > Bacteroidia > Flavobacteriales_F > PHOS-HE28 > PHOS-HE28. Next base: position 6,054 of record JBGTAJ010000284.1, read on the forward strand.
GTACAAGCTCTCTGTGAGCGAGCTGAAACGCATGAACGGTTTACGCAGTGACATGATCCGCCCCGGGCAGAAGCTGGTGGTGGGCAAACAGGCCGCGACGGCCACCGCGGCCAAGCCCGCCGCCAAACCCGTGCAGGACGGCACTTACATCTATCATGTGGTGCAACCCGGCGATACCCTGTGGGACATCGCCAAGCGCTACCCCGGCGTGAGCGTGGACGACCTGAAACGCCTCAACGGAGGGACCGTGCAGGATGGCCTGAAGGTGGGCGACCGCATCAAAGTGGGCGTCCAGGAGGGATGAGCCTCCACCGTACCGCCCTCCCCCTGCTACTTTGCGCCGGCCTGCTGCTGGCCTGCAACGATGCTCCCAAGCGCAAGCCCCTGGCCGTGGGCGGCGAGAGCGAGGTGCTGGTGGTGATGGCCAAGGGACATTGGGAAGGTGAACCCGGTGCCGCCGTTCGCCAGGTGCTGGAACAGTACATGGAGCACATGCCCCAGCCCGAAAAGCGCTTCAAGGTGGCCCAGTGCGCGCCGGAGCACTTCGCCTCCCTGCTGGAAGGGCACCACAGCGTATTGCTCGCCACCATCAGTGGCAAGGTGGACTCCGTGGCTGTGATCTCCCGCCGCGATGTGCATGCCTCCGGCCAACTGCTCGTGCAGGTGGCCGCTTTCGACCCCGAGACCTGGATCCGGATGCTGCAGCGCGAGGGCGGGCCCCTCTCCGAGGCCTTCGAGGCCCACCAACGCCAACGCACCCTGGCCCGCCTGAAACGCGAACAGGACAAGGCCCTGGTGAGCAGCGTGCAGGCCGCGCAGGACCTCACCCTCGCCATTCCCGGCGGCTACCGCGTGATGAAGCAGGAGAGCCACTTCACCTGGCTGCAGCGCGACCGCATCGTCAGCGGCAGCGGCCTGGACCACAACGTCATCGAAGGCCTCTTCATCCACCGACACCCCTACACCAGCGACAGCACCTTCACCGTGCCCTTCCTGGTGCAGCAGCGCGATTCCATCACGGCGGCCTTCGTGAACGGTCCGGACCCTGGATCCTATATGATCGTGCAACGGGCCTTCGAACAGCTGGACCTGATGCCCAGCGGACAGGCCACCGAGCTCGATGGGCGCTTCGCCTACCTGATGCACGGCCTCTACGGCATGCAGGGCGCCAAGATGGGCGGCCCGTACGTGAGCCTGAGCACCGTGGATGAAGAGCGCAAGGAGCTCATCACCGTGGAGGGATTCGTGTACGCGCCGCAGTTCAACAAGCGCGACTACCTGCGCGAGCTGGAGGCCATCCTTTTCTCCCTGCGCATTGGCGCCAAGGCTTCCTCCTGACCCTCAGCAGGCTGCGGCCCGCAGGGCACCCTCCTTATGAACAGGACGGGCGCCACTGTTGATAAAAGACCGTCGTTGCCCGGACCGCTTTGCGCTAATTTTCGGGAACCGACGTTGACGGAAAACATGGACCTCGCACACCTCAGTTCCTTTACCCACAAACATTGCCGCTTCAAGCTCCGCTCGGGCAGGGAGGTCTTCGGCGTGGTGTGGGAAGTGGAGACCGCCGAGGGCGGCCCCGATGGAGCGCACAGCACCAGCCTATACTTCGCCAGCGTGCGCGACTACGAGCGCCTGCAGCAGGAAGGATCACCCGTGCAGGTGATCCCCATGCAGCCCGAGGAGATCGTATGGGCGGAGAGCATGGCGAGCTGAGGGGGCGCGATGCGCGTTGTTCCATTCACATTTCACAGCTCACACTTCACACCTCACCTTTCCAGCAGGTGTGAGTGCTGCGTGAAAGGCTCCGAGATCGGAGCGGACGCCTTACTCCACCACTACCTTCGCCCCCGCCAACCAACGGGTGGCATCGCTAATGTGCAAGTGGTATAGGCCGGGGGCGAAAGAGGTGTGAAGGGTGAGTTCGGAGCTGTGAGGGGCGAAGTGCTGCTCCTGCACCAGCCGACCATCGCTGCTCACCACCGTGAGCCGCAGTGGGCCTTGCGGCGTGATGCTGGGTGGCAGGTGGATGGACAGCTGCACCGCCTCGCCAACGCGCATGGGATTGGGTGCGACAGTAAGGGCGCCCTTCAGGTTGGTCACCTGGCTTTCCATGCCTGTGATCAGGTTACAGCCCGGCTCCAGGCAGCCCATGCTGTCCACTTTGATGACCCAGGCATCCTGGCCGTAGCTCTGCCCGTTCTGACTGACGCCATAGGCCGCACCGACGGCGATAAAACCACCATCCGGCGTGGGGAGCACATCTCGCAGCTGACCTGCACCACCGCTGATGAGGCTGTCGCTGTATTGGTAGTAACGCATCCAGAGGCTGTCGCCATTGGCGGCGGTGCGGAGGAGAACGCCATACTCTTCAAGTACTTCTGGAGTGGTCTGACCGGTTGCGATCAAGTCTCCAAAAGGTGTGATCTCCTTGACCGCGAAAAGCGTGGTGTTGATGGTTGCCGGGCCATATCGGTTCTCCCATATAGACGCACCATTGGAGCTATCCAGCTTGGCCATGAAGATATAGCTGTTGCTGTAGGTGCCTGCCGCTGTTGGCCAATTTCCGGCAACTAGTACATGTCCATCAGATGTGGTTTGGACGTGACCATTGGAATCATTGAAGGGCCCGCCCCATCTCCGCTCCCAAATAATTTCCCCATCCTGGTCTACACGGATTGTCCAGATCTGATAATTACTTGGAACATTTCTATACATACCACCTAAATAAAAGCCGGTTCCAACAAGATCTACGGAGACCATGTAGTCCGTACTACTCCCTCCGTACTCCCTTGCCCACAATAACTCTCCCGCGCTATCGGTGCGCAGTAGAAAACCATTGCCGTTTGTAACATTCACATCCCCACAAAGTACGTAGCCACCATCCAATATCTGCTTGGCCTGTCGTCCGATCCATGTTTCATTCTGGCCCCCGTACGTATACATTGTATCCAGCACGCCTGATCCATTAAAAAGAAAAAGAGCAGCCTTGCAATCATTGATGTCCATAAAATGATCCCCCCCAATTACGAAACCACCATTGGATCTGGGACCGGATGAATTTGCCCAGCCTGGATAATTCGCATAGCCTGGGTTGACCACATGTTCAACTCCCGATCCTTGACCAGATGCTTCCATTTTCCAAACGTAAATGGACGAACTATAGAACTGGTCGCCTTGCCAAGGACTATTTCCAATGATGGAAAACCTACCATCAGGCAGCTCCTCAATGGACCATGCAAAATCAGGACGCAGTTGGGTTAGTACGTCGAGGCGCCGATTAAAATTCTGTGCCTGCACTTCGTAAGTGATGAACGAACACAGTAATCCTATGCTTGATATACTGCTGGTCACGGCTTTATCATCTGTACCTTCTCAGTTCCGATCAAGTGACCGTCGAAATAGAGCGCCACAATGCGCAGCCCGGTCGCATTGGACCTCTGCAGGGTCTCCGTCCTCGGGACCCTGCAGCCACTGTTCACCCCACTCCGCATACATCGAAGGTACTCTGATCGCTCACAAGGACCCACGTTGCGACACCTAGCAAGCCTTGAACCTGTGCAGGGTCTTCGCTTTCGGGACCCTGCACTGTGTGGTGAATCGCGCTCCGCATATGTCGAAGTTACTCTAAACCATGCACGGGTTTCCAATGCGACACTTTGCCGCCAAGCCGAAAACTCTAACTGTCATGCACAGCCATTGTGGTTCAGGATCTCACGTTCCGTGGCACAGCACCCCGAACAACGCAGCACACGCAGGCCACGATGCCATGCACTCCCGCTTGTACCACCCGGCGTGCAGGCACCAGGCACCGAACAAGCTACTTCACCACCCCTGCCTGCCACAGCAGGAAACTGTAGTCCAGGGCCACTTCCTTGAGCATCTCGAAGCGGCCTGAGGCGCCACCGTGGCCGGCCTCCAGGTTGGTGTGGAGCAGGATGGGCGCATCGCCCTGTTGGTTCTTGCGCAGGCGGGCCACCCACTTGGCAGGCTCCCAGTACTGCACCTGGCTGTCGTGGAAGCCCGTGGTGACGAGCAGTGCGGGATAGGCCTGGGGCTTCACGTTGTCGTAGGGTGAATAGGCCATCATGCGGTCGTAGGCCGCCTTCTCCTTGGGGTCGCCCCACTCATCGAACTCACCGGTGGTGAGGGGGATGCTCTCATCGAGCATCGTGGAGACCACGTCCACGAAGGGCACGGCGGCCACGGCGGCCTTCCAGCGGTCCGGACGCATGTTCACAACTGCACCCACCAGCAGGCCACCGGCGCTGCCACCGCAGCAGAAGAGGCGCTGGGGGTCGGCGTACTTCAGGCGGTCCAGGTGGTCGGCCACATCGATGAAGTCCGTGAAGGTGTTCATCTTGTGCTCCATCTTGCCGTTCTCGTACCAGTCGCGCCCCATCTCCTCGCCCCCGCGGATGTGGGCGATGGCGTAAACGAAGCCGCGGTCCAGCAGGCTCAGGCGGGCGCTGCTGAAGGTGGGCTCGATGCTGTGGCCGTAGCTGCCGTAGCCATAGAGCAGCAGCGGAGAGGTTCCGTTCAGCGGCGTGCCCTTGCGGTACACAATGCTCACGGGCACCTTCTCGCCATCGCGGGCGGTGGCCCAGATGCGTTCGCTGGCGTAATCCTCCGCGCGGAAGCTGCCCACCACTTCCTGTTGCTTCAGCAGGGTGGTGGCGCGGGTGTTGAGGTCGCACTCGTAGACGCTGCTGGGCGTGGTGAGGCTGGTGTAGCCATAGCGCAGCTTGTCGGTGTCCCACTCTGGGTTGGTGCCGGTGTAGGCCACATAGGCCGGGTCGTTGAAGGCGATCTCGTGCTCCTGCCCGTCGCTGAGGCGGCGAATGCGCAGGTGCGTGAGGCCCTCGGTGCGTTCGCTGAACACGAGGTGATCACGAAAGGCATCCACATCCTCCAGCAACACGTCCTTGCGGTGGGCCAGCACCTCCTTCCACTTGCGCTTGTCCTGGGTGTCGCTCTCTGCGCATTCCATCAGGCGGAAATTGAGCGCCTTCCAGTTGGTGACGATGTACCACTTGCCGGCCTGTCCGTCGTGGGCCTTCACGTGCATCACGGTGTGCTCATGCTCCTCCTCGCGGGGCAGGAAGATGCGGAACTCCTCCATCGGCCGGGCCACGGGCAGATAGCGGTGCTCACTGCTCAATGTGCTCTCGGTGGTGATGATCACGAACTGGTCCGACTGACTTCGATACACATCGCAGCTGTAGGCCGCATCCTGCTCTTCGTACACCACCACGTCGCTGGCCGGGTCGCTGCCCATGATGTGGCGGTAGATGCGGTAGCTGCGCAGGGTGCTGTCCTTGCGGGGGTAGAACACGGTGCGCTCATCGGCGAAGGCACAGCCGCCGCCGGTGTTGGTGATCACATCGGGCAGGTCGGCGCCCGTGGCCAGGTCGCGGAAACGGATATCATACTGCCGGCGGCCCACCAGGTCCACGCTGTAGCCCACGATGCGGTTGGCGGGGCTGATCTCGAAGTCACCCAGGTCGAAATAGGCGCTGCCTGTGGCCAGCAGATTCTCGTTCAGGAAGTCCTCTTCCTTGGCATCGGGTGTATCGGCACGGCGCACGTGGATGGGGTATTCCTTGCCTTCCTCAAAGCGGTAGTGGTACCAGTAACCGTTCTCCCGGTAGGGCACGCTGAGGTCGGTCTCCTTCATACGGCCCTTCATCTCCTGGAACAGGGTCTCCTTCAGCTCCTTCACCGGTGCCAGCATGGCCTCGGTGTAGGTGTTCTCGGCGGTGAGGTGGGCCACCACCTTCTGCGTCTGTGCATCGGGCTGGGCGGCGTTGCGCTGCTCCTCGCTCAGGCGCATCCAGTGGAACTCGTCCACCCGCTGCTGGCCGTGGGCCGTGTGCACATGGGGTTCTTCCGGGGCGATGGGGGCTTGTGGACGGTCGGTACCGGTCATAGGGTCGGGGGCGTTCTGGCAGCCCGCAACGACCAGGGCCAGCAAAGGGGTGATGGCGGCGGCGCGGGGGAACATGGGGGGCGAAGGTACCCGCATAGCGAGGATCGTCGATCCTCGCTATGTGAGTACTTGGTGAAGTACCGCCGGGGAGCGCATCTCGCCCATGCCCTCCAGGTGCAGGCGGTAGTAGAGCAGCAGATGGTCCAGCAGATCGCGGCGCTGGGCGGTGGCGATGCGGGGCTGGGGCAGACCGTCCAGCGGCACTTCCAGCAGGGCTGCCAGGGCGTGGCTCAGGGGCGGGCCCAGGGTGTGGCCGTGCTGTGCGCCGCCACGCATGAAGTGGCCTTCCTTCAGGTCGAAGCGGTCCTCGCCGGGTGCCGGTGCCTCAGGCAGGAAGCCCAGGTGGCCCGAGAGCTGCAGCAGGAAGAGCAGGGGGAAGTGGGTGACATCGGCCACGCTGTCCATCACCTCCAGGGCCTCTTCCAGAAAGGCGTAGAGGGACTCATCAGCGGCCTCCTCGCGCAGCACTTTGTACAGCAGTTCCTGCACGAACAGGGCGATGGTGCCGCGCACAGGGTCGTAGGGCAGCGTGGTGTAGGGCTTCGCCACGCGCAGCTCTCGCAGCACATGCAGGTCGCTGTCGGGACTGTCATCGGCCACCAGTTCCACGCGGTTCAGGGCCTGCAGTGCCGCCTGGGTGCCCGTGCCCCGTTTGCCGGTGCGCACCACGTAGCTGCGCATGCCGGCATGTTCGGTGTAGGCCTTCAGGATGGTGCGCTGGTCCGCATAGCGCACGGTGCGGATGACGATGGCGCGGGTGGTCTGCAGCATGGGTCGGTGCGCGGGATCAGCGCACCACCAGCACCTTGGTGTTGCACTTGAACGTGCCGAACTGGTCCGTGGCGAAGATCAGGTACACGCCCGTGCTCACCCGCTCACCGGCCATGTTGGTGGCGGGCCACAGGGCCTGGCCGCCCAACGAGGTGGTGCGGTACACCAGGTTGCCGCTCACATCGGTGATCTTCACCTCGCTGTCACGCACCAGTCCATCGATGGCCACCTGGCCGGTGTAGCTCTCGCGCACGGGATTGGGGAAGACCGTGGCGCAGGTGTTCTCCACCCCGCCTTCGATGGCATCGCTGCGGTAGCTCATGATGCCCCGGTCCGTGGCCACGTAGACCTCGCCGGTGAGCCCGTCGATGGTGATGGCGTTCACCGTGTTGCTCGGCAATGGGCTGTTGGCCTCGGTGAAGTGCTGGATCTGCGTGCGCCCGTCAGGCGATACCAGGAACACGCCGCCCGTCTGGGTGCCCAGCCATTTGCGGTTCGCGCCGTCCACGGCGATGCAGCTCACGAACTCGGTCTCCAGCAGGTACTGGAAGTTTCCGTCCTGTTCCAACAGGATCTGCTGGGCATCCACGGGGTTGTTGAAGACCACCTCGGGGGTGTAGTAAACGGCCACGCCCTTGCTGGTGCCCACCCAGATCTGGCCTTCCTTGTCCTCGGCCACGGCATACACGTCGGGCGCGGGCAGTCCGCCGGTGCCGGCCTCGCTGTTCAGCAGCTTGTAACGGTCATCGCTGGTATTGTCCAGGGTGCCGTTGTCATCGAACACCAGCAGGGCATTGCCACGGGGCCGCACGATCCATTTGTAGCCGTTGCTGGCCGCCAGGATATCGGCGATGAGCAGGTTGCCGTTCAGGATGGACCCCGGAGTATAGCTGTACCAGGTGCCGGTCTTCGTGCGCACTGAGATGGGCGCTGGTGCCCAGGCGTTGGATATCCACAGGTTGCCGTCCAGGTCGTAGTCCAGTCCGGCCACGTTCACCTTTTCGATGCCTTGGTTCAGGTCATTGCCCAGAGAACTGTTGCCGGCGTTGAAGATCTGCACTGGGCGCCCGTCACGCAGTTCCAGCAGGCCGTCGTCCCAGCTGCCCGCATAGGCGTGCGTGGGGTCCTCGGGGTCCACTGCGATGGCCACGATGTCGTTCACCGCACCGCCGTAAGTGTTGGCACCGGCCATCAGCGGGGTGTTGCCCACGTCGCTGGTGCTCCACGTGCCGTTCCGGTAGAGGTGCACACCGTCCTTGAGGAAGGTGTTGGACCAGTTGCCCGCCAGGGCCCCGGTGGCGATGTACACGGCGCCACCACTGCTGGCCAGCCTCCAGGTATTGGCGTTCCTCGGGCCGTTGGGCAGGAAGGAGCGGTCCGTCGACCCTCCGAAATTCACGAGGCCCACCTCCAGATCGGCGATCCAGAAGGTGGCATTGCTGCCGCGTATGGCCTGCGAGGGATTGGCGAAGCCGCCCACATAGCCGAAGATGAAGTTCACCTCGTTCATCGCCTGGTCGTACATGTGGATGTCCGAGTTGTGCGGGATCACCACGAAGGCGCCGTCCGTGGATACGTCCAGCCGACGGTTGGCACGGCCGTACAGCGGGGCGAAACGCTGCCAGGTGTTGTCCGGACCCAGCATCAGGAGGGTGTCCAACGTTACCGGTGTACCTCTGTAGTTCAGCAGCAGCTTGTCGCCGAAGGTGGTCATGGAGGTGAAGGGTCCATCGGCGGTCGTGAAGCCCATGTCCGAGCGCTGCCGCCAGCTGTCGAAGGACGCCAGGTTCGGCGCATTGCGCGCGGCGGTGAACAGGCCCGTGGTGGTGGCCGCGTAGATGGAATCGTTGTATACCGTGATGCCGTTCACCTGCACCTGGCTGCCGTTGGGACCGATGCGCCAGGTATCTCGGACCTCCTTGCGCAACAGGTCCAGCTCCACGATACCGAAGCCGCAGCCCAGGAACGCCGTGGTGCCTTCGAAGTACACCGAATAGATGCCCTTGTTGCCCAGGATGTTGCTGCGCTTGATATCGCCCATGTTGGTGGTGCGGTTGCCCTCGATCAGGTCCAGGTTGCCGTTGGTGTAGTACACCAGCAGCATGCCCAGTGGCTCGTTCCACGCCAGCCCCTGGATGCCCACATCGTTCAGCGCGTTCACCTTGGACAGCGTCTCGATCTCGCCCGTGGCCGTGCTGTAGCGGAACATGCTGTTGGCCGTGGCGGTGAACACGTAGCCGCCTCCCTCGGCCACGGCGATGGCCTTGCGGTAGGGGTAGTGCTCCGACCACGCACCGATGGGCACCTCGCTTTGCGCGTGCAGCACCGGCGAAAGCAGGAAGGTAAGGACAAGGAGCAGGGTTCGGATCACGGACATGGCAGAAGGATCAGCAGTGCACACAACGCCGGAACAGGGCAATTGGTATGGAACAAGGTAGGCAGCGTACAAAGATCGGCCAGGGGACGGCTCCGTAGGTGATGGGACGGATGGGATCCGGTTTTGGGGGGCCGGTCGATCGACAGCTTCCCCGGTCTGCGACCGTGGGCTCATTTCAAGGCCCTCCTCGGCTTCAAGCGAGCTTGGCCGAGGGGGAAACGGTCGCGTGCGGATGCCAGGGGATCCGGTTGGGGGGGCCGGTCGATCGACAGCTGCCCCGGTCTGCGACCGTGGGCTCATTTCAAGGGGCCCCTCGGCTTCAAGCGAGCTTGGCCGAGGGGGAAACGGTCGCGTGCGGATGCCAGGGGATCCGGTTGTGGGGGGGCGGTCGATCGACAGGCCCCGACCTTGGGTCGGGGGCGGTTCATGGGGCTGGGAAGGCTCAAGCGAGCTTGGCCTCCCCAGCCCAATAAACCGCGAGCGCCCCGGAAACCGGGGCGCTCGTCGATCGAGGTCGCGTGCGGATTCGAACCGCAGTAGCAGCTTTTGCAGAGCTGTGCCTAGCCACTCGGCCACGCGACCGGGAAAGTGGGCCTACCTTCGGCAGGCAGGCTGCGAAGATAGGAGGATCGGGCTATCCCTCCACGCTGTAAACCGCTTCGGCCACATCGCCGTTGATGGGCGGGCGCTCCTTCACCAGGCGCACGTGCCAGTGCAAGGCGGGGTCCCACTCGGCCTTCAGGGCATCCAGGATGCGGCGCGCCACATGCTCGATGAGGTTGGCGCGCACCGCCATCTGCTCCTTCACGACGGCCGTCACCCGGCCATAATCCACGGCATGTTCCAGGCGGTCACTGGTCTCGGCGCGGTCCAGGTCGCCCTCCACGGCGATGTCCACCCTGAAGTGGCCACCGATGCGGCCCTCCTCCTCCAGGCAGCCGTGGTAGGCGAACACCCGGATGCCGTTCACCTCCATCAGGCCCATGCGCGGCAGTGTTGCAGGCCGGCGTTCAGGCGGGCCATCACTTCATCCCTGCCTAGCAGGGCGCTCACATCGAACATGCCCGGACCCTGCATGCGGCCGGCCACGAACAGGCGGTACAAGGGCATCAACTGGCCGATCTTCAGGCCATGCTGCTGCAGAACCGCGTTGAAGGTGGCCTCCAGCGCGGCGGGCGTCAGTGCGGGCAGGGTGGCCAGCTGCGCGATGTAGGCCTCCAGCGCCGGGGCGGCCTCGGGCTTCCAACGCTTGCGCAGCTCCTCCTCGGCCGGGGCGTTGTCCTTCAGCGGCGATCCGCCGGTGAAGAGGTAGATGCCTTCCAGCATGTCGCCCACGAAGGTGGCGCGCTCCTTCAGCAGCAAGGCCGCGGCGGTGGCACGCTCCAGGGTGGTCTCGATGCCCTGGTCCTTCAGCTTGGCCTGCAACTGCGCACCCAGCTCGGCATCAGGGCGCATCCGCAGGTACTGCTGGTTGAACCACTTGGTCTTGTCCGGATCGAACTTGGCGCCGCCCTTGTGCACGCGCTCCAGCTCGAAGTGCTTCACCAGTTCTTCCTTACTCATCAGTTCCACATCGCCACCGGGGTTCCAGCCCAGCAGGGCCAGCATGTTGATGAAGGCCTCGGGGTAGTAGCCACGCTCGCGGTAGCCGCTGCTCTGCTCGCCGCTGGTGGGGTCCGTCCAGTTCAGGGGGAACACCGGGAATCCCAGGCGGTCGCCGTCGCGCTTGCTGAGCTTGCCGTTCCCATCGGGCTTCAGGATCAGCGGCAGGTGTGCGAACTGCGGGCGCTCCCAACCAAAGGCCTCGTAGAGCAGCACGTGCAGCGGCGCGCTGGGCAGCCACTCCTCGCCGCGGATCACATGGGTGATGCGCATCAGGTGATCGTCCACGATGTTGGCCAGGTGATAGGTGGGCATGCCGTCGCTCTTGAACAGCACCTTGTCGTCGATGTTGGCGCTGTGCACCACCACCCAGCCGCGGATGATGTCCTCGAAACGCACCTCGGTGTGGCGCGGCACCTTCAGGCGGATCACATGCTCATCGCCCCGCGCCAGCCGCTCCTTCACCTCGTCGGCGCTGAGCGTCAGGCTGTTCTTCATGTGCTCACGCGTCACGGCGTTGTAGGCCGGTGAGGCCGAGCCCGCAGCCTTCAGCCGTTCGCGCATGGCCTCCAGCTCCTCGGAAGTGTCGAAAGCGTAGTAGGCCTTGTCCGCGGCGATCAACTGGTCGGCGTACTGACGGTACAGGTCCTTGCGATCACTCTGGCGGTAGGGGCCGTCCGGGCCGCCGGTCCAGGGGCTCTCATCGGGGGTGATGCCGCACCAGTCCAGCGCCTCGCGGATGTAGTCCTCCGCCCCGGGCACGAAGCGCGCCTGGTCGGTGTCCTCGATGCGCAGCAGGAACTGGCCACCGTGCTTGCGGGCAAAGAGGAAGTTGTACAGGGCTGTGCGCACACCGCCCATGTGCAGGGGGCCGGTGGGGCTGGGGGCGAAACGGACGCGGACGCTCATGGGGACGGTGCTCTGGTGGCCGGTGCGCTCAACTGCCTTTCCGGGTGGGACCCGGGCAGCATCCGCACTGGCGGAAAATGGGAGCGCGAAGGTAACGGGGGCGGAACGATGCACCGGTCCTGCGCACCGATCGTCGACCTTCTTTCACGATCGGCCCCCAATTGTCCAATTCCCTTCCCGATCCCGGACCCTGTGGCCAACAGCCGAACACGCTGTAGCCCACGATCCACGGGACTATGGGACGTACAGCGGCGTTAAGGACCGGTCCTTGGATGAACCCTCCCGAACGGTTCCAGGGCACCGACGCACGGACCCGCTGTTCAACCAACGAACAAATACCTACTACGATGGCAGAACGGAACGAATCCAACACGAAGACCCCGACCAACACGAGCGGCGCGAACCAAAGCACGAACGAGCGTAATACGCCCGATGCACAGCGCAACGCACCTGGCAAGGAGCGCGAGACCGATCGTGAGGGCCAGCAGCCCATCGGCAAGGCCCATGACAAGGAGACCATCCATGGTCAGGACGATCGTCATCAGGTGACCAACAAGGGCACCGAGGGCAACAACGACGAACGCCACCTGACG
>JBGTAJ010000285.1:0-5159 GCA_041749915.1 Flavobacteriales bacterium
CCGGTGGCCGCGGCCAACGCGATACCGAGGGAGATGGAGAGGAGGAGGTCGGGTACGGTGCCCATCGATCCCGAAAGTACGTTGCGCTGTGTGTGCCGGTGATCAGGCCAGGTCCAGGACCATCACATGGTCGTCCATCACATGGCCTTGCCCGATGTCGATCACCTCGTCCCGCTCCACGCGGAATCCGTGCTTGAGGTAAAAGTCCTTGGCGGGGTTGAAGCGATTGACGTTCAGCTCCACTCCGGTATCACCGGCCACCTTCGCCTGCTCGACCACGGCATGGAGGAGCATACGGCCCACAGCCTTCCCCTGGGCTTCAGGCAGCACGTAGAGCTTGTGCAGGCGAGTGCGTGGGGTGCCCTGGTAAGTGTGCTCGAAGCCCGCAAAACCTTGCACTGTGCCATTCTCCTCTGCGAGCAGAAACAGATGGCCCTTGACCAGCAGCTGCTCCCGGAGCAGCTCCTCTGCGAACATGCGGTCCAGCATGTAGGCCAGTTGCTCCGCCGAAAGGATCGCGCCATACGCCACCGGCCAGGTGGTATGTGCAATTGTCCGGATGAAGGGAATATCGACCTCCGAGGCCGAACGGATGATCATTTCCGGAACGCCGCCGCCACCACCAGGTCCTTGCTGCCCGCCGTGTACTGGTAGAATCCTTCACCGCTCTTCACGCCGAGCTTGCCGGCCGCCACCATCTGCACGAGCAGGGGGCAGGGTGCGTATTTCGGGTTGCCGAGGCCTTCGTGCAGCACCCGCAGGATGGCCAGGCAGGTGTCCAGGCCGATGAAGTCTGCCAATTGCAGCGGACCCATGGGATGCGCCATACCGAGCTTCATGATGGTATCGATCTCCGCCACGCCGCCCACCCCCTGGAACAGGGTCTCGATGGACTCGTTGATCATGGGCATCAGGATGCGGTTGGCCACAAAGCCGGCGTAGTCGTTCACCGTCACCGGCACCTTGCCGATCCCGGTGCTCAGGTCCACCACGGTGCTGTTCACCGCGTCCGTGGTATCGTAGCCGCGGATGACCTCCACCAGTTTCATCACCGGCACAGGGTTCATGAAGTGCATGCCGATGACCTGTCCGGGACGTTTGGTCACGGCGGCGATGCGGGTGATGCTGATGCTGCTGGTGTTGGTGGCGAGGATGCAGCCAGCGGGTGCGTTCGCATCCAGGTCGCGGAAGATCTTCAGCTTCAGGTCCACGTTCTCCGTGGCGGCCTCCACCACCAGTTCGGCGCTCTTCACCCCGGCGGCCATGTCGGTGGCGGTGGTGATGTTCTTCAGGGTCGCGGCCTTCTGCTCTTCGCTCAGGCTGCCTTTCGCCACCTGGCGGTCGAGGTTCTTGGCGATGGTCGCCAGGGCCTTGTCCATGCTGGGCTGGGCGATGTCGATGAGGGTCACCTGGTGACCGCTCTGGGCGAAGACATGGGCGATGCCGTTGCCCATCTGGCCAGCACCGATCACAGAGATGTTCATGGTCGTCAATTGCGTTTGGGCGGCAAGGTAATGGCCGATGGTGTTTGGCAAGCCGGGTTGCGTCATGCACCGGCAGGCAGGCGCGCGCGATCGTGCGCCCCTATTTGCCGTCCCCGCGCAGGATGATGAGCACGGTGTACGCCAGGATCTTCAGGTCCACCGCCAGGCTCATGTTCTCGATGTAGAGGATGTCGTACTTCAGTCGCCGCACCATCTGCTCCACGTTCTCCGCGTAGCCGAACTTCACCTGGCCCCAGCTGGTGATACCGGGCCTCACTTTGTGCAGGTGGCGGTAGTGGGGCGCCACCTCCATGATGGCGTCGATGAAGTGCTGCCGCTCGGGACGAGGACCCACCAAGCTCATGTCGCCCTTGAGCACGTTCCAGAACTGGGGCGTCTCGTCCATCCGCGTCTTGCGCATCCATCGCCCGATAGGGGTGATCCGCGGGTCTGTGCTGCTGCTGAGCTGGGGACCGTTCTTCTCGGCATCGCAGTACATGCTGCGGAACTTGATGATGCGGAACACCCGACCGAACTTTCCGATGCGGTCCTGCCGGAAGAAGATGGGACCTGGGCTGGACAAGCGCACCAGGATGGCCAGGACCATGAACAGCGGGGACAGCACCAGCAGGGCCAACGCGCTCACGCTGATGTCCACGATGCGCTTCAGCGAGAACTGCCAGGTGGGCATGATCTCCGGGTTCACCTCGATCAGCGGTGTGCCGAAGATGCTGGTCATCTTCACCGAACCGGACAGGATATCGTACATGTCCGGGATCACCTTGATACGTACGGAGGTGCCCTCCAGCTCGTTCATGATCCGGCTGATGTGGGCATGCTCCCCGGAATCCACGGCGATGATCACCTCTTCCACCTCGTTGGTGTCGATGACCTGTCTCAGTTCGTGCCACTTGCCCAGGCGCGGCAGTCCCACCTGGGTCAGCAACTGATCCCCGCCGTTCACGTTCACGAAGCCGATGAAGCGGTTGCCGGTCGATTTCCGCAAGCCTTCGATCTCCTCATAGATCGCCATGGCCCGTTCATTCCCGCCAACCAATATGGTATTGAAGCGGATGACCCGATCATGCACCTGGCGCACCGTTCTGCTCGTGAGGATGAAGCGGAAGAGGAAGGTGATGCCGAAGTGGAGCAGGAAGAGGGCCAGGAAGCTGCGGTAATAGTACCTGTAGCTCGCGACCTCATCATCCAGCAGCAGCACGAAGAAGATGACCGTGACGCCGATGATGCTGATCAGCAATGTCTGCCCCAGTTCCTTGGTCCTGTAGCGCCGGAAGATGTCCCGGTATCCGCCGATGACGGTGTAGAGCCCGAACCAGAACAGGGGGATGAGGATAAGGCCCTTGAAGTAGTTGGCATCGAAGTCCAAGGGCACATCATACCCGAACTTGATGGGTTCCAGGTAGAGCTTGCGGTAGGCGTAGAACAGGGTCCAGGCCAGCGCGGACCCCACCAGATCGGCGAGGACATATTTGGCCACCTGTTTGCGCCGGTCCATGCTCATTCGGATCGCACCAGTTTGATGTTGTCCACCAGAAAGAGCCCGCTGGACATGCTGCTGGACAGGGCGCCTTCGATATAGATGTCCCGCTCATTGACCGCCCCCGTGTTGAACAGGGCGCTGAGGTCGATGTAGACCTTGTTCCAGATCGGGCTGTTCCCGTTCGGAGTGGTCGGCGTCAGCACCACCACGGGCTCTGCGATGTCGAAGCCCGCATTGTTGTAGCGCACACCCACGACGAGCTGCACATCGGTGCTGAAATCCAGCTCCAGGAACACGGGACCGGAAGCACCCACGAAGTCCTGGTCGGTCTGGATCCGGACCGAGGGGTTGCTGCTGGTGAGCCTGGCACCGCCGCAGGGCGTATCGTCGCGCACCAGGGTCGGATGCTCCTCGTAGGTGAAGCGAAGAAGCGTATCGGCCGGGTCCGAAGGCTCCACGAGCGTCCCGATGTCATCGAAGGACTCGATCCAGATATCCGTGGTATTGAAATACGAGGTGGTGGGTGCGATGGACACCGTGGTCTGTTCGCTGAACTCCACATTGCCGGACCAGCTGGCGAAGAAGGGGTAGCGGAGACGGTCGTCGTACATGCCGTTCCGCTTAATGGCCGGCACCACCGTGATCCGGTTGCTGCCCTCGCCGATGATGGGTATCCGTGCGGGAAGTTCCCACACCCCCACCAGCCGGTCGTTCACCGAGACCCAGACGTCCGTCACCTTGCTCGTGGCCACGCCCTGCTCCGGTGTGGTGCTGAGGACCACCGAGGGGATCTCAAGATAGGCGGGTACCGTTTCGCTCTTGCTGCAACCGGCAAGGAGCAAGAGGACCAAAGGCGCTTTCCGGAGTGCGCTGAACATCGTTGTGGGGGGGCAACGCATCAACCGTGGGGTTTAGTATGCGGGCCTTATGCTTTCTGCAATTCCATGCCTTCCAGCACGCGGTGGGCAATGTCCATGGCGGCGGCACCATCCTCGATCGTCACGGCCGTGGTGCTGCCGTTGGCGATGCTCCCGGCAAAAGCGCGAAGCTCCTCGCGGATGGCGTTGGTCTTCGGCACTTCGGGCTTCTCGAAACTGATCTCCCGATGGCCGCGGCCCGCGCCCAGGTCGATGGTGACCGCGAAAGGGTCGGGCTCTCCCTCCACGTTCCGCATGCGCACGATCTCCGTGGAACGCTCGAGCATATCCACGGCGATGTAGGCATCGCGCTGGAAAAAGCGGCTCTTGCGCATGTTCTTCAGGCTGATGCGGCTGGCCGTCAGGTTGGCCACGCAGCCATTGGCGAAGGCGATCCGCGCATTCGCGATGTCCGGCGTGTCGCTCACCACCGCCACTCCGCTGGCGCTCACCTGGGTCACCTCGCTGTTCACCACGTGCAGCACGATGTCGATGTCATGGATCATCAGGTCCAACACCACGCTGACGTCCGTTCCCCGCGGATTGAACTGTGCCAGGCGGTGGGTCTCGATGAACTTGGGGCCGGAGAAATAGGGCAGTGCCGCTTGGAAGGCGGGATTGAAACGCTCCACGTGGCCCACCTGTACGCGCAGGCCGGTGCTGTGGGCCAGGGCCACCAGTTCCCGCGCCTCGTCCATGGTGTTCGCCAAGGGCTTCTCGATGAACAGGTGCCTTCCGCGCTGAAGGACCATGGTGGCCAGGGCGGCATGCGAGATCGTCGGGGTCACCACGTCCACCGCGTCCACCGCAGCGATCAGGGCCTCGGGGTCGGCCATGGCCTTCACACCGAACTCCTGCTCGATCAGTGCGCAGCGGGCCGGGTCCGGGTCGTGGAAGCCGACGAATTCGATCTCAGGCAGTTCCAGCCACTGTTGGATGTGGATCCGGCCCAGATGTCCGGCACCCACCACCCCCACACGCGTTCGATCGGCGTTCGTCATGCTCTTCCTGCACCATTTCGCGGTACGGGCCGCAAAAGTAGCCGCTTCGGCCGGGGCGTTGCCCCGCGAGCTAATTTTGCGGGCCGAACATGGACCAGCGCAGCGATTCGTACAGGCACCAGGGACTGCGGCGCAAGCTGGTGGAACACCTGAGGGGCAAGGGCATCACCGACGAACTGGTCCTGGCCGCCATAGGCAAGATCCCCCGCCACCTGTTCATCGACGATTCGGCGTTCGCCGATCTCGCCTACCAGGA
>JBGTAJ010000286.1:0-2676 GCA_041749915.1 Flavobacteriales bacterium
CGCCATCCAACGGGTGATGCGCATGCCCAATGGCGTGCTCATCGCCAGCAGCGAGGAGATGGACGTGGTGGACCTGGCCACCGGCACCTCCCAGCTGGGCAAGGCCTTCCGGGGCGGCAGTGGCAACGTGGCCAGCACGGAGCAGGAACTGTACCTCTTCAACACCAAGGACCATCTGCTCTACCGTCTGCCCTTGGGCGGAGGCACCGCCACGGCCCTCAACAGCGCGCCGCTGGAGTTCCAAGGCAAGGAGGAGGCCACCCACGTGGAGGTGGTCCCCGAGGGGATCGTGGTGAGCAGCGATCAGAACATCGCCTTGGTGAGCTCTTCCGGCAGTGTGACCTATAACAAGTACTTCCCCGCCGCGCGTGAAAGCGGCCTGACGCGTGCCCTGCTCTATTCTAACGCTGTGCGCGCCGCCTACTACACTGCGGCCTACGGGTATACCAGCGCCGCCTTCGGATCGGCCAGCCAGAGCATCCAGGTCACCGATGCCGGATCGGCCATGGGCAAGGACATCACGCGCGAGGTATCGAACCTCTACGGCGATGCGTCGGTGATGGCGATGGACTACACCAAGCAGTTCCTGGCCCGGGCCAGTGCGCGCTTCACCGCCACCGCCAGTACCGGTGCCACCCAGTTCATCCTCAGCGATGCCGGCAAGCGCGAGTTCGTGCTGATGCGCGTGAACAAGAAGGATGGATCACTTGGCGAGACGATCCTGCTAGGCAAGGACAAGACCCCGCTGTATGAGGTCGATGGCTTCGACCAGGCCGTGTACCTGGTGAGCGGCGCGAAGGTGGTGGCGTACAGATAGCGCAGATCATGCCAGGTGCGCTGACGTGATCGCACGACAATACACCTGTCGTACGGTCGTTACACGGATCATGCAGAGCACCCTGCCCACCCGCCGACCGCTGCACTGGGCCTTGTTGCTCGGCACAGCACTGCTCGTCACCCTCTGCCTCTACTTCATCGACGAGGGGCGAGACTCGCTGCAAGGGCTGTTCACTCTGGGCAACGTCATCGCCATGGGCGTGTACCTGATCGGTCTGGCCGGCGGGCTGTTCCTGGTGTCCGGGCTCTTCGCGAAGCGCCACCCCAGCCCCGCGCGGACGGTGGTGGTGCTCATGCTGGGCACCGTGGTCGGCTTCGCACTGGGGTTGCTGCTGATCATGGGGATCGGTGCATTGCAGACCTTGGGCTGAACGGCATTGCCGCTTGGGATCATGGCACGCTCCAGGCTCAACCACGATCTTTACCCCATGAACCTCCGCCTCGTACTCCCGCTCGTTGCCGTTCTCTTCACCCCTGCCCTCTTCGCGCAAGGTGGGACCACCATCCCGGACCCGATCAGGATCGAGGAAGCTGTTCAGGACGAGGAGACCATCACGGTTGAACCGATGCGGGTGGATGAACCCGTGCATGATGCGAATGAGGTGATGACCATAGTAGAGGAGATGCCCGAATTCCCCGGCGGACCGGAGGCGTTGTACCCTTATATCGGCAAGAACCTGAAATATCCCGAGCAAGCTGTTGAGGAAGGCATTGAAGGTGTGGTCTACTTGACCTTCGTGGTGGAAACGGACGGGAAGATCAGTAATGTGAATGTGCTCCGCGGTATCGGCGGTGGGTGCAGTGAGGAGGCGCTGCGCGTGGTGAAGGGCATGCCCAACTGGAAGCCCGGGAAACAGAACGGCAAGACAGTACGGGTGCGCTACAACCTGCCGATCCGCTTCAAGCTGGCGGAAGCGAAGAAATAGAACACACGATCAGAGGATCGGAAAACCGGACGATCCGACAATTGCGCGTCCTGCCCGATTTTCGCACCATGCCCGGCCCAACCGCGGCGCCCACCCATGCCCGAAAAGATCGACATCGAAGCATCCAAGAACAAGGACCAGCATAACCTTACTCCAAGCTTCCTCACATGATCGAACGTGCCCTGTTGCTCCTTTCCCTTTCCTGCGGCTTCCTTTCCGCATCGGCGCAATTCCTTGAAAAGGCAGAGTTCGAGGGCGGCTTTGAGCGCGCGGCCACCGATGGACCGCGAACGGTATGGGGCAACCCCACATTCTGCCGGTTCGTCATCGACCTCTCAGTGGATCGCAGTGGGCGCGTGCTGAGCGCCGCCGTGAACCTTCCGTTGAGTTCCTGTAGCGACACGGCGCTCGTGAACAAGGCCAACGCCTTAGCCCGCACCTATGTATTCTCCCCGAACGCTCTGGCACCCGAACCACAGGCCGTGTGCTTCGTGTGGACGGTAGGCGAACGCCCGAAGTATGAGGACCTGTTCGCGAACGAACCGGGACCAGATATGCTACCCCCACCCGAGCCCGCCGCAGAGAGCGAGCGTATCTGGACGGTGGTGGAGGTGCCTCCGCAGTTCCCCGGTGGCCATGAGGTGATGAGGACATACCTGGAGCGGATGGTGCAGTACCCCACCGATGCGGAGCCGCCTTTGAGGGAGGGCATGGTGCTGGTAGGCTTTGTCGTTAACGCCGAAGGCCTCGTGGAGGATGTGAACGTCATCAAAGGCTTGGGGTATCCATACGACTCCGAGGCCAGGCGTGTCGCGAAGGCGATGCCGAAGTGGATCCCCGGCATGCAGAACGGTCATGCGGTTCGCACGCGCTACGAAATGCCGGTCGTGTTCAAGCTGCCATCCGGAACGGG
>JBGTAJ010000287.1:0-2600 GCA_041749915.1 Flavobacteriales bacterium
GGCCTACCTTGGTAAGTTGCAAATTGTTTGGACCGCTGGACCGCTGCCTGCCAGCCGGAGGCTGGGACCGCTGCCTGCCAGCCGGAGGCTGGGACCGCTGGTGAGCCTGCGCCTGTCTTGACCCGGTGCTGGACCGCTGCCTGCCTGCAGAGGCCAGGGACAGATGCCATGTAGACACAACAGCATGTACGGCTGGTACCTCGTGAACTGCTTTGTATGTCCCAAGGCCGCTCATTGCGCCCTCAATATAGTGCGCCAAATTGCCGATCGGTATCATGGACCAATCAATTAATGGGGAACTGCGATCTGGAGAGATCCGGGTTCATGGCTCTCATTTGAACCAATGTTCGTGATACAGATGAAGGGAACATTGCGCGCAAATGCCAGGCATCGCAGCGCTCCCCCATGCCTCCCACGGCGGTGATGCATGGTTGCCTGACCTTGCTGCCCCAAGATCGCCACCTTTGCATCACCGAACCCGCCTGTTCCCTTCCCATGCGCATCGCCGTCAACACCCGCCTGCTGCTCGCTGACAAGCTGGAGGGCATCGGCTGGTTCACGCACGAGACCCTGCAGCGCATCGTTCGCGCGCACCCCGAGCATGAGTTCCTGTTCCTCTTCGACCGGGCCTACGATAAGCGCTTCATCTACGCCCCGAACGTGAGCCCGGTGGTGATGGGGCCACCCACACGGCACCCGCTGCTCTATCGCCTGTGGTTCGACTGGCTGCTGCCCCGGAAGTTGAAGGCGCTGAAGGCCGATGCCTTCATCAGTCCCGATGGCTACCTGGCGCTGCACAGCACGGTACCCACCCTGGCCGTGATCCACGACCTGAACTTTGAGCACCATCCGGAGGACCTGCCGCGCGCCTACCGGAACTTCTACCGCAGCTATTTTCCGCGCTTCGCACGGCACGCCACCCGGCTGGCCACGGTGAGCGAATATTCCCGCAAGGACATCGCGAAACGCTACGAACTGGATGAAAGCCGTATCGACGTGGTCTACAATGGCGTGGGCTCCACCTTCACGCCACTTTCCGTGGAGGAGAAACAGCAGGCCTTGGAGCGATACGGCAAGGGTTCGCCTTATTTCGTCTGTGTGGGTTCGTTGCATCCGCGGAAGAACATCGCCCGCCTGCTCCAGGCCTTCGACCATGTGCTGGCCCATCATCCCGGCGATCTGCGGCTGGTGGTGGTTGGCGAGAGCTTCTGGTGGGATGACCGCATGAAGCAGGCCTGGGAGGGGATGCGCCACCGCGACCGGGTGGAGTTCACCGGCCGGCTGGGCCAGGCCGATCTGCGGATGGCCTTGGGCGGCTCCATGGCACTGGCCTTCGTGAGCTATTTCGAGGGCTTCGGCATCCCCGTGGCCGAGGCCATGCGCTGCGGCGTTCCCGTAGTGGCGGCCGGGGCCACAGCATTGCCCGAGGTGGCCGGCGATGCCGCGCTCTACTGCGATCCGTACAGTGTCACCGACATCGCCAAGGCGCTGTACACCATGTGGAGCGATGATGCCTTGCGTGAGCAACTGTGCGCACAGGGACTCAAGCGGGCGCAGCGCTATACCTGGGACAATGCCGCGACCGACCTGTGGGACAGTTTTGGGAGGATGTGCCGCGATGCCGGTCTGGACCTTCGTTGATGCCATTCCTGGTTACATTCGCTGGTGATGTCCATACTGGCTGCTTATCACACCAAGGGTCTTTTGGAGGCCGGATGCGATGAGGCCGGACGCGGTTGTCTGGCCGGCCCTGTGGTGGCCGCTGCCGTGATCCTGCCAGCGGGACTGAAATTGCCCGGCCTGGACGACAGCAAGAAACTCTCCGCCGCGCACCGCGATCGCCTGCGCATCCTCATCGAAGCGGAGGCCCTGGCCTGGGCCGTGTCCTTCGTCTACCCGGAGGAGATCGACCGCATCAACATCCTGCAGGCGAGTTTCGCGGCCATGCAACGGGCCATCGACCTGCTCAGCGTCCGGCCCCAGCACCTGTTGATCGATGGCAACCGTTTTCCGGGTCATGGCTGCGCTCCGCACACCTGTGTGATCAAGGGCGATGGCCGTTACCGGAGCATCGCCGCGGCGAGCATCCTGGCCAAGACCCACCGTGATGAGCACATGCAGCTGATGGCCCTCCGCCATCCTGCCTATGGGTGGGCCGTGAACAAGGGCTATCCCACGCTGGACCATCGGGCGGCCATCGCCCGCGAGGGACCCTGCTCCCTGCACCGCCAGAGCTTCCGGCTGCTGGCGCTGGAGGAGCCCCAAGGCATCTGAGCTCCCTGTCCACATGCCCGTGTGCAAAGGCCCGTGGGACGCACGAAGATCCACCATGGTCTCCGGGTACTTTTGAACGGTCCCCATGCGCCGCCTCCTTTCCGTTCTCCTGCTGCTGGCCATCGCTGCTGCCGCCGGCTGGACGCTGTACCGCTGGAACCGCGGCAGCACCCAGGCCGTCGATCCGTGGCGGGCCGTTCCGGAGCGTTCGGCCATCGTGGTGGCGGTGCCCGATGCCTTCGTCAGTTGGGACCACTTCACGCACACCTCACAGCTCTGGGCCGCGTTATCCACGCTGCCCGGTGCGGCCGCTGCCGATGCGCTCC
>JBGTAJ010000288.1:0-3701 GCA_041749915.1 Flavobacteriales bacterium
CGAGCAGGATGGCACCGGCGATGAACTCGTTCGCCATCTCGGGCGTGATCCAAGCCGCGTAGAGCTTGGTGAAGAAGATCCAGGCAAAGAAGGCCATGGTGAAGGGCTTGATCAGCCAGTTGACCACTACGGTGAGACCGATCCCCTTGAGCTGCGGCCCGATCTTTCTCACACTGTCAAAATCCACCTGCACCATCATGGGGTAGATCATCAGCCAGATGAGGATGGCCACGGGGATGTTCACCGTGTTGATCTCCATGTCGGCGATGAACTGCATGCCGCTGCCGGCGATCTTGCCCAGCGCGATGCCTGCCACGATGCATAGAAGCACCCAGGCGGTTAGGTACTTCTCGAAGAAGCCGATGGAAGGGGTCGTCTCGGTCATGGGAGCGTGTTCAACCGTGAATGGACGTGGATGAACGTGATTAGGATCCCTTGCAAACGTGCTCGACAATAGGGTCATTGATCGCTACCAAGTTCCCTGGGCGCATCGCTTGCTGCATTTCATTGCCGTTCATGAACGTTCATTCACGGTTCACTTGTATTCACCTGCTGGCCTGCTGCATCACATACCACAGCTCTGCCGCGATCTGCAGACAGCGCTCATCGTAGCGAGCGGCCTCTTCCGGCGTTCCGTCGGCCACCTTCGGGTCGTTGTAGGGCAGGCTGATCCGGTCCAGCGCACCGAACACGATGGGGCAGTTCTTGTCGGCCTCGGAACAGGTCATCACGGCACAAAAATCCTTCTGTGGGTTGGCGGCGTCGTCGTACTTCTTGCTCCAACACGTCTCGGCCTTTCTGTTGCTGGTGAAGGAGACCTCGTACATGGGGTTCTTGCCTTCGGGCGTCACCACCTGGAAACCGGCACGTTCCACAGCAGCCACCGCTCGCGGGTTGAAGGCCGTGGCCTCGGTACCGCCGCTGTAGGTGCGCACATGGTCGTGCCCGAACTGCCAGGCCGCCGTGGCCGCCCAGAGTTGGCTGAGGTGACTGCGGCGACTGTTGTGCGTGCAGATGAAGGTGAGGTCGGCGGTGGCTCCGGCGGCCTTGCGTTCCTTGACGAATTCGGCTAGCAAGTCGAGGCTTTCCTTGCGTTCGGCCGGTATGGTCGCGACAGCGGGCAGCACCCGTTCGTTCACGTAGCGCTGGAGTTCTGGATGAAGGCTGCGGTCCATGGGTGTGGCGTTGGCTTCGGTGGTGAGCAGGGAGAGGAGCAGGATGGTGAGCATGGTCATGGGTCTTTGGGGATCAGCAACAGGCCACTCCGAGTTCGCAGCCGTCCAGTCCAGCATTGTCGGTCCGGGTCTCTGCTTTGTCACTCCGGGCTTGACCCGGAGTCGCCAAAGGGCTCAGGTCCTTTAATACCGTGGTTCCCTTCGCCGGTGCGCAGCAGTCCACTGTGGACTTCTTCGCGAACACGGTCACGCTGAAGATGCCGGTGCCACTGGCCTTGAAGGCCGCGATCTCGTCGGTGCTCAGGTAGTTCGCCAGGATGTCGTCGGGGATGATGATCGGTTTGCGCTTCTGCACGGTGATCTCCTCGAAGCCCAGTTCGCGGATGATGCCCAGGTATTCATCCTGCTGCAGCGCACCGCTCACGCAGCCGGCGTACATCTCCGCGGCGCCTTGCAGTTGTGGGGGCAGATCGCCCACCAGTACCACATCGCTGATGCTGAAGTGGCCACCGGGCTTCAGCACGCGCAGCACCTCGCTCAAGGCCTGGCGTTTGTTGGGCACCAGGTTCAGTACGCAGTTGCTCACCACCACGTCCACCATGCAGGCGGAGAGGGGCAGTGCCTCGATGTCGCCCTGGCGGAACTCCACGTTCTGGTAGTCCAGTTTGCGGGCGTTCTCCCTGGCCTTCGCCAGCATCTCGGGTGTGAAATCCACCCCGATCACCCGTCCATCGGGACCGGTGGCGGCGCGTGCCACGAAGCAGTCGTTGCCGGCTCCGCTGCCCAGATCGAGCACCGTATGGCCCGGCTTGATCAGCGCGAACTCCGTGGGCAGTCCGCAGCCCAGGCTGAGGTCCGCATCGGGGTTGTAGCCTTCGAGCGTGCTGTAGTCGTCGCTCATGATGGTGGCCACCTCGGTGCTGCAGCCGCCGGTGCCACAGCAGCTGCTCGCGTTGGTGCCCTTGTCCTGCAGGGCGATCTCGGCGTATTTCCGCCGTACCATCTCTTTTGTTTCGTTCGGTGTTGTCATGGCTTGGTCACTCCGGGCTTGACCCGGAGTCGCGTTCATTCAGCAGCAGCTGCTGCCGACGGGTTGGTATTTGTTGAAGAGGATGTTGAAGGCCGCCTGTGCCTTGGCCCAGGCCTTGGGTTCGATGCAATAGCACACGGAGGTGCCTTCCACGGTGCCGGTGATGAAGCCGGCATCCTTCAGCTCGCGCAGGTGCTGGCTGATGGTGGCCTGAGCGAGGCCCAGTTCATCCACCAGGCTTCCGCACACGCAGGTGTTCTGTTTCAGCAGGTAGTGCAGGATGGCGATGCGCGCGGGATGGCCCAGCACCTTGGCCCAGGTGGCCAGTTGGTTCTGCTGTGCAGTGAAGAGATCGGTCTTGGTGACGCCCATGGTGTTCTTATAGATCGCAATATTACGATGATATGGTGTCCATCGGTACATGCCGATGAAGATTTAACACGTGACGGGGGGGACTACTTGGGTGCGGTGCGGTAGATCCAGACGCCGACCAGGGCGAAGATCACGTTGGGCAGCCACACGGCGATGAGGGGGTTGAGCCCGGCATTGGTGGCGGCCACGGTGGTCAGCTTCATCGCGAAGATGTAGAGCAGGATGAGCAGAACGCCAAGGGCCAGGTGCAGCCCCGTTCCCCCGCGCACCTTGCGGCTCGCGATGCTGACGCCGATGAGCGTGAAGATGTAGGTGGCGAAGGGGTAGGAGGTGCGCTGGTGCTTCTCGATCAGGTAGGGCATCACGGAATCGTCGCCCTGCGCCTGTTTGGCGGTGATGTAGCTGTTGATCTCGGTCCAGCCCATGGCCATGGCGGTCTCCCACCGCTGACCCAGGTCGGAGGGTTTCAGGGGGATGATGGTATCCAGTTCGTGCCCGCGCACCACCGCCTCCGGCACCACGTCCATGCGGCGCGATACGTAGTCATACACCTTCCATGAGCCGGACAGGGTATCGTACGCGGCCCGGTCGGCATTGAGCTTCGCCACGAGGATGCCGTCGCGCCACTCCTCCAGGCTGAAGCGGTGCCCCATCCGGTCCTGTGCCTTGAAGGTCTCGAAGTAGGCGATGACGCCGGGTGCGATCTCGCGGTGCAGGTGTTTCTCGTTCACGTTGAACGACACGCGGATATGGGTCTCCTCAAAGGCCAGTCTGATGCGGTTCGCTGCCGGCAGCACCCGATGGTTGATGACCAACGAGAGCATGGTGAGGATGGTGGCGGCCAGGAAGTAGGGCCACATGATGCGGGGGAAACTGACGCCGCTGCTGAGCATGGCGATGACCTCGGTGCGGTGCGCCAGTTTGCTGGTGAACAGCAGCACCGCCAGGAAGATCAGCAGCCCGCTGAACAGGTTGCTGTAGTAGATGACGAAGTTGAGGTAGTAGTCCCGGACGATCTCCAGCGTGCTCGCCTTCATCTTCGCAAAGTCCTCGGTCTTCTCACTGATGTCGAACACCACCGCGATGAGCATGATGGTGACGAGGATGAAGAAGAAGGTCCCCAG
>JBGTAJ010000289.1:0-2330 GCA_041749915.1 Flavobacteriales bacterium
GAGCGCGAGCACCGCCATGCAGGTGAACATCTGGACGGAGGTCGCCTGCAACGCCGATCTCTCGCCGCAGGACCCCGAGCCCTTCATCATCCTGAACAACCCGGCGTTGGCCGGACAGACCCTGTGGGTGCGCCTCTTCCCGCAAGGATCGACCGCGAACGGCGGCAGCTTCGAGCTCTGCGCCTTCGAGCCCACGCCCAACTTCATCGATAACCCCTGCACGGCCACCTTGGTGCCTGTGACGCCGGACTGTACGCCACTTTCCGCGAACACCGAACTGGCCACCGCCACCAGCGGGATACCTGACCCCGGCTGTGGCAATGGGACGACGATCAACGACGTATGGTTCACCGTGCAGATCCCCCAGAGCCCGGACGGTATGGGCGTGGAGATCCAGCTGACCAGTGCCATCCTCGATGATGCCGTCATGGCCGTCTACACGGCCAGCGATTGCACCACGGACTTCACGGAGGTGAACTGCTCCGACCCGGAGGGCAGTGCCATGCCGGTCCTCTACGCGTTCCAGAACGGTACCACCATCGTCGCCGGCACCGTGCTCTACGTCAGGGTGTGGAACAACACGTCGGTGTCAGGTCCCTTCCAGATCTGCGCGCGTCCCGCCATGCTTCCCGTGAACGACGAACCCTGCGGTGCGCTGATGCTCGACCCGATCTTCGGATGCCTGCCACGGTCCTATCCGATGTCCGATGCCACGGTCACCGGCAGCACAGCACCGGGCGTGATCGGCATCCCCCCGGCGCCTTGCGGGCTTGCTCCCGAACGCGACATCTGGTTCACCGTGGTGGTGCCCTTGAACGGTGAACTGATCTTCGACATGGAGGCCACCGACCTGAGCGATGCGGCACTGGCGCTCTACACGGCCCAGGGATCCTGCGCAGCGGGCAACCTTGACCTGCAGCCGACCGGAAGCTGCGCCACGGAAGGCAGCAGCTACGATGTGAACATGCCCGCCCTGCAAGCCAGCGGACTGACACCCGGCGATACGCTCTACCTGCGGGTGTGGCAGGAAAGCGCCCCCCGTGGTGATGCCCTGATCTGTGCGCGGCGGACGGATGAACCGAGTTCGAATTGTCGTTTCCAACTGCGCCTTAACGATGTGCAGGGTGACGGTTGGCTGGGGAACGTATTGCGCGTCTGTATCAACCCACCGGGTCCAAGTCCGGATCAATGCAGCGACTACACGATAGACGGCTCTTCGGGATGGATCTCCTTCTGGGGAAATGTCGGTACCGTTGTTATTATAACAGCCGTCCCGGCAGGGTCGAGTTGGTCGGGAACGTCCGCACAGCTGCTGGCTTCAAATGGACAAGCGATCTACAACAGCTATACGCCCATATCCCCCGGCATACAGATAGGATTCGTCATCAATTCGAACTGCAATATCCCACCCGCCCCGGTCAGCTCCTGTAACGGGGCCTTGGCCATGTGCATATCGCCGGAGTTTGGAGGTATCGGGGGTGGCCCTAATGGAGTCGATGACCTGGACAGTACGAACCAGGGTTGCTTTGTGAACGGGGAGGAATTCAATGGGAATTGGCACTACTTCCCACTATGCTACCCGGGAACATTGGCCTTCACCATCACGCCCTTTGATACGCTCCGGGACCTCAACTGGGCATTATGGGGACCATTCCCACCTCAAATATCCTGTCCCATGAACGGCCCTCCGATCCGTTGCTCCAGAGCACTGGCGCCGGGGATGACCGGATTGAGCGCAGACGCGACGGATGTCAGCGAGGATAGCTCAGGGGACGGATGGCTGGCTCCCGTGAGCAACCCGGGAGGGAGTCGCTTCGTGCTCTATGTGGAGAGTGATACGAGCGAACAGGTCAGTTATGAGATCAACATGATCACCGATCCCCCGAATAACATCAACTGCTGGTTCGACTGCCTGCCGACAAGTGTTTCATCGTCCCAAGCCCCCACACTGATCACCCTCCAACCCAACCCCGCAAGCGACCACATCGAGCTGATCTCCGATGTACCCGGGCCCTTGCACTGGGAGATCCGCGACGGCAAAGGCATGCTCTGCGGCCAGGGCACGGACGGCCCAGCGCTCAGCATCCCGGTGGCGCACCTTGCACCAGGGCTCTACCTGCTCCGCACCGTGGCCGCTGATGGTTCCGTCAGGGCATACCGTTGGGTGAAGGAGTGACCAAGGTGCAGCCCTGAGGCATCCCCTCGGACCATCGTTCGTCATCATCATGTAGCAAGCGATCGCACATCGGAAAACCAGACCCGGCCATGAAGACCCCATCCATCCCCGTGGTGCGACCAACCACCCAAGTGTTGTTCCACCGGTCCGAAGG
>JBGTAJ010000290.1:0-7525 GCA_041749915.1 Flavobacteriales bacterium
ACCAGCAGCATGCTACCACATGGCAGCCTGAGATATCAACAGAACAACGCGTTATGAGTCTCCCCTGGACCCCTCATTTCAACACCAACAACCACACTTACATTTGATCTAGACCTGTCCTGATCGGGTAGACCACCTCACCCTCCTTTAGCTGGACGTTAGATCACGGTCATTTGGTGCCTGCGGAGAAAGAAACACTATTTGGTATGGCGGACCAAGCCATAGAGGCGCCGCAGTTTCTTTGCAGAACGAACCGTAGCGATCAGTTTGGACGGACCGACCCTGAATACGGGATGAAGCGGACTCATAGGAGTTAAGATCCGGAAGCAAACCGCAGCCAAGGCTGAATGGCATGGTCATATCAGCAGTGCGCAATGGATATTGCGGCCTGTTGTGAACTGCGGTGCTGCATGATCACTCCACCACCAGCGTGGCGCTGTGTTTCCCGCCATCGTATTGGACCGTTACGCGGTATAGCCCTGCAGGTACATCCAGGGAAAAGGCGTGTCCTCCGCCATTCATGTACGCTTCCATCCGGCTGCGATGGACCGCCCGCCCGGTCATGTCGTGAACGATCATCCGTGCATCCTTCATGAGTGGACCGCCCACCGTGAGGATGAATTGGCCTCCAGAGGGGTTGGGGTGGATGCGTAGACCTATCCCAGCAGCCTGCTCCTCATGTCCGCCCGCCGTTCCCGTCATGATATCCCCCAAGTGCAAGCGCGTTACAAAGCGTTGGGTAGGGTCGTTGGTGGTTCCGTCGGAATAACCGTTGAACGGTCCACAGAGGTAGAGGTGGTTGTTCGTAGTGTCCACCAGCGCAGATGCCACCGAGCCATAGGATATGCCCATATGGACATAGTCCCCTACACCAGCATTATTGAATGCGTCGAGCACCGCTCCGGTACTGTCCAGCAAACACACACCTCTGCGAGACTGTCCGTTCACGGTTTGGAACCTTCCGGTGACCAATAGTTTATTGGGACCAAGTTGTGTAGTGGACGTTATGATGAGCCCGGTTATGGGGTCCAATGCCCCAGCACCAAGCACAGGTGGCTGAAACGCAGGATCCAGCGTTCCGTCCGGCAAGAAACGAGCTAACGCAAGGGTGTCCGAACCCCATTGGGAGCATTGGTATCTACCACCTACGTAGACACGTCCATCCGATAAAGGCAAATAGCCGAACACCACCCCCCAATACACCCCACTTTGGAAACTGGTATCCACCGAACCGTCCGCGTTCAGTTTGAAGAGCTTGTCCACGGCTTGCCCGTCGAAACTGCTGCCTTGCCCGTGGCAGATGAACTGACCATTGGGCAGTGCTGTGAACCGACCCGTGGGGAAGTTCGCTTGGCGATGGATGCGGGTGGTGTCCAAGCGGCCGGTATTGGTGAACCAGACCCAGTTGTAAACGCCGACGAATCCGCGCACTGTGTCATAAAGATTATGATCGCCACTGACGACCACTCTGCCATCGGGAAATGCATGGAAGTCCTGACCGCCCGTTGTTTGGAACAATGGATCCGCATTCATGTTCGAAAAATCGGGATCGAACAGCCCATTGGGAAGTAATCTTCTGACAGTGGCCCCAAATTGGGCGTAATACCGATCTAGCCAAGGGGTTATCTTCACACTGGCCACATTCGCAGGGAAGCTCAAATCCCCACTCCCATCTGTTAGAATGCGCGCACTACCTCTATCATATTCGTCGCCCGGGAAACGGATCAAGCCGGCAGCTAACAAAGAGCCATCATCCAAAAGAGCAATCGAATTGACTGTTCGTTGGGTGATCTCTGTGCGGTAAGTTGCATCAAGCATGAACGGGCTTTGCGCAAATCCGCCTAACCCGTAGCACAGGGTGGTCGCAATTATGACCACACGGAAGGATCTGATGCGCAGTTGCCGAGGCGTCATGGCTGTACGATCACCTTTTCTGCCATGATCAGTCGTCCGTCCTGCCAAAGTTCCGCGGTATATACGCCCGCGTGCACCCTGCGGCAGTCCCACACCTGCTGTCCCACTGGCCCGCTGATGGCATAGCGCTGTTGGGTGCGGCCTTGCGCATCGCGCAGGATGAGTTCACCGGGGTTGTTCTTGGGCAGTGTATAGCTCAAGGCTACCCAACTTTGTGCAGGGTTGGGATACACTCGCAATCCCATACCCTCATCCTCGCGCCGTTCATCAGAAGCTCCCGTCATGATATCCCCCAAGTGCAGGCGCGTCACAAACCGCTGGGTGGGGTCGCTGGTGACGCCATCGGAATAGCCCAGGTATGCACCGCAGAGGTACAGGTAGTTGTTCGTGCTGTCGATGACTACATCGGCAATGGACGTGTATTCATAGTTCATGTACACATAGGTGCCAACGCCGGCATTGTCGAATGCATCTAGCACGGTGCCTGTGCTGTCCAGCAGGCAGATACCACCACGAGGTTGCCCGTTCACGAACTGGAACTTACCAGCAGCAATGATGTTGCCACTGGGTAGGGGTACGATCTTGAAAACTTGCGGACCAAAAGTCTGTGTTAATTCGCCCAGATCAAATTCAGGGATCGCAAAGGAAGGGTCAAGCGAACCGTCCGGGAGGAAACGGGCGATGGTGATGGAATCACCTGGAAGT
The DNA here is from genome assembly GCA_041749915.1 of Flavobacteriales bacterium. Taxonomy (GTDB): domain Bacteria; phylum Bacteroidota; class Bacteroidia; order Flavobacteriales_F; family PHOS-HE28; genus PHOS-HE28. The sequence continues at coordinate 2,620 of JBGTAJ010000290.1, forward strand.
TGGTCCGTCATGAACGAACCGCCAGCGTAAAAGCGGTTGTCCGCTAGGGTGGCATAGGACTTAACGACACCCCAAGAAACCCCGCTTTGGAAACTGGTATCCACCGAACCGTCCGCGTTCAGTTTGAAGAGCTTGTCCACGGTTTGTCCGTCAAAGCTGCTGCCTTGCCCGTGGCAGATGAACTGTCCGTTGGGCAGTGCTGTGAAACGACCCGTGGGGAAGTTCGCTTGGCGATGGATGCGGGTGGTGTCCAAGCGTCCGGTATTGGTGAACCAGACCCAGTTGTACTGGCCAACGAAGCCACGTTCGATATCGGAAAGCTGGTGGGCTCCGGTAACCACCACGCGTCCATCGGGGAAAACATGATAATCGCTTCCCGAGATGATCTGATAGTACGGGTCTGCGTTTTGGTCTTGAAATGCGGGGTCGAAGTCGGCGTTGGGAGTGAAACGCCTGACCAAACCGTTGCTTGCATAGAACATTCCATTGGTCCATGGAGTGATCTTGCTTCCGCCCCAGAAAGCGCCATACGTCAGATCGCGTGACCCATCCTGAAGCAATCGCGATGAGCCACGAAAAGATAAACCGTCGCCCGCATAGCGGATCTGGCCAGATAGGAAGAGCTTGCCATCCGCGAGAACGAGCATTGAATTTACGTTCTGCGCCTCGATGGTTGTTCTGAACTCCTCATCCAAACTGAACGGTACCTGCGCGCTGATAGCGAGCGCCCCGTTCAGGGTGGCCGCTACTGCGACCACCCTGAAGAATCTGATGCGTAGTTGCCGCAGCGTCATGGCTGTACAACGACCTTTTCCGCTTTGATCAGCTGTCCTTCCTGCCAAAGTTCAGCGGTATATACTCCTGCCTGCACGCGTCGGCAATCCCACACCTGCTGTCCCTCTGGCCCGCTGATGACATAGCGCTGTTGGCTGCGGCCTTGCGCATCGCGCAGGATGAGTTCGCCGGGCTCGTTCTTGGGTAGGGTATAGCTCAGGGCTACCCAACTCTGGGCTGGGTTGGGGTGGACTTGGAGCCCTCCGTTCAGCGCTCTTGGAGCTTGCATTCGATCCGTCGAACGAATTGCCGATGATTTGCTGGGGTCCCCTCCGCTATGTGCAGGCAGGCAATTGCCGTAAACCGCGCACAACAAGTTGCCCGCCCAGTTGCCGGGCCGGTCGTAGCCATTGTCGCGCAAGTTCACGATCTGGCTGATCTCTGCGGTGGTCAAGGTATAGACGTTCCGCCCTTGACCGGCAGCACTGGCCAGGGTCCCGGTCAAATTCAGCATCCGGTTGCGTTCACTCTCTTCGCGGGGTTTTAATGCCTTTTCATCAGGCATGGCCATCAACAGGTTGTTGGCCTCCACAAAGCGGGCTTGTGCCACCAAGTGCATGGCCTCGGCATAGCGTGCAGCAGGTGTCCGCACTTCCTGCCATGCTGCCAGCAAGGCATTCGGGTCCGCACTTGAAGTGCTGTTGTGCAGGCGATGCACCAGCAGGTTGGTGTATTGGGTCAGCTTGGCGTGGTGGCTGGCCAATTGGGCTTCCAGATGGCTTCGGTAAGTGCGCTCTTCCCAGCTTGCCCTGATGCTCGCGATGGCATAGCTGGGCAGCGGATAGGTGGCATCGAACTCGGCCCATTTCAAGAAGCCTTCCTTCTGTGTGGCTTCAGGGTTGGCGATCAGCACCTCGGCCTTGATGGCATCCGGTACACCGTACTTGTTCACCAGTTGCTTTAAGGCGTCCGTGCTCAAGTAAGGACTATGGCTCAGCAGGTAGCTGCGCAGGTCCCATACGTCCTGGGGCCAGGCACTGGTGATCTCCAACACCACTTCGTCGGTACTGCCTCCGTCGATCAGTTGGTCCAACAAATAGCGGATGTTGCCGTATTGTGTTACTGCCTCATCCAAGCTGGGTGTCACGTCGGCGATCTCGAAGTCCACGCCAGCAGGTCCTACAGGGCAGGTACTGGTGATGCCGGCATTGACCACCACGGGTGCCACCCAATAGTTCGGGGTAACGGTCACATACACGGGTTCCTCGGGCAGCACGTTCGGATCGTAGAAGGGATTGATGATGGGCTCTTTGTAGGTGTTCATGTAGAAGTCCACCCCCGTAGCCACTTGGTCGAACGAATTGCCTGCCGCCAGGTCGAAGCCACCTTGAATGCCGCGTATGGTATGATGTAGCTGGTCTTCTGCAGGCTCAGATTCAGCAAGGCGGCTTGAAATGTTGTTCCCATTTTGTTCGTTCGTATTGCAGTGGAACTGCAAGCCTTGCCATTTCACGTCCACCAGGTCGGCACAGATGCCTTCGCCCACAAAGCCACTGCTGGCTCCGCTCACCGTATTGTTGAACACGATGTCGTTGTGTTCCCGGCTGTAGCCTACCACGATACCTTCGTAGGAGGTGCTGCTGTTCGTGCCTGCTGCCGAACGTACCACGGTGTTCTCACGGATGCGGAACTGGAAACAGTCCGTAGCGAAGATCCCGCGATGCTGCTGCTCCCAGAAAATCTCTGATGGATGGTTGAGGTCCACCTCATTCCCCCCCATATCGAACCGGGAGTCCAGCACGGAGAGCCCTCCTGCGTGACCGCGGGCGTACACTCCGCAGATGTTATCTGTGAAGGTGGCCTTACGCACCCAGCAGCGGTCACCGGCACCCATGCTGGTGCTATGTACGCCGTGGTCCAAGTTCAAGAAGAGTGAGTTAGTCTCGGTGACATCGGTACACGGCCCACTCGAGGGGCAGCCAGGTTCTACACGTACCTCGCTGTTGAACGCATCGATACCGAAACCCATGAGCACACTTTCGGTCAGGTCAGCTTCGTTGTTAATGAACGAGCAACCGGTGAAGGTGATGGTGTGCGAGCCGCGTAGTTTGGCATGGGCGATCAGATGCTCGCCGTTCTGTCCGGTAAGCGCATCGTCCTCCCAAATGAAATCCGCATAGTTGATCGGGCTTTGACGGTCCAGCCCGTAGGGTGACATCTCCATGCCGATGGCACAATTGCGGAAGATCCCACCTGTTTGAGATGGAGTGCCCAAAACCTTTATCACACCTCCCGCCTGGTTGGGGATGTCGCGATCACCAGCAAGCACACCGATATCCGCGTTCACCACCTCTCCGCCATTGACGAACTCAACAATGCCGTGGTACTGCAACAGCCCGTACCCGGCAAGGTCCTGATGTGCTTGGATTGGAGCGTGGTAGCCTCGCACCTCGATCCCGCGGAAACGTTGTTCAGCATGGTTCGCGGCGCGTATTACGCCACCATCGATAATGAGTTTGCCACCTGGTTCAATGATCCACCGGGCTTCCGGGACCATTTCCACCTCGCACTTGACCCGTACTATGGCACCCTCTGGCACCCTGACATCCTGATAGAATTTGACTGGTTGTTCAAGCACGACTTCCTGGACGAATGGGATGGGCTCTTCAAAATCAGCGTAAAAGGAAGGGAACTGATAAGGCACGGCGTCATAACCCCATGCGTAGTTGCGTGTGGCACTGATCATGAGCATTTGGTGCATACGCTCCAATTGTTCCGGGGTAGTGGAACGAGCACTCCGATTGTTGCTCATCACATTGTTGATACAGCAGTCCCATGGGTCAGCTGAAGGAGTGCCACATTGCGGATTCATGCTAACAATTGGACAGTCAGGTTCCGCGCCTGGCAGGCTACATCCGCTCGTTCGAGGTATATCCAACGTGCCGGTTTCTCCTCCATCCAGGACGTATTTACCGAAAATGTCAGCCAAGTAGCGAACATTTTGATTTCCTCCACAATACTCGAACGCGCCAACGTCAGCAACACTTCCGATATAGGTGTGTTTGAGTCCTAGGCAATGCCCAAGTTCATGAGCCCAGTGTCTCACGTAGAAGTTATCCATTAACTCCTGATTACCCTCGAAGAAGAATTTTGTCGTGACACCAGAGATCTCATCTTGATGTAATGAACCTTGCCATCTAGGTGTTTACGCGGCACCTTGTCCGGCACAGCCCCCAGTTGTGATGTGTATTTTCAGATCGCGCTCACTATTGGGAACCAGTGCATGTGCTGCTGTATTCAACTGTAACCTACCTCCACCTTGGCAGTCTACAGTTGACAGCACGTCATCGTCAACGAAGTGGACACCACGCAGATCCATTCGAAGCCGAGCGTCTGAATGGCACTCATACCAGTTCAGTGTGGGGTCATCAGGGCATGGGCGGTTGTTGAGGTAATATGCTGAAGGGTCGGTAGGTGCTTGGATATCGATCCAATGCTCTTGTTCGACCCTAGCCAAAATATCCCTGATCCGTTGCTCCTCAGCTATGGTGAACGAAGTGTTCGTGGAATGAGTCCACACAAAGACACGGACGCGGATCGTTTTGATGGCGCGTGATGGATTGAATTCACCGGAACCTGGAAGATGCTGGCTTGCATCATCAACCTCCCAGTTATAGTAGTTCACATTTGAGGTACAGGTCGGTATAAGTCCGAGAGGGTCTGTCAGTTCCTCCACCCCTGCACAAATGATAGGGTCTTGGGCCTGAGTAACCAAGGGGCACAAGACTGTGCAAAGCCACAGCAAGCCCATCCACGTGACATAACGGAACGGAGATAATTTGGTTCTAGTACGCAAATGTTTCTGGGCTGTATCTGCCGATTCTAAGTGAGGTGGAATTGCCCCAAAGGATTTAGGGAAGCAAGGCTGAGGAGCTGTTGGCATTTGCTGTTGAATTAGGTTCGACCAAGCTTACTATTGATCCCTTCGGGACACTGCTGTCCGGTTAAGCAATGGTCCAACATAGGATGAGCCCAACATGGACGCGGCCTATCGAACGAAAATGCGTGGGGCGGATTTGAAATGCTGGCAGTCGCTTGTGTGGGTTTCCTTGAGGACAACTCAAGGCACCCG
>JBGTAJ010000291.1:0-4561 GCA_041749915.1 Flavobacteriales bacterium
GTTCCAGCTTCTGGTGCTTTGCCTGCTCATCGAACAGGCTTCGGCTAGGGCGTTTGCTCATGCCTCAAAGAGATCGATCGCCTACCGCTTTGTCAAGATCTGATCGCTGCGACTTCTCAACAGGTTCTTCGAACTACCCTATAGGGCACGCGCCTGCAGCATCCTCGGTCCGGCACCCTCCTACCCCATGGATCGGATGAACCACCGCCGTTGCCGATCCGTTCTTCCTCCATCTTTACACCATGCACACCCGCCTCACCGACATGCTCCACCTGGAGCACCCACTGATCATGGCCCCGATGTTCCTGGTGAGCAATGTGGCGATGGTGAAGGAGGGCATGCGCTGTGGGGTGGCAGGCTGCATACCGGCGCTGAACTACCGAACGCTGGAAGAGCTACAGGCGGCCTGCCGCGAGCTGAAGGCCGCCAAGTCTGAGATGGGCAAGGGCGCATACGGCTTCAACCTGATCGTGAACAAGAGCAACCCCAAGGCGGCAAAGCAGTTGGAGATGATCTGCGCCGAGGGCTGCGACTTCATCATCACCTCGTTGGGCAGTCCGGAGGAGACGATCAGGGCGGCGCACAAGGTGGGCATCAAGGTGTTCTGTGATGTCACCGACCTGCGCTTTGCGCAGAAGGTGGAGGCCCTGGGCGCGGATGCCGTGATCGCCGTGAACAATGAAGCGGGCGGGCATCGTGGCGCGCTTTCACCCAGGGACCTGATCGATCTGCTCAAGAAGCATTGCACCATCCCGGTGATCTCCGCCGGTGGCGTGGGCAACAAGGCCGAGATGGACCAGATGCTGGCCTACGGCGCCGAAGGCGTGTCGGTGGGCAGTCCCTTCATCGCCTCGGTGGAAGCACCCATCACCGATGACTATAAGCAGGCCTGCGTGGAGTATGGCGCGAAGGACATCGTGCTCACGGAGCGCATCAGTGGCACGCCGTGTACGGTGATCAACACGCCGTACGTGCAGAAGGTCGGCCTGCGTTCCCCGTGGATCGAGCGCATGCTGAACACGAACAAGCGCCTGAAGAAGTGGGTGAAGATGCTGCGCTTTTACATCGGCATGAAGGCCACGGAGGTGGCGGCCCAGCAGGTGACCTACAAGACCGTGTGGGTGGCGGGACCCAGCATCCAGCACACCAAGGCCGTGGAGCCGGTGCGGGAGATCGTGAGGCGGATGGTGGGGTGAAGCATAGCCTGGCCGCAGGTTGGGTCATCGACCGGAAATGGACGGGGATGGACGTGAATGGAATGCGAGGAATTATTCACGTCCATCCCCGTCCATTCACGGTTCCAGCTTTAGCCTATAGATGAAAGGGGCCACTTCGGAACCCACCTGATGCGTTCGTTTCGGGGGAACGCCACCGTGGACCGTTGTGGTCAGCGACCAGGCAAGGCCCTTTTCCAGGCCAGCGCCGGGGCCTCCACCAGCCTCCAGGAAAGGAGGCCATAACCACAGGTCACGACGAGCGAAGCGGCGAACATGGACCAGTCCGTAAGGCCGAAGGTGGAGAACAAGAGCTGCTGGATCGGCCAGCCCGCCAGATAGACGCCGTAGCTGATGTCCATGATCTCGAATGACCCCGTGTTCGCCCAAAAAGGAAGGAAGGCGCAGCCGATCACCAGAGGAGGCAGCATGATATACCAGAACGCATCCGACGAAACGAACAGCGCAGTGGCCAGAATAAGAACAGTCAGGATGGATAGGAACACGCAGGGTCTGGCGAACCAATGCTCCCCGCGCAACTGCGCAATAAGTGCCCCTCCCATAAAGAACGGCGACAGCCTGGCGATGCGGTCCAACTCGAAACTGGTATGGGGGAAGATGTACGACACGTCCAGCTGTATGACGACGAAGGCAAGGACATACACCATCCCCAGCAGCGAGACCAACACCTTCGCGTTGCGCGGGACAAGGAAGGGGACCAGCAGGAGGAGGTAGAAGAAGATCTCATAGGGTATGGTCCACAGGGAGACATTGACCGCATGGACGGGGAGATCGGCGAATACGCCGGGGAGGTTGAAATGAACCCCTCCGCGCAGCATCCAGAACGGGTTGGACAGGAAGTACCAAAGCTGGGGATGCGTCCAGTATTCCGCAGGACCCAGCGAAGTGAAAAGGGCTCCCATCAGCACCGATAGCACCATGACCACGACCAATGCCGGCAGCAGCCTCAGGCCGCGCTTCGCCAGATAGGTCCAGGGGCCGGCACTCGCCTTCATGCTGCGCCAGACCAGGAAGCCGCTGATCACGAAGAAGCCATCGACCGCGATCCCGGAGATGGCCAGCGTACCGTTGGACAACTGCCAAAGCGGCTCAGGGACCGGCCCGAACGCGAACGAGTGCGTGTAGAGCACGCTAAGCGCGAAGACAAGCCGCAGAAAGGTGAACCCGTTGCCGCGATGTCGCTCGTCCTTCAGCGCATTGGCCATCGGAGCCTATGCAAGGGCGCTCAGGCCAGGACCTCCTTCACCCGGTCGGCAGCCTCTTGCAGGGCCACGGCGCTCAGCACCTTCAGGCCGCTGTCGTCGATCAGCTTCTTGGCCTCGATGGCGTTGGTGCCTTGCAGGCGAACGATGATGGGGACGGTGATGTCGCCGATGTTCTTGTAGGCATCCACCACGCCCTGTGCCACACGGTCGCAGCGCACGATGCCGCCGAAGATGTTCACCAGGATCGCCTTGACCGTGGGGTCCTTCAGGATGATGCGGAATGCTTTCTCCACACGGGCGGCGTCGGCCGTACCACCGACGTCGAGGAAGTTGGCGGGTTCGCCACCGCTGAGCTTGATGATGTCCATGGTGGCCATGGCGAGGCCGGCTCCGTTCACCATGCAGCCCACGTTGCCATCGAGCTTCACGTAGTTGAGGCCTGCTTCACCGGCTTCCACTTCAATGGGATCCTCCTCGGTCTTGTCGCGCATCTCGGCGTAGTCCGGGTGGCGGTAGAGGGCGTTGCCGTCCAGGCGCACCTTGGCGTCCACGGCGATCACCTTGTCGTCGCTGGTCTTGAAGACCGGGTTGATCTCGAACATGGCGGCATCGCAGCCCTCGTAGGCCTTGTACAGGGCGGCCACGAACTTCACCATCTCCTTCTTCGCCGCCCCGGTGACGCCCAGGTTGGTGGCGATCTTGTTGCACTGGAAGGGACGCAGGCCCACGCGGGGGTCCACGCTCTCCTTAAGGATCTTGTCCGGGTGATGCTCGGCCACCTCCTCGATGTCCATGCCGCCCTCGGTGCTGTAGACGATCACATTGCGGCCGGTGGAACGGTCCAGCAGTACGCTCATGTAGTATTCCTTGGTCTCGCTGGCGCCGGGATAGTACACGTCCTCGGCGATGAGCACCTTGTGCACCTTCTTCCCTTGCGGGGGCGTCTGGGGGCTCTTCAGCATCATGCCGATGATGGCATCGCTCTTCTCGCGCACCTCATCGTAGTTCTTGGCCACCTTCACCCCACCGCCCTTGCCACGACCACCGGCGTGGATCTGGGCCTTCACCACGAAGAACTTCGTGCCGGTCTCGGCGGCCAGTCGCTTGGCCTGGTCCACGGCCTCATCAGCATTGTAGGCCACGAAGCCGCGTTGGATACGGACGCCATATTGGGCGAGGATGCTCTTGCCTTGATACTCGTGAAGGTTCATGGTCTGTGAGATGGCTGTTGAGGGGGCGAAAGTAAACCCTCCCGCTGAATGCGCGAGGGTGCTTCCTTTGTGGGGATGATCCACGCCACTGCCATCCGCAAGAAATACGGGGACCTGGAGGTCCTGAAGGGAGTTGAACTACAGGTGGCCAAGGGCGAGATCGTGAGCATCGTGGGTGCCAGCGGAGCGGGAAAGACCACCCTGCTGCAGATCCTGGGGACCTTGGAGAAGGCCGATAGCGGGTCCCTGTCCATCAACGGCGAGGAGGTGACCAAGTTGGGGAGCAAGGCCCTGAGCGCCTTCCGGAACCGGCACATCGGCTTCGTGTTCCAGTTCCACCACCTGCTGCCGGAGTTCACGGCCCTGGAGAACGCCATGATGCCGGGGCTCATCGCCGGCCGGAGCATGGCCGAGTGCGAACCACGAGCCCAACAGTTGCTGGAACGCCTAAACATCAGTGGACGGGCCACCCACAAACCCGGTCAGATGAGCGGTGGCGAACAGCAGCGGGTGGCAGTGGCCCGTGCCCTCTTCAACAGTCCCAGCGTGGTGCTGGCGGATGAACCCAGCGGCAACCTCGATTCGGCCCACGCCAAGGAACTGCACCAGCTCTTCTTCGACCTGCGGAAGGAGCTCGGCCAGACCTTCGTGATCGTGACGCACAACGAGGAGTTGGCGGAGATGGCGGACCGGAGGTTGGTGATGAAGGATGGGGTGATCTGACGGGATCAGAAGATCAGAGTATCAGACGATCAGAAAATGGAATGCCAACGGGTCTGTTAGATTAAGTGTGTCATGATCTTGATCACTGTTGTTGTTGATGTTGTTGGGTTTTCAACGAGGGGGTTTGGGGGAGACTCATAACCTGTTGATCGTTGTTGGTAATCTGTGGATCGAAGCGCGGACCGAA
>JBGTAJ010000292.1:0-3022 GCA_041749915.1 Flavobacteriales bacterium
TGCCCAAGGAACAGCCCATCACACCATCCCCGGCACAGCCCTGAGCGCATTGGCCGGCACATTCCCGCACCTACCTTGACCGCATGCTTCGTCCGATCGTCCTGTTCCTGCTGATCGCGGCCCGGCTGCCGGACCTGGGAGCGCAACTGTTCGATCCCGCGAGCGGTTTCACGCGCAGCGACACCCTGCGCGGCAGCATCGGGCCGGATCGGGCGTGGTGGGATGCGAACACCTACGCGGTCACGGTGCGTCCGGACATCGCCTCGCGCAGCATCACGGGCATGACCACCATCACGTTCACGGCCCTGAAGACCGGGCAGCGGATGCAGATCGACCTGCAACAGCCCTTGGTGGTGGACAGTATCGTTGCGGAGATCAGCACCTTCTGGGAGACCGGTGGGGGCAGCTTTGGCACCCCGCGACTCGAGTTCGAGCGCGAAGGCAACGTGGTGTGGGTGCAACTGCCAGAACCCATCAAGGCGGGCACGCGGATGCCCATCCACATCCACTATCACGGTGTGCCGCGCGAAGCGAAGAACCCGCCCTGGGACGGTGGCTGGATCTGGCGGAAGGACAGCATGGGCAACCCCTGGATGAGCGTGGCCTGCCAGGGCCTGGGTGCCAGCGTGTGGTACCCCTGCAAGGACCATCAGAGCGACGAGCCGGAGAGCGCCGTGCTGCACATCGTGGTGCCGGACAGCCTGGTGGGCGTTGGTAATGGGCGCTTCCAGGGCAATACGCCCAACGGCGATGGCACCACCACCTGGCATTGGATCGTCAGTTCCCCCATCAACAGTTACAACCTGGTGCCGTACATCGGAAAGTACGTGCTGTTCCGCGAGACCTATGAAGGCCTGACCGGTCCACTGGACCTGGACTACTGGGTGCTGGCGCACAACGAGGCCAAGGCCCGGGAGCAGTTCAAGCAGGTGCCGCAGATGATGGGCTGTTTCGAGCAGTGGTTCGGTCCGTACCCCTTCTATGCCGATGGATACAAACTGGTGGAATCACCGCACCTGGGCATGGAGCACCAGAGCGCGATCGCCTATGGCAACAACTACGTGAACGGATACCGGGGCACCGACCTGAGCGGCACCGGCCACGGCATGGAATGGGACTACATCATCATCCATGAGAGCGGCCACGAATGGTTCGGCAACAGCATCACCACGTCCGACATCGCGGACATGTGGATCCACGAGGGCTTCACCGACTACAGCGAGACCATCTTCACCGAATGCCAGCAAGGGGCTGAAGCGGCGGAGGACTACGTCATCGGCCTGCGCGACAACATCCGCAACGACAAGCCCATCATCGGCACCTACGGGGTGAACGCGGAGGGCAGCGCTGACATGTACTACAAGGGCGCGAACCTGATCCACATGATCCGCCACATGTTGGGCGACAGCACGTTCAAGGCCATGCTGCTGGAGATGAACCGCCGCTATCACCACCAGGTGGTCAGCAGCACCCAGGTGGAGGCCTTCCTGATCGGTTTTGATGCACGCTCCCGCGAACGGCTCCATCCCAGCCTGTTCGACCAGTACCTGCGCGGCGTGCAAGTGCCGGTGCTGGAACATGCGGTGAAGAACAAAAAACTGTGGCTGCGCTGGACGAACGCGGTGGATGGCCTGCAGCTCCCGGTGCAGATCGCGGTGAATGGCCGCACCATCCTTCATCATTGCACCACGGAATGGACGGCCCTTCCGATGCCGGTCCGGAAACGCAGTCGGGTGGAAGTGGACCGTGCTTGGTATGTGGACCAACAACGGGTACCGCGTTCACGGGTGCGGATGCCCGGTGAGCGACCGCGCAACTCCATGGAGCTTTCGTTCTAGGCACCATCGGGTGCAAGCCCCGGTGAGTGCGCAGGAACGCTCAGCCTTTCTGCGGATGTTCAGCGGCCATGAAGCGCAGCAGGGATGTCGCCGCCATGCCCCGCACCTTGTCGCGGACCAGCGGTGTCCAGCCCAGCAGCAGGCCCTGAACGCCCAGTGCCTGTCGGCTCCAGCGCCACAGGGAGAAGTGGTCCCGTTGCTTGATGATCAGGCCGTCCTTCAGCGTGATCCGCGTATCGATCACGTTGTGGACCTTGCGACCGGTGCGCGAGAAGGTGTAGAAGGCCTCCCAATGAACGCGGCCTCCGTGGGTATCCTCGTCCAGCACGGTGAAGCTGATGCAAAGGTCCGTATCACTGCTCAACAGCATCTTCCACATGGCCCGGGCGTGTTGCGCGTCGAGGTCGGGGAACACCGGGTCGCTGAAGTGGGCTTCGGGGTGATAGCAGGCGCCCATCACGGCCCAGTCGCGCTGGGCGAACGCGGTGTAGAAAGCATGGAGTACGGACATGGCGTGAAGGTAGGAGATGGCCGAACTTCGCGGCATGGCCGACCAGCACCGCTACACGCTCGACCTCCACTGGCAGGGCGACCACACCCGCACCTACGACAGCTACACCCGCGAGCACATCATCCGCATCGCCGGAAAACACGAGCTCAGGGCCACGGCGGATCCGATGTTCCGGGGCGATGCTTCGCTGCACAACCCCGAGGACCTGCTGCTGTCCGCCCTCAGTGGCTGCCACCTGCTGACCTACCTGGCGCTCTGTGCCCGTGCCCGGATCAATGTGCTGAGCTACCGTGACCAGGCGGAGGGGACCCTGCAACTCACCAAGGACGGTGGTGGTCATTTCACCGAGGTGATCCTTCGACCCGAGGTGGTGGTGGCCGATGGGTCCATGATGGAGAAAGCTCGCTTCTTCCACGGCGAGGTACACAAGTACTGCTTCATAGCGCGGAGCGTGAATTTCCCGGTGCGGTGCGAGGGGGTGGTGCGGGTGGCGTGATGGGAGGCTGGCCTTGGATCCGCACCGAGATCAACCATCGGGTCTGTTAGATTAAGTGTGTCATGATCTTGATCACTGTTGTTGTTGATGTTGTTGGGTTTTCAACGAGGGGGTTTGGGGGAGACTCATAACCTGTTGATCGTTGTTGGTAATCTGTGGATCGAAGCGCGGACCGAA
>JBGTAJ010000293.1:0-11373 GCA_041749915.1 Flavobacteriales bacterium
GTAGCGTTTGCTTACGCTGTCCACGAGGACCACGTTCTGTTCGATCCCCTTCAGGGTCATGGCACTGATGTGCACTTCGCCTTCGTAGCAAAACTCGCGGTAAACCTCGTCGGCGAAGAGGAAGAGATCGTGCTTCTGAACGATGTCACGCAATCGTTCGAGCTCCTCCCTGGTATAGATCCTGCCGGTGGGATTTCCCGGGTTGCAGATCAGGATCCCCTTTGTCCGCGGGGTGATCAAGGCCTCGAACTCCGAAATGGGTGGGAGCGAAAAGCCATCGTTGATCGTGGTGCGCAAGGGCACCACCTTCACGCCAGCGGCTAGTGCGAAGCTGTTGTAATTAGCGTAGAACGGTTCGGGTATGATGAGTTCGTCACCGGGCTCGAAACAGGCGATCATGGCGAACAGCAGCGCCTCACTTCCGCCGTTGGTGATGATGATCTGTTCCGCGGTCACATGGATGTCATGCCCGGCGTAGTAAGCGGCCAAGCCCTTCCGATAGCTTTCATAACCGGCCGAGTGGCTGTATTCGATCACGGTGCGGTCCAGGTTCCGGATGGCGTCCAGGGCCACTTCGGGCGTGGCGATGTCCGGTTGCCCGATGTTCAGGTGGATGACCTGTGTTCCGCGTTTCTTGGCCGCTTCGGCGAAGGGCACGAGCTTGCGGATGGGCGAGGCGGGCATCTGGCGGCCCTTGGTGGAGATCGACGGCATGGAGCGTTCCTTGAAATGGAAGGGCGAAGATCGGCGTTCCGGGCGTGACCTGAAAGCAGAACGCCCCCCTTCGCGGACGAAGGAGGGCGTCGAAGGACTGGGTCGGGGAGGCTCAGTTCGACCGCTCCACCGGAGCCATGGGGCTCGCTTCCTTGACAGGTGAGGTGGGCGCAGCGGGTACTACCGGGGCAGGCCCCACGGTACCTTTTATGCGCACGATCTTCTCGGGCGCGTTGGTGGCGTTGCTGGAGATCGTCACGCTCTTGTTGATCGCTCCGGGTCGCTTGGTGTCATACTTCACCGTAATGGTGGTTTTCTGGCCGGGCTTGATGGGCTCCGTGTCGCACTTGGGTACGGTGCATCCGCAGCTGCCCTTGCAATTGGTCAGGATCAGGGGCTGGTCGCCGGTGTTGGTCACCGTGAACTCGCAGGTGCCGTTGGCGCCGTAATCGATGGTGCCATAATCATGCACGTCCTTGTCCAGGGAGATCATGGGGCCTGAGCCACCAACGGGCTTCGCGTTCTCCTGGGCAAAGGCGCCGAGGAACAGTGCACTGAGGCTGAGGGAGAGGAGGAACTTCTTCATGGTGGGGTTTGAACAGGTGTTCGGAGTGATCGGTCACGAACCGTGCCGGGATCGTTGTGTGTCGTTGGCGTGGGTCCTTTACATCTTCTCCACGGGAGCCATCGGACTCACCTCCTTCACAGGCGATGTGGGCGTGGCGGCGGCAGTGCTGCCCTCCACGGTACCCTTGATGGTCACGATCTTGGAAGGGGTGTTGCCGGCGTTGGAGGAGATGGTCACGCTCTTGTTGATGGGTCCCACGCGGTTGGTGTCGTACTTCACCGTGATCACGCTCTTCTCACCGGGTTTGATGGGCTCCTTCTCGCACTTGGGCACGGTGCAACCGCAGCTGCCCTGGCAGTTGGTGATGATCAGGGGCTGGTCGCCGGTGTTGGTCACCGTGAACTCGCAGGTACCGTTGGCGCCCTGCTTGATGGTGCCATAGTCGTGCACGTCCTTGTCAACGGAGATCATGGGACCCGAACCGCCCACGGGCTTGGCAGTGGCTTGTGCGAAGGCGCCTACGGAGAGCAGGCCGAAAGCGGCGGAGAGCAGGAGATTCTTCATGGGTGGTAAATGATGTTCGTGTCGTTGGTACGGCGAAATTACAGGGACGTGTACAGGGGGGCGAGACCTTAACACGACATTAACAGGGCGGCGGGGGAAGTCTCAAGTCTCAAGACTCAAGTCTCAAGTGTCAAGTCTCAAGGTTCAAGTGTCAACCGATGGGTGGGAGGTGGCCGTCACTTCCGCCATCGCTTTGCCTCGGCTACCTTTGCGGCCTCATTTTTCAGGCATGTCCACGACCGAGATCCCCAAGCGTTTCGAACCCGCCAACAGCGAGTCCAAGTGGTATGCCCACTGGATGGAGAAGGGCTACTTCCGCAGCGTGCCGGATGACCGTGAGCCGTACACCATCGTGATCCCGCCACCCAATGTGACGGGCGTGCTGCACATGGGGCACATGCTGAACAACACCATCCAGGACGTGCTGGTGCGTCGTGCGCGGATGCAGGGCAAGAACGCCTGCTGGGTGCCCGGTACGGACCACGCGAGCATTGCCACGGAGGCGAAAGTGGTGCGCCTGCTGGGTGAGCAGGGCATCAAGAAGAGCGCCATCGGCCGCGAGGAGTTCCTGAAGCATGCCTTCGCGTGGAAGGAGAAGTACGGCGGCGTGATCCTGGAGCAACTGAAGAAGCTCGGGGCCAGCTGCGACTGGGAGCGCACGCGCTTCACCATGGAGGACGACCTCAGCGATGCGGTCATCGATGTCTTCATCGACCTGCACAAAAAGGGCCTGGTGTACCGTGGCCTGCGCATGGTGAACTGGGACCCCGTGGCGCTCACCGCCGTCAGCGATGAGGAGGTGATCCACAAGGAGCTGAGTTCGAAGTTGTATCACATCCGATACAAGATCGATCAGAAGATCAGAGGATCAGAAGATCAGACAATGGGCGACGAGGCCGAGTATATCACCATTGCTACCACGCGTCCGGAAACGATCTTGGGTGATACCGCCGTGGCCGTGCACCCGGAGGACGAGCGTTATGCGGACCTCAAGGGCATGCAGGTGGAAGTGCCGTTGATCGGTCGCAAGATCCCGGTGATCTTCGATGAGTACGTGGAGCGTGAGTTCGGTACCGGTGCCTTGAAGGTGACCCCGGCGCATGATGTGAACGACCACGAGCTGGGCAAGAAGCACGGCCTGGAGACCATCGACATCCTGGAGCCCAACGGTACGCTGAGCGCCGCCGCGCAGCTCTACGTGGGCGAGGACCGCTTCGTGGTACGCAAGAAGATCGTGAAGCAGCTGGAGGCCGAGGGTTTCCTGGTGAAGACCGAGGACATCACCAACAAGGTGGGCTACAGCGAACGCACCGATGCGGTGATCGAGCCGCGCCTCAGCCTGCAGTGGTTCGTGAAGATGAGCGAGCTCGCCAAGCCGGCGCTCGACGTGGTGAACGACGGTCGGGTGAAACTGCATCCGCAGAAGTTCGCCAACACCTATCGCCACTGGATGGAGAACGTGCGCGACTGGTGCATCAGCCGCCAGTTGTGGTGGGGGCAGCAGGTGCCCGCGTGGTACAACGAAGCCGGTGATGTGGCCGTGTGCCGCACCGAGGCCGAGGCCATCGCGCAGTTCACCGCCGCTGGTCAGAGCATCACGGGCATCAAGCAGGACGAGGATGTCGTGGACACCTGGTTCAGCAGCTGGCTTTGGCCCATCAGCGTGTTCGACGGCTTCAAGGACCCGGACAACGCCGACATCAAGTACTACTACCCCACGAACGACCTGGTGACGGCACCTGAGATCCTCTTCTTCTGGGTGGCGCGCATGATCATGGCGGGCATGGAGTACCGTGGGGAGGTGCCGTTCAAGAACGTGTACCTCACGGGCATCGTGCGCGACAAGCAGGGCCGGAAGATGAGCAAGAGCCTGGGCAACAGTCCGGACCCGCTGGAACTGATCGAGAAGTTCGGCGCCGATGGTGTGCGCGTGGGCATGTTGCTCACCAGTCCGGCGGGCAACGACCTGCCCTACGATGATTCCTTGTGCGAGCAGGGCCGCAACTTCAGCAACAAGATCTGGAACGCCTTCCGTCTTGTGAAAGGCTGGAACGTGTCGCCCCTCGACTCCGCTCGGGGTGACACGCTCAAGCAACCTTCATCCTCAGCTGCGGCCGTGGCCTGGATGCAGAGCCGAGTGCAACGCGGTACGGCGGAGATCGACGCTCTCTTCGCGCAGTTCCGCATCAGCGAGGCGCTCATGGCCACCTACAAGCTGGTGTGGGACGACCTGTGCAGCTGGTACCTGGAGAGCATCAAGACCGGCTTCGTGAAGAACGCCGCCGGTGAAGGCGTCGCCGAGCCGATCGACCGGCAGACCTACGAGGCCAGCGTCGCCATCTTCGAAGAGGTGATGAAGCTGCTGCATCCCTTCATGCCCTTCCTTAGCGAGGAGATCTGGCACCTGTTGCGCGAGCGGAACGCAGGAGAGGACATCATCATCGCGCCCTGGCCGAAGAGCGGCGAGGGGGATGGGAAGCTGGAGACCGAGGTGCAGCATGCCTTCGACCTGGTGACGGCGGTGCGCAACGTGCGCAATGAGCGCGGCATGAGCCCGAAGGACGCGCTGGAGGTGCAGGCCAAGGGCACCAGCCCGATGCGGGCGGCGGTTTCCGCGCTGGTGAACAAGCTGGCCAATGTGTCCGCCATCGCCGAGGTGGAGAAGGCCAGCGAGGGTTCCATCACCTTTTTGGTGGGCACCACCGAATACGCCGTGGACCTCGGTGGCAACATCGATCCCGAGGCGGAAGCGAAGAAGGCCGAGGCCGAACTCGCCCACCTGCGCGGCTTCCTGTCCAGCGTGGAAAAGAAGCTCAGCAACGAACGTTTCGTGGCCTGTGCTCCCGCCCAGGTGCTGGAGACCGAGCGCAAGAAGAAGGCCGATGCCGAGGCGAAGATCAAGGCGCTGGAGGAGCGGCTGGCGGTGTTGAAGTAGGGGAGGCCATGTGCCGGAACTTCATAGTGGGCATGATGTTGGCGACGGGCAACATTGTGTGCCTTGGTGCTCCCGTTGATACCGTTGGGGTCGTGCGCGGTTGTCTGGTGGATCGCACCAATGGTGACCCGTTGATGTTCACGCGTGTGGTGGTCGAAGGCACAACGGACACGGTCGTGGCGGATGTCGATGGTTGCTTTGAAATACTCCTTCCGACCGACGCTCCGAATGGCTGCAATTACCTGCTTGTCGAACTTCCCGGGTTCATGCCTTACAAACATCGGATCAGGAAGAAGGACATCACCAGCGGGCGATCGCACAGGCTGCGGCACCGGAGGTTTGCGCCGTGTGTCGCCGAGGCGAAGATCAAGTCGCTGGAGGAGCGGCTGGCGGTGCTGAAGTGATCGGGACCGGGACCTGTCGCGGATGCCATCGTTCCTGTCGCGAGCAGACGTGGGCGGCAGATCCTCGTGGACGCGTCCAATCGCGATCCGAAAGGCTGTGCCTTTCCAGGTCCATGCAGGGCCGACCGGCCACCCACGTGCTCAGTGGACTCTCCTGCATCGACAGGTTATCTTTACAGGCACAAGCAAGAGCCATGAAGGAGATCATCTTTCTCGTTGAGGATTCACCGGAAGGTGGGTATGAAGCCAGGGCACTGGGTCATTCCATTTTCACGGATGGTGACGATCTGGAGCAGTTGAAGGTGAACGTGAAGGACGCGGTGGCGACGCACTTCGATGCAGCCGATCAGCCCAAGGTGATCCGTCTGCACATGGTGAAGGAGATCGTTATCGCGGCATGAGGCTACCTCGTGCACTGAGCGGAAAAGAGTTGATCGCCGCATTAAGCACGCTCGGCTACACGGTCACACGCCAGAGCGGGAGCCATATCCGGTTGACGACGGATGTCAATGGTATCCACCACGTCACCATCCCCGATCACCGCCCGCTCAAGGTCGGCACCCTCTCCGCGATCCTCCGCGAAGTGGCCCAGCATCACGGGATGGATCGGGATCAACTGGCTGCCCAGTTGTTCTGATCTCCAGGACCGTTGCGTGTGGTCAAGGCGCTGGAGGAGCGGTTGGCCGTGCTGAAGTAAGGGGGGGAGGCCAAGCTGACCAATGCCGGTTCCATCTGGGGGCCGCGTGTCTACCTTCGCTTCGTGCCCAGGGACCTCACATACGCTGCCATCGACATCGGATCCAACGCTGTGCGCCTGCTGGTGGCCGAGGTCATCGAGCGCGATGACCACCCGGTGGTGAAAAAGCAGACGCTGGTGCGCGTGCCCATCCGACTGGGTGAGGACGTGTTCGATAGCGGTGCCATCGGTCCGGCGAAACGCGATTACCTGATCAAGAGCCTCAAGGCCTTCCGTCTGCTCACCGAGGTCTACGGCGTGAAGTACTTCCGCTGCTGTGCCACCAGCGCCATGCGCGAGGCCACCAATGGTGCGGAGATCCTCACCCGCGTGGAGATGGAGAGCGGGGTGCACATCGAAGTGATCGGTGGCAAGGTGGAGGCGGACCTCATCGTGAGCACCTTCTGGACGCAGGACCTGCTGAAGGACCGCAGTTACCTCTACATCGATGTGGGCGGTGGCAGCACCGAGCTCACCTGGCTGGAGAAGGGTAAACGCGTGAAGGGCGCCAGCTTCAAGATCGGCACCGTGCGCTCGCTGAAGGGCAAGGTGAAGACAGAGAGCTGGGATGAGCTGCGCGCATTCCTCGGCGACCTGCGCGACCAGCACGGGCACCTGATGGCCATCGGTACCGGTGGCAACATCAACCGCATCTTCAAGGAGAACGGCAACCTCTTCGGCGAACCCCTGTCACTGCAGGACATCCAGCGCCAGCGCGACCGGATCGCGGCCTACAGCTTCGAGGACCGGGTGAAACTCCTGCGCCTGCGACCCGACCGCGCGGACGTGATCATCCCTGCCGCGGACATCTTCCTGGGCGTGATGGAGAGCGCAGGGATCGAGGAGGTCTTCGTGCCCAAGGTGGGCCTCGCGGACGGGATCATCTACGACCTCTACATGAAGCAGTACGGCTTCAAGCGCTATCCGCAGGTGGAGCCGGTGGAAGTGTGACCCACGACCGGCTCACTGCTTCACGAAGCGCTTGCTGTTGCTCCGGCCCATGCCATCGCTCACTTCCAACAGGTAAGCACCGGGCTCCAGTCCGGCGATGGAGAGCGTAGCCTGTTCCGGTTCAGCCTTGGTGAAGTTCCCGTTCTGCACCATGCGCCCGCTGGCATCGCGTATGGTCCATGAAGACCGATCACCGAGCAGCATGCCGATGAGGGTGATCTGGTCATATGCCGGATTCGGTCGGAGGTGCAGCGCATTTCCATCGGGTGCGCTGGCGCCGATCGCCGTAGGCAGACCGTCGCAGTTCACCAGGTCTGAAGGCGCGTTCTGGAAGCTGAGGTCAAAGGTGAAACCACCGGCTTCCCGGGAATCCACATAGAGCAGGTAGTTGCGTAGGACGACGGAAAGGATCGGCTTCACCCAGCCATCACCCTCGGTACCTTCGGAAGCATCCTCGGCGATCTCACGCAGTCCCGTGGGACCGCTGCCCGTGGCGAATGAGCAGCGCAGGGGCGGGGTGTCCAGGTCGCAGAGGGTCTCCGGTGCTTCGGGGCCCCAGATCGCCCAATTGAGGTCGGTGTCGGGGTCCGTGGGTGTCAAGGTGAAAGCCAGTGAGCCTTCCGCGTAAGTGGTCAGGTAGAACCAGTGTCCCTGTGCCTCACCATCGGCCAGACAGCCTTGATTGGCGCCATCCAGTTCGGTGATGGTGCCCAGGCCGCTGGCGAACACGTTCACCGGTCCCTCCTCGCAGAGTTCCATGGCACCGGGGCAGTCGGTCTGTAATGGTGTGGGCGGCGCGCAGTCCGGGGTGACCGCGAAGCTGGTCAGCAGTTGTGTAGGCGGGTCGATCAGGTCCACGAATGCAACACCGCTTGACAGCGCGATCAGGCGCAGCCCGATCTGGTCCACGGATGTGCCGTTGTCCGCGAAGGTGAGCTCGATCACATCGCCCGGGTCGGCGGCGATCAGCACTTCACCGGCACCTCCGGTGATCGTGTATGCCGTGCAGAGGGGTACGCCCGCTCCTTGCAGATAGACGCACACGCTCAGTGCGGCACCGTCCCAGCCGTCGTTCGCAGCATCGCTCAGTTCGAGCTTGTAGCGGCACGCTCCCAGTGGCGCATCCGTGCGACCCGCGCAAAGCCGCACATTACCCTCGGGGCCGCTCTCGCGCCACACGCGCAGGTATACCGTGCTGCCCGGTTCCAGTCCGCTGGCCTGTAGTGCAGGCATGGCGTCGCCCTGTTCACTTCCGCTCGTGGCGCAACCTCCGGCACCGGGCCATTGCGTCAGGGACAGCGTGCCTTCGGTGCATGCACCGGTCGCGGTGTACAGGGCCATGGCCGCATCGGTCAGCGTACTTTCCTCCATGTCGAAGCGCAGTTCACCGTTGGGCGGTACCACCGCGGTGAACCAGAGGTCGTTCTGCGGGTCGTTGGTGGCACAGGGCTCGCCGGGGTCGGGAATGCTGGTGGTGCCCGTAGCCCCTGTGACCGGTGTGCGTGTCGCATAGAGCGAGGAATAGACCGTTGGCAGACAACCGTAAGCGAGCTCCAGGGGCAATGCGCCACAGGGATCATCGTTCACCGGTGGTGTCGCCTGTCGGGCACAGATGGAGAAGGTGCCGTTCAGCAGTTCGGTGCCCCAGATGCGCACCCAGTAGATCGTTCCAGCGGTGCCGGTCAGTGTCAGTGATGGTGCCGCCCCACCCATGGCGCTCACGGCGCAGGCCTGCTCGGTAAGGGTGCCCGTGCCACAGATGTCACCGCTGGTGAGCGTGTAGGCGCTCAGCGCCAGCGCGGTGTGACTTCCGTAGGTGGTCTCGATGAAGAGCGCGGGGGCATCGGGCATCACCACACGCACCCACACGTCCTGGGTGCCGTTGGCGGCGCAGCTGGGCGTGGCGGGTGAAAGGCTCACGTTGCCGCTGGCAGCGGTGGCGTAGAAGGTGTTCAGGTCAAGGGCTTCGCAACTGGTGTTCACGGGGAGCTCGGTCGCAGCGCAGGGCGTATCGTTCACCGGCGGTGCGGGTTCGGTGGCGCAGATGCGGAAGTCCGTGAACAAGGGGTTGCCGCTGCGGGGCCACACGCGGACGTAGACCGTGGTGCCGGGCTGCAGCACCGGGAATTCCAGGTAGGGCGCCGTGACCCCTTCGGCCTGGTCATCGTTGCAGCTGTTGCAGAACGTGGGGCCGAAGAGCTGGAAGAGGTCGTCGAGGGGACCGTCATAGGCGGCCATGGCCATGTCGCTACCGTTCAGCATCTCGGTGCGGAAAGCGATACGGCCGCTGAGGGGTACGGTGGCGCTGAACCAGACATCACGTCCGGCGAAGAGTCCCGAGCCGGGCGAACAGGGCGCGGGACCGCAGTTGGTGGGCGTGCTCGGCGTGGTGCCGCTGGTGGTGGTGGCGTTCGCGAGGGAGGCATCCGTCCAGGTGCATTCGGTGCCCACGCTCAGGGGTGTGGCCCCGGTGGGTTCGTCGTTCACGGGCACAACGACCGGGTTGGTCACCACGTCGAGGCGCCCGCAGATCCCGGGGTCCACGGTACAGTCCGCGCTGAGCACCCGGATGCGGTACGTGCCGGCCACTGCAGGGATGAAGGTCAGCGTTGCATGTCCATCCGCTTCGCCGCAGCCGTCATCATCGAAGGTCACCGCACCATTGGCAACCGTGGTCCCTGTCGCGTTGGTCACGGTAATGCTGGAGTTCCATGAGATGGAGGAGCACATCGAGAAGGTGTACGCGTTGTTCGGGCACATGTAGTAGGTCACGAACTCGCCCGCACAGACAAAGGCCTGGAAGCTTGCCGGGCTGAGCGAGCAGTTCACTCCGGCCGGTGTTCCTGCATTGCCCGGAGGCGCACTTTCCGCATACGCTGGCAATACGAAGGTCACTGTGCTGGAACCGGTGGCCGTGGCGGGTGCACTGATGGTGAGTTCGGGGCAGGAACCACCGGTAATGAAGGCGCCCGAGGGGATGCCTGGGCCACTGATCGGAGCGTTCACATCGACCAGCGTGCCGGAACAGCCGGTGACCACGATCGTCGTGGAGCCGGCCTCCGTGGCCACGGTGCGGTCCACGGACAATGATGCAGGCATATTGATCACGGTCCAATTGCTCGACGGCAGGGGCGAGAGCCCGTCGATGGCGCCAACGCACTGGGCATGCAATGCTGTGGAGCTTGTGATGAGTGCAGAGAGCAATAGTGCACGGTGCAGAAGGGAGATGCGCATGGGAGGCTGTAGTTCGGGAACGAACTTAGGCATGGAAGCGGCGAGTTGGTTCCGTTCCATAGCCCCATATCGTATGCTCCCATCCGCCGTGGCGGCTTTCCGGAGGTCACCCTGGAAGAACTACTCCTTCACCCACTTGTGTTCCTGGACAAGCCCGTTGGCGGCGGTGGTGCGCAGGAGATAAAGCCCGGAAGAGAGCTCGGCCACGGGAAGGTGGAGATCACCAGAGGTGCGGCCGCGTTGGACCACGGTGCCACGTTGGTCGAGCAGCTCCCAGCCGTAGGCCTGCGTGTCGCTCGTCTTCAGGGAGATGATGTCCTGCGCGGGATTGGGCCGCAGGACATCCATGGCGCGCAGACCCATCTCGGAGACCGAGGTGGGTGTGGGCGAACAGGAGATGCTCAGGGTGCCGCACAGCAGATAGTTGGGGATGCAGGGGTCGCCGCCCACGTTGGTGAGGATACGGATGAAGCGGAGGCCCGAGGTGGCGGGCGCGTAGGCCAACTGGGCATGCCCCTCAGCTGTTCCGCAGCCATCATCATCGAAGGTGACGGAGCCGTCCGTTGCCTCGAATTCCAAGGTGCCGCCCGTGATGCTGATGGTGGAGTTCCACAGTGCCGTCAATCCACACATGCCGATCGTGTAGAGGTTGCCTGCGCACATATACATCTGTGCGTACTCGTTGCCGCAGATGTCCACGGTGAATTGGGAAGGGCAAACCTCGCAGAACTCGGCAGTGGTGGGTGGGAAGTTGAAGGGATACGGTGGCTCATTCGGCACCGTGGCGGGTTCCCAATCATCATCGGGTACCAAGGTGGTCAGTTGGATCACGAAGATGACGGTTCCGCTCGAGGTGGCGTTGCTGCTCATCGTGAACGCGGTTGAGTTGACGATGCTGGTGATCACAGTGCCAGCTGGAATGCCCGGGCCGGTCAACGGCATTCCCACAGATAGTCCTGCGGTCGAGGGTGTGACGTTGGTGATGGTACTGGATCCGATAACAGATTGTCCGGTGAACGTGATCACTGCTGGTCCGGTGCATTGTGCCAGCGCCGGTCGCGCCGTGAAGAGCACGATGAGCACGGCCAGGGAACGGACCATCCAGGCAAGCCGGGCAGCGGTCTTCCCTTCGGACCGGTGGAACAACACTTGGGTGGTTGGTCGCACCACGGGGATGGATGGGGTCTTCATGGCCGGGTCTGGTTTTCCGATGTGCGATCGCTTGCTACATGATGATGACGAACGATGGTCCGAGGGGATGCCTCAG
>JBGTAJ010000294.1:0-5571 GCA_041749915.1 Flavobacteriales bacterium
GATGACCGCCCAGACCCTCGGGCTCGTTCCAGGTATGAAGTCCGAGTAATGCCAGCGACGTACGTCCTTGTAGCTGTAGGACGGATCCGCAGCCTGTTGGGAAGTGGGGAACTCCTCCGTGGGTCGTGACGGTCCTTTCGGCAAACGCTCTTTCCACAGCAGGAATCGCTTGACCGGGCGTCGGGTGTAGTTCTCCTTCCGCATGCCGAAGCCCATGTATCCCATATCGTGAAGATAGGTGATGGTGGATCCGCTGTGTACCTTCCGCCATCCTTTCCCGCCCATGCGTCAACTGATCGCCACCTTCGCCGTTCTCTCCGCAGCGCTTGCGCATGCCCAGCCGGCCATCCCTGCCACCACCAGCGCCGATCTCCTGTATTTACAGACCCTCGCGCGTCAGGAGCAGGACCCGCTCAAGATCACGGAACTGACCCAGGGCCGATATCCCACGGCCTATATGCACGGGCGCTGCATGGTCGGCTTTCTGGGCCGGGAGGAGGAAGGGGCCTGTGCGCTGGAAGGAGAAGAGGTGCTCTGGGGAGCTCGGGTGGGCGCGGTACGCTCCTTCCGGATCGACATCAACCATTTGGATCGCCTGCAGCAACTGGGCTGCCTCACCTACGCCGAACTCGCCGGCAAGGTGAAGCCCGACTTGGACCGGCTGGTCAAGGCCGTCCGGGCCGATAGTGTGCACCGGGGCATCAACCTGCCACAGGCATACACCGGTGAGGATGTGTTGATCGGCATCACCGACTGGGGCTTCGACTATACCCACCCGATGTTCTACGATACCCTGCTCACCACCTCGCGTGTGCGTGCCGCATGGGACCATTACCGGCAGGCCGGTCCGGCACCGACAGCCTATGGCTATGGATCGGTGTTCACCACCACCGAGGACCTGCTGGCCGTTCAGGCGGACACCGCGAACATCTACAGCTATGCCACCCATGGCAGCCACGTGGCGGGCATCGCCGGGGGAAGTGGGGCGGGCCTGCCGTATCGCGGAGTGGCCTTCGGGTCGCAGTTCCTTTTCTGCACCTTCCTGGTGGATGCGGCCGCTGTGCTCGATGCCTTCGCCTGGATGAAGGCCATCGCCGATCAGGATGGCAAGCGCCTGGTGATGAACATGAGCTGGGGTCTTTATCACATGGGCACGCTGGATGGCAACTCGCTCGTGAGCCAGGCCATCGACACCTGGTCCGAGGAGGGCGTGGTCTTCGTGAACTCCGGTGGCAACAATGGCGACGTGAACTTCCACATCAAACGCACCTTCGCCGGCGACACGCTGCGGTCGCGCATCCAGTTCTATCCCTACAGCGCCCATCCGAAGATGTGGGGACAGAGCATCAGCATGTGGGGCGAGCCCGGCCAGAGCATCACGGCGGGTTTCCTCATCACGAACAATTCGAACAACACCCTGCAGGAGACGCCCTGGTACAGCACCACCACGCAGGAGGCCTACCTCGATTCCTTCATGGTGCAGGGCGCGGACACCGTGTACTTCAACCTGACCTGCGATGCGGCGCACCCCCTGAACGGGCGTCCGCACTTCCGTTTGCGGGTGAAGAACCGGAGCAGCCAGCTCAAGATCGCCCTGAAGGCCACGGCCCCGTCGGGCATCGTGCACTTCTGGAACGTCACCGAGCTCACCAACGATGTGGGCAACTGGGGGCAGACCTTCAGCGCAGCGCAGACCGGCTGGGTGAACGGTGACAAGAACTACGGGATCAGTGAGCCGGCCTGCACCGAAAGCCTTGTCACAGTGGCGGCCTACACCGGCGAGTACACTCCGCCCGGCGGATCGCCCACGGGAGGCGCCATCGCCACCTTCAGCTCCTACGGCCCCACGCTGGATGAGCGTCGCAAACCGGACATCGCCGCTCCGGGTGTGAACGTCGCCTCCTCCATCAGCTCCTTCACCGACAACTCCTACAGTTCAGTGGGGGCCCTCACTTTCCAGGGCCGCTCGTACCCCTTTGCCCGTTTCTCGGGAACCAGCATGGCGGCCCCGGCGGTCACAGGCATCGCGGCCCTGATACTGGAGGCCGAGCCCACGCTTTCCGCCGCTGACGTCAAGGAGATCCTGCTGACCACCGCCCGCAGGGACAACTTCACCGGGGTCATTCCACCGGAGGGCAGCGTGCGCTGGGGGCAGGGAAAGGTCAACGCCTACCACGCGGTGATCGAGGCACTGGGCCTGACCGGCATCGATGAGCAGATCGGGGATGTCCTCGCCCTGTGGCCCAATCCGGCCACCGACCAGGTCTTCGTGCAGCTGCGGGTCCCGGCAGCGGATGCCTGGCTGGAGCTGGTCGACATGACTGGGCGTGTGTTGCAGCAGCAGCGTGTGCCGCAGGGCGGAACGATCACCCTGGACCTGGGCGATCTGGCTCCCGGCATGTACGGGGTGCAACTGCGGGGCAGTGCATCGGGTGCGTTGCGCTGCATCAAACAATGATCGAACGCTCCATGGGCCCCCGCTAATGGGATCATCGGCACGTCCGATCTTCGCGCCATGGATCCCCGTGGAATTTCGATCGCCGACATGACCTATGCGCTGCCGGAGGAACAGATCGCCCAACAGCCCCTGGTCGACCGGGATTCAAGCCGGCTGCTCGAGTTCCACGATGGCGCAGTGACCGACCATCATTTCCGCGACCTGGTGGGCCTGCTGCCGGCCAATGCCCTGATGGTGCTCAACGATACCCGCGTGATCAATGCGCGGCTCGTGTTCCACCGGGAAAGCGGAGCCCGAATCGAGGTCCTATGCCTCGAGCCCGCGGAGGCGCGCCCCGTCGAAGAGGCCTTCCGGGAAAAGGGCACCGGTCGCTGGAAAGGATTTGTAGGCAACGCCAAGCGCTGGAAGGCGGGAGAGGTGCTTACCCTGCGCGGCGAACGCGTGGTGTTGCATGTGGAACGCGAGGAGGCCGAGCTGATCCGCTTCAGCTGGACACCGCCCGAAATGACCTTCGCCGAGGTGCTCGAGGACGTGGGCCATGTGCCCCTGCCTCCCTACATGAAACGGGCCGATGAAACCGCCGACAAAGTGCGGTACAACACCGTCTTTGCCCGCCATGATGGCTCGGTGGCTGCGCCCACGGCCAGCCTGCATTTCACCCCCGAGCTGCTGGGCGCGCTCGCTGAAAAGGGGGTGGCCCGCACCAGCCTCACGCTCCATGTCGGTGCGGGGACCTTCCTGCCGGTGAAGTCCGACCGCATGGCCGATCACGACATGCACCGGGAGCAGCTCCGCATTCCGCTGGCCACGTTGCGGACCCTGTTGGCCCACCTGGACAAGGGACCGGTGGTGGCGGTGGGCACCACCGCCATGCGCACGCTCGAGAGCATCTACTGGCATGGTGTGGCGCTGATCCGCGGAACGGCGGGAGAGGAGATCGATGTGCATCAATGGCAGCCCTATGAACAGCCCCAGGAAGCACTCCCCGATGCGCGGGAGGCCTTGCGGGCGGTGATCGAACAGGTCACGGGGATGCCGGACCAGCAACTCGTCGGCGGCACCCGCCTGCTCATCGCACCGGGGTACAGGTTCCGTTTTGCGACCGGCCTGATCACCAATTTCCACCAGCCACAGAGCACATTGCTCCTGCTGGTGGCCGCCTTCATCGGCGAGCACTGGCGCAGGGTCTACCAGCATGCCCTGGACCGTGGGTACCGCTTCCTGAGCTACGGCGACGGCTCGCTGCTGTGGCAACAGGCTCATTGACGCCCCTGTTCACCGCCGTACAATAGTCGCCCCCTATCTTCGTTCCCACCCCGTATGCACCGTCCGATACCCACCCTCATCCTGGCGCTCATCGCTCCCTGGGCCACGGCCCAGCTGGGCGGCAGTGAAGCGTTCCGCATCCTGGATATCCCCAGTTCGGCCCGCGCCTCGGCGTTGGGTGGGAACTACATCGCGGTCAAGGACAACGACATCAACCTCGGGATCTTCAATCCCGCGCTGTTGAACGCCGATATGGGCAGCCAGGTGGCGCTGAGCTACCTGCCCTATTTCGAGGGCATCAACATCGGGTACGCGGCCTACGGGCATCACTGCGACAGCCTCAAGACCACTTTCTCCGGCACCGTGCAGTACGTGGATTACGGGGATTTCACCCGTCGGGACGAGACCGGCGCGGAGCTCGGACAGTTCAGCGCCGGGGAGTACGTCATCCAGGTCGGGGCCGGCAGGGCCATCGACAGCCTGTTCAGTGTGGGGGCGAACGTGAAGTTCATCACCAGCAGTCTCGAGAACTACAATTCCACCGCCTGGGCCGTGGATATCGGAGGCGTCTTCGTGAAGCGCAAACTGGGGCTGACGGTCGCTGCCATGTTGCGCAACATCGGCTACCAGACCTCCACTTTCACGGATCAGCGTGAGAAGCTTCCTTTCCAGGCCCAACTGGGCGTCACCTACAAGTTCAAGCATGCCCCCTTTCGTTTGGGGCTGATGATGGAACAGCTGCAGCAGTGGGACCTGACCTACGATGACCCGAACGCCACGGTGGACATCGACCCCACGACCGGTGAGGTGATCGAGGACAAGGTCAGCTCGGCTGAGAAGGTCTTCCTGCACCTCGTCCCCAGCGCCGAGATCCTGCTCAGCGAGAACTTCATGCTGCGACTGGGCTACAACTTCCGGCGCCGGCAGGAGATGGTGCTCCCCGACAAGCCCGCGATCACGGGCCTGAGCTTCGGTGTGGGCCTTCGCGTGAGCAAGTTCCACATCAGCTACGGCTATTCGCAGATCAACCTGGCGGGGATCTCCAACACCATCACCCTCGCGGCCCGCTTCGCGGATTTCCGGAAGGGCTGACCCGGGGCCATCGGCAGCGTTGCGAGGCCTACCTTCGCGGCTGTAGCTCCTCCCCGTGAACCGCATCACCATCGCCATCGACGGCTTCTCCTCCTGCGGGAAGAGCACCCTGGCCAAACAATTGGCCGGTCACCTGGGCTACACCTACATCGACAGCGGCGCCATGTACCGCGCAGTGGCCCTGTACGTCATCGAGAACGGCCTGGCGCACGATGGCAAACTGGACCGCGAAGGACTGATGCAGGTATTGGATGGTCTGGACATCCGCTTCCAGCACGACCCCATGACCGGGAAGAGCGAGACCTGGCTCAACGGGCGCAACGTGGAGAGCAAGATCCGCGGCATGGAGGTGAGCCGCTACGTCACCCTCGTGAGCCCGGTGCCCGAGGTGCGCGCCAAGCTTGTGAAGCTGCAACAGGCCTTCGGTCTGGAGAAAGGGGTGGTGATGGACGGCCGCGACATCGGCACCGTCGTGTTCCCCGATGCCGAGGTGAAGCTCTACATGACGGCCCGCCCGGATGTACGCGCCAAGCGCCGTTACCACGAACTGAGGTCAAAGGGCGTGGAGGTGGACTACGCGAGTGTGCTGGAGAACATCGAGCGCCGCGACGAGGACGACACCAAACGCGCCGCCGACCCCTTGGTCAAGGCGCACGACGCCGTGGAGATCGACAACAGCGACATCACCGCCGAGGAGCAGTTCGTAAAGGCCCTGGGCATCGTGGTGGACGTGCTGGCGCAGGTGGGGCAGGAGT
>JBGTAJ010000295.1:0-5529 GCA_041749915.1 Flavobacteriales bacterium
GCACATGTCCTTCCCCTCCGACCTCGAGATCGCGCAGAAAGCGCAACTGAAGCCCATCGCCGACATCGCCCGCCACCTGGGCATCGATCCGGAAGTGATCGAACCCTATGGCCGCAACAAGGCCAAATTGCCGCTGAACCTGATCGATGACACGAAGGCGGCGAAGAGCAAGCTGATCCTGGTGACGGCACTGAGCCCCACGCCCGCCGGTGAAGGCAAGACCACTACGAGCATCGGCCTGAACGAAGGACTGAACAAGATCGGCAAGAAGAGCATCGTGGTGCTGCGCGAACCCTCGCTCGGCCCGGTGTTCGGCATGAAGGGCGGTGCGGCCGGTGGCGGCTATGCGCAGGTGGTGCCCATGGAGGACATCAACCTGCACTTCACCGGAGATTTCGCGGCGATCGAGAAGGCGAACAACCTGCTGTCCGCGCTGATCGACAACAACCTGCAGAACCGCAAGCGCACGCTGAACATCGACCCGCGCACCATCGCGTGGAAGCGGGTGATGGACATGAACGACCGCGCGCTGCGCGACATCACCATTGGCCTCGGCGGCACCGGCAACGGCATTCCGCGGCAGGACGGTTTCAACATCACACCCGCCAGCGAGGTGATGGCCATCCTCTGCCTCGCCACCGACATCGACGACCTGAAGACGCGCTTCGGCAACATCTACGTGGGCCAGCGTTTCGACCGCACGCCGGTGTATGCCCGCGACCTGAACGCACAAGGGGCCATGGCGCTGCTGCTGAAGCAGGCCATCATGCCCAACCTGGTGCAGACCTTGGAGAACAACCCGGCGATCCTGCACGGAGGTCCCTTCGCGAACATAGCGCAGGGTGTGAACAGCGTGCTGGCCACCAAGATGGGCCTGAGCCTCGGTGACTATGTGGTGACGGAAGCGGGCTTCGGTGCCGACCTCGGCGCGGAGAAGTTCTTCGACATCAAGTGCCGCGCGGCAGGCCTGAAACCGAGCGCCGCCGTCATCGTGGCCACGGTGCGCGCCCTGCGTTACCACGGTGGTGCCGATGTGAAGGACGTGAACACCGCCGCGCCCGACCGCATCAAGGCGGGCCTCGCCAACCTCGGTCGCCACATCGAGAACATCGCCAAGTTCGGCGTGCAGGCCGTGGTGGCCATCAACCAGTTCCCCACGGACACCGAGGAGGAGATCGCGATGATCAAAGCCTATTGCGCCGAGCGCGGTGCCGAAGCGGTGCTCGCCCAAGGCTTCGCGAAAGGCGGTGCCGGCATGACGGACCTGGCCCAGGCCGTGGTGCGCGTGGCCGAGGCAGGCAAGAGCAACTTCAAGCCGCTCTACTCACTCGACCTGTCCATCAAGGAGAAGATCGCCACCATCGCCCGCGAGATCTACCGCGCCGATGGCGTGGACTACAGCGCTGATGCCGAGACCGCCCTGCGCCGCATCGACAAGCTGGGCCTGAACAAGGTGCCCATCTGCATGGCCAAGACACAGTACAGCTTCAGCGACGACAAGGCCCTGCGCGCCGCACCCACCGGTTTCCGCATCGCGGTCCGCGACATCGAGATCAGTGCCGGCGCCGGTTTCGTGGTGCCCATCTGCGGCGAGATCATGCGCATGCCCGGCCTGCCCGAAGTGCCCGCGGCAGAAGGCATGGACATCGATTCGAACGGCATGATCAGCGGGTTGAGCTGAGGTCCGCAGCGTTACGGCTGTGCAGGCCGTGCATTGTGGGGTGGAGATCAAACCACATCACGATGAACCTCCGTACCGCCCTTCTTCTGGCCGCATTGGCCGCCATCCTTGGTCTTCCCGCAGTGGCTGCGGCGCTCCACCCGGTTACGCTCAGTGAAGCTCCGGGCGGTCCGCCCGCGATACACCTGGCCGGTAAACAAGGTGGTGGGCTGCATGCGGCCGACCTTGCCAAGACCGCCACACTGGGCCTGCACGGCTGCGTGGCCGATGCGCGCGTAGTGGCCTTCACCATCACCATCTTGGACTGTAACGCCCAACCCTGCACCTTGGCGGCGAAAGGTCCCGAACTGACCAAAGCCATGCGCAGCGCGATCGGGAAGCTCCCAGCGAATGCGACCTTTACGATAGAGGCCGAGGTGCGGGATGCCAGTGGAAGGGCGTGGCCCGTGAAGAACGCCACCTTCAACTGGCAACGTTAGGTAGTTCACCGTCCTGTGTTGGAGCTTCGTCGCCGGGCCGTCGGCACTGGGTGCCGTTCAGCGTAACTTGCTCCCTATGGCCTCCCGCTGCCGTTCCGTGTTGCGCACGTTACCCGTGCTCCTGGCCTTCGTTGCTCAGACGATCCATGCCCAGCCGGGCACCTTCGCCATCTGGGTGAACGACGAGGTGGTGGGTGAGGTGACCGTGAACCGCACGACCATCGGCCCACGGACGATCTATTCGATGAACTCCATTTCCGAGGTGGACGTGATCTGGACCCAGGTGGTGCGCACCATGATGCGTACGGAGTATGCGGGGTCACAGCTCACCGCCTGCCACAGCAGTGTGCGTGTGAACGATTCGGTGCGCGACAGCAGCAGCCTGCGCACGGACCTTGGTCGGGTGCAGGGCTTCGTGCATCCACGGGAACAGGTGGCGGTGCCCTGCACCAATGCGTGGAGCACCGCCCGCATGTACTACGAGGAGCCCATCGGCCAGCGCAGCATCTATGTGGAGAGCGTGTTGCGCGATTGCCCCTTGGTGCCGCTGGGCGGCGGCCGTTACCGGCTGACCCTGCCCAATGACAAGGTGAACGACTATGTGTACCGCCAAGGGGTGCTGGAGGAGATCCACGTGGACCGCCCCTTCTTCGATCTGATCTTCAAGCGCCTCTAGGCGTTTACAGTGCGGCGCTTCAACGCGTGCACCGTGCCAGCAGGGCCTCGTTCGCGATGAGCCCTTCCGCATCGGCGCTCCACTCCGGCTTCAGGCGCAGTGCGAAATACATCTGCACCTGGCCCTTGCCCTTCACCTGGATGGGTCCGCGGGGCACCGTTTCCACGTAGTCCATCACCTGTGCGTACACCGGTCCGCTGATGTTGAGGTGCCCGGCCTCGCCGTTGCTCTCCATGCGGCTGGCAAGGTTCACGGTATCGCCCCAGATGTCATAGGCGAACTTCTTCTGGCCCACCACCCCGGCCACCACGGGACCGCTGTGCAGGCCGATGCGAACAGGCCAGGTCTGCAAACCCTTGGCCTCGCGCTCGGCATTGCTCCGGGCCACGGCGCGCAACATGCCCAGGGCCATGAGCACCGCGTTCAACGCGTGGGTGGCGCTGGGTTCGGGGATGCCGGCGGCACACATGTAGGCATCGCCGATGGTCTTGATCTTCTCGATGCCATGTTCCTCACAGAGCTGGTCGAAGAGCCGGAAATAGTGATCCAGTTCAGCCACCAGTGTGTCGCTGTCCATGCGGCTGCTGAAGCTGGTGAAGCCTTTGAAATCGCTGAAGAGCACGGTGCAGTGTTCGTAGCGCCGGGCATCGGCGCGGCCCTTGGTCTTGAGCTCTTCCGCAGTACTGGCGGGCAGGATGTTGAGCAGGAGGGCATCGCTGCGGTCCTTCTCGGAGGCCAGTTCAGCGGTGCGGCGGACCACGGTGGCTTCCAGCCGTTCGCGGTCGCGGCGCAGGTTACGCTCACGGATCCGCACGAAACCGAAGAGCAGCAGGAAGGCGCCGGCACCACCGGCCACGCGGAAGGTGGTGGTCTCCCAGAACGGTGGTGCGATGGTGAAGGCGTAGGACACCGGATGTTCGTTCCAGATGCCGCTGGCGTTGCGCGCCATCACACGGAAGGTGTAGGTGCCCGGCGGGATGTTGCTGTAGGTTACACGCTGCGTGGCGGTGATGGGCGACCAGTCCGGATCATACCCTTCGAGGATCCAACGGTAGCGCACCTTCTCCGGATAGGCCAGGGAGATGCCGGTGAAGGTGAAGGTGAGGTGGTTCTTGTTGTACGGAAGCTCCAGGTCGGCTGGCAGTCCGTTGCGTTCCATGCCCTGGCACCAGGGTGTCCAGTCCGGACGTTCGTAGAAGAGCTGCAGTTCCGTGAGGTGCACCAAGGGCTCACGCGGATCGGCGACGACCTTGCGCGGATCGAAGCGCATGGCGCCGCGCACGGTGCCGAACCACAGCGTGCTGTCCGCGTCGAGCAGCGCAGCATTGCGGATGCTCTCGATGCCGATGAAGCCATCGTCCGGACCATAAGCCGTGATGTCCAGCACTTGTTCCTGCAGGACGTCGAGCTCCAGGTGATGGATGCCGCGCCGTGTGCCCAGCCAGAGGTTCTCGTACGCGTCCAGCACCACCTGTTCAACGGTCAGGCTTTGCAGCCCATCCGCAAGCCCGAACTGCTGCACCCGTGTGCCCTGCACCCGGTAGAGCCCGTCCGCCGCGGTGCCCACCCACAGGCTGCCATTGCTGTCGCGTGTCAAGGAGATGGCGGATACGGCGGGCATGACGCGGTGGGGCTGGGCCACCATAGTTCCGGCACGCAGCGGCACCACGTAGAGCCCGCTGTCCGTGGCCATCCAGAGGGTGTCCGGAGTGGGCAGCAGGGCGTGCACGGCGCGCTGTCCACTGCCGATGAGCTGGTACTTCCCGCTGCCCGGGTCGAGGTGCAGTCCACTGGCCGTGCCCACCCAGATGCGACCCTCGGCATCGCGACGGATGGCATGGATGCGGTCCGTATCCAGAACGCCCACGCTCAGCACAGGTTCGATGCGTTCGCCCCGCAGCCGGTGCATGCCATGGAGCGCGGTGCCCAGGAGCAGGTATCCTTCTTCATCTTCCGCCAGGCAGGTGACGAAGAGCGAGGGCAGTCCCTCCGCACGGCCGTAGGTGTGCAGTTCCACGCCGTCCCACATGGCCAGCCCCCCGCCCATGGTCGCCATGTAGATCAGGCCGTCCGCCGTGCGCAGGATGCCACTGACGATGCGCGAGGGCAGTCCGTCGCGCTCGTTGAAGTAGATGAAGGCATCGCTGGTGAACTTGCTCAAGCCCCCGAAGCCGGTGCCCGCCCAGATGCCACCGCTGCGGTCCTGGTGGATGCAGCGCACCAGGTCGTGGCCCAGCCCGTTGGCCTCGGCGATGACGGTTATACGGGGTGTGCCGCCGTGGCGGGTGAAGTGCACAAGGCCTGCGGGCGTGCCCAACCACAGGTCGTCCTGCGTGCCGCGCAGGATGGCCAGCACCACGGGGTGCGGCAGGGTCAGCGGTTGGTATCCGGTGAAGCGCTGCGCGATGGGCAGTGGATGCAGATCATTGTCCAGTTCCAGGTAGCCTTCGCTGGTGCCCACCAGCACACCCAAGCTGTCGGCGAAGAGGGAGAGCACCCGAAGGCCGGGTAGCTCGGCGTTCACGGGGAGCATGCGCCAGCGCGATCCATCCAGCACCGCGAGGCCACTGTCCGTGGCGGCCAGCAGGCTTTGGTCGGGAAGGCGCACCAGGCTGTTCACGCGCAGGGAGCGCAGACCCTCCGACATCGGAACGGCCTTGCCCGCCGCGGTATCCAGCCGCCAGATGCCGCCG
>JBGTAJ010000296.1:0-7537 GCA_041749915.1 Flavobacteriales bacterium
GCCGAACGCAGCAGGAGGCCGTCCTGGAAGATGCGTGCTTCCCCGTCGCGGTCGCAGGTCACCGCGATATGGTGCCACTGGTCGTCGTTGATCGGCAGTCCGCTCAGGTCCACGCGGTCGGCACCGTCGCCGATGTTGAACTTCCAATTGAAGCCACTACCGGTAGTGCTGAGCACGAAGCCCGGGTTCACCCCACTGTTCCAGTTCTTGTTCCCTAGGAAGACCGGATCACCGGCCCAAGAGGTCGGCATCTTCACGCGGCATTCCAAGGTGAAGTCCTGTGCGCTGCCGAACTGGAAGGGTGCCGGGTCGGCCACCCGCACATGCCGACCCGCCGCGAACGCGATGGATGTCGGTGCCACGATGGTATCGCGGTGGGCGGCGCGTTCCTCTGGCGAGATGCCTGGTCCGCTTGCCAGGGTGAAGATGCGTTGCTCCACGAAGCTGATGCCGCCATGACCGCTGGGGCCATTGCCGCCGTGGTCGGTGCTCACCAGCACCATCCACTGTTCATCGGCGGGCCGTTGTTTCACCGCCTCCAGCACCGGACCCAGTTGCTGGTCCACCACTTCGATCGCCGTGATGTAATTGGCCACCGAAGGGGAGAAACCGTAGTCATGACCGGCGTGGTCCACATCATCGAAGTGCAGGAACAGCACGTCGGGGTCGCCGTTCTGCAACAGGCTCACCGCCGCATCGGCCACCGCCTGGTCTGTGGACAGCGTCAGTTCCTGGTCGGCCTGGGTGGTGATCTGTGAATTGATCGGGCCCCAATGCACAATGCTGTGCAGGCTCAGCGTGGGATCCACGCTCTTGAGCCTTGCGAAGAAATGCGGCCAGGTGGCGAACTGGTTGTTCGTGAACGAATTGTCCACGGCCTTGTGTTTCTGTTCCCACACGCCGGTGAGCATGGTGCTCCAGCCCGTGGCGCTCCAGGTGGGAGGTTGGGTGATGCCCTCGTATGTGCGGAAACCTGCAGCGGCCAGGCTGTCCAGGTGTGGGGCATTGGCAGCTTGCAGGGCATCGCCCCGACAGCCGTCGATGCCGATGATGAGCACTTTACGTTGTTGGGCCGAGCCGATGAGGGATAGAAGGAGCAGGAGGGAGGCAAGAACGGAACGCATGAATGCAAGATCGGGATTTGGGTGGATCGGATTAGCGAAGCGTTGAACCTTGACTATATTTGAAGGGATAGCTGTGATCGGTTAATACCTATGAGGAGATGTTACGATGGGTGATACTCACTATCTGCGTGTTGCCCTATCTGGCTTTTGGCCAACCCGGGGCGAATGATCCGACATTCAATCCAGATGATCCGGGCTACTTGTCCCACGGTACCGGTACAGTGTTCGACGTGGCTTTGCAGCCAGATGGTAAGGTGATCGTTGCTGGGTGGTTTGTATCTTACAATGGTATAGAGCGTGAGAGACTAGCGAGGCTTCATGAAGACGGTACTTTGGACCTGTCCTTCGATGCGGGGCCCATATTATCCTACGGGTCGCGCAATGCACTGGAAATTCAGCCGGATGGCAAGGTGCTTTCAGGCGGGTATAATTCGTATGGGGTAGTACGACATAGTTCCGAAGGGACTCTTGATCCCTCGTTCACTATCGGTGATCTATTCAATAGTCTAATTAACGCTGGTGGTGTAACACATGTACTGAAGTGTCAGTCCGATGGCAAGATCTTGGTCGGTGGATCCTTCAGTTATTACAACGGATCACCAAGAGAAGGTCTTGTTCGCATTCTGAGCAACGGAACGTTTGATCCTGGCTTCAGTGTGCCGTACGAGTTTCGTATAATATCTGCAATAGAGGTATTGCCCGATGATCGTATCCTGATCGCAGGCAATTTTTCCACGTATGGAGGTGTGTCTCGTAGCTGTATCGCCCGTTTAAATGCTGATGGGACCCTCGATCCGAGTTTTGACCCTGGGGAGGGTGCAAATGCGCGCGTTACCAGTTTGGTCTTACTTCCTGATGGTGACATCTTGGTAGGAGGAGCGTTCACCGAGTTCAATGGAAGCGCATGTAACAGGATCGTTCGCCTGAATTCGGACGGCAGTTCGGATGACAGTTTCAACACTGAAAATGGTCCGAACGGAACGGTAGAAGATCTCGCTGTCGATACTGCTGGTAAGGTCCTTATCGTCGGGGATTTCACGAGTTGCTCAGGCATCCCACGTAGCATGGTCGCGAGTTTGAATTCAGATGGAAGTGTGGACGCGTCGTTCGACCAGTTGAGCGGGGCCAGCGATCAACTATTCTCCGTTTCCCTTCAGCCAGATGGAAAAGTGCTGATCGGTGGGGCAATGAACAATTTCGACGGTTACGTGCGCAATGGCATCACCAGGCTGGAGACCGATGGTAGTTTGGACTGGGAATTCAACCCAGTGGGTGGCGCCGTCGACGAAATAGTGGGGGTCGAGGTACTGTCCGACAACCGTATTCTGATAGCCGGAGAATTTACGGCGTACGGTGATTTGCCTAGGAATCGTATTGCACTGATCGAAGAAAATGGTAGTCTGGACCCAAGCTTCGACCCGGGAATGGGTGCGAATAGTGTCGTGAGGGACCTTTCCATTCAATCAGATGACAAGGCCGTCATTGTAGGGATATTCACCAGCTACGATAATATGCCCTGCGGCAGGGTCGCTCGAATTAACGTGAATGGCAGCCTTGATACCACGTTCCAGACAGGAACAGGGGCAAGCGACCAGGTTTACTGTGTATCAGTACGAACCGATGGTCGGATACTTCTTTCTGGGTCATTCACCAGTTTTAATGGGGTTGGTAGAAGCAGATCGGTATTGTTGACCCCTGATGGTGCTGTTGATCCATCATTCGATCCAGTTGAAATTTCATCTGCCATACGTTGGCATTTTTGGCAACCCGATGGCAAGGTGGTGGTCATGGGCTATTTCACGACCGTCGGAGGAACCCCGCGTAATCGTATTGCTCGGCTTAATTCAGATGGTACTCTGGACCCTGGTTTCGACCCCGGGGTCGGCCCGGATGGCATTGTGATGAAGGGTGTTGTACAACCTGATG
The DNA here is from genome assembly GCA_041749915.1 of Flavobacteriales bacterium. Classification (GTDB taxonomy): domain Bacteria; phylum Bacteroidota; class Bacteroidia; order Flavobacteriales_F; family PHOS-HE28; genus PHOS-HE28. Next base: position 3,051 of record JBGTAJ010000296.1, read on the forward strand.
GTAAGATCCTGATCGGTGGTTATTTTCAGAATGTGAATGGCATGTCACGGAACGGGATCGCCCGACTGAACGCGGACGGTAGTCTTGATGTGAGCTTTGATCCTGGAGAGGGTATTGGCGGTCAAGGGTCTGGAAGTAACACGGTTCACTCGATCATCCATCAGCCCGATGGGAAGATCCTAGTTGGCGGGAATTTCCAGACCTATGATGGTTTCCCGAGTTCCTGTCTTGCTCGATTGAACCCGGATGGAGATCGGGACACGCTATTCACTCCAGGGAATGGTGCGGATAACATGGTTCAGGACATGGAGTTGCTGGCTAGTGGTGACTATCTCATCGCTGGTCACTTCATAAGATATGATGAAGCGCGGCGTAGTCGTCTTGCGCGGGTGCTCGGTGGAAACGACCATTTCGCAGGGCTGATTTTCGGACATGATGAACTATCATTCAGTCCCTTACAAGCATACCCGAATCCCGCTCCGCTAGGGGGTGTTGTAACTGTCACGCTGGATGATCAACTGGCGGGGAGAGGTCCCTTGCGCATAGTGCTAATTGATGCTTTGGGCCGTGAGGTCGGTGAAGAGTTGTTCGTCCCGTATGGCTCAAGATCGACAGTAGATATGCCGAGAACTGCAGGTGTCTATTATTTGGGTCTTTGGGCTAGTGGGAACTATTTGGGAGGTGGGAAGATCATAGTGGAATAAGGGGTTTTGTACTCAGGATCCCGGTCCATTGACTTCGCCAGATCATTGAACTTCTGCTTGCTCTGAGAGCCGCCGAAGTGCTTCGTGCACCTTCCTTAGCCCCATGACCGGTATTTTCGCGCCATGTCCTTCGTCCAAGCCACCCCCTACCAGCCCAAGAACAAGATCCGCGTCGTCACAGCCGCCAGCCTCTTCGACGGCCACGATGCCGCCATCAACATCATGCGGCGCATCATCCAGAGCACCGGCGCCGAGGTGATCCACTTGGGGCACGACCGCAGCGTGGAGGATGTGGTGAACACCGCGATCCAGGAGGATGCGCACGCCATCGCGATGACCAGCTACCAGGGCGGGCACACCGAGTACTTCAAGTACATGCACGACCTGCTGAAGGAGAAGGGCGCGGGTCACATCAAGATCTTCGGCGGCGGCGGCGGGACCATACTCCCCGAGGAGATCAAGGAGCTGCACGCCTACGGCATCACGCGGCTGTATCACCCGGATGATGGTCGTGCGATGGGCCTGCAGGGCATGATCAACGACATGCTCGAAAAGGCCGACTTCGACCTGAGCGACAAGGTCAATGGCGAGGCGAAGAAGCTTAGCCCGCAGAACTGGCCGGCCATCGCCAAGTTGATCAGCACGGCGGAGAACCATCCGGAGGTGTTCGCCACCATCGCCAACGAGATCCACAAGAAGGCCGAAGCCAGCAAGGCGCCGGTGTTGGGCATCACGGGCACGGGCGGTGCGGGCAAGAGCAGCATGGTGGATGAGCTGATCCGTCGGTTCATTTTGGATCAGCCCACGAAGACCATCGGTGTCATCTCTGTTGACCCGAGCAAGCGCAAGACCGGCGGCGCGCTGCTGGGCGATCGCATCCGCATGAACAGCATCCGCGGGGAGCGCGTGTACATGCGAAGCCTCGCCACGCGCCAGAGCAACCTCGCCCTGAGCAAGCACGTGAAGGAGGCCGTGAGCATTCTGAAGGCCGCGGGCTTCGACCTGATCGTGCTGGAGACGAGCGGCATCGGCCAGAGCGATACGGAGATCCTGGATCACAGCGACGTCAGCCTGTACATCATGACGCCGGAGTTCGGCGCGGCCACGCAGCTGGAGAAGATCGACATGCTCGACTTCGCCGATGTGGTGGCGATCAACAAGTTCGACAAGCGCGGGGCGCAGGATGCCGTGCGCGACGTGAAGAAGCAGTACAAGCGTAACCACCAGTTGTGGGACGCCGACGATGACACACTGCCCGTGGTGGGCACCATCGCCAGCCAGTTCAACGATCCCGGCACCAACAATCTGTATGTGCGGTTGATGGAGACGATCAAGAAGAAGACCGGCGTCGACTTCCACAGCACCTTCCACGCACACGACGAGATGAGCGAGAAGGTCTGGATCATCCCTCCCGCGAAGAGCCGCTACCTCAGCGAGATCAGTGAGAACAACCGACGCTACGATGCGCGTGTTGAGAAGCAGGCCGGTATCGCAGATCAACTGTATGGGTTGCACTCCGCGATCATCACCTTCGGGGGACCGGATCTGCTGAATGCGCCGCTGGCCTCTGGCTCCTGGCCCCTGTCTGCTCCCGGCGAGGCCGACAAGCAGCCAGCAGCCAGTAGCCAGGAGCTAAAGGCCCTCGTTACCAAATTCGAAGAACTCCGCAAAGACCTCGACCCCCACCTCTGGTCCATGCTCACGGGCTGGAAAACCGAAGAGGAGAAGTACAGCGGCGAGTTCTACACGTACACTGTACGGGGTAAGGAGATCAAGGTGCCGAACCACACCGAGAGTCTTTCACATCTGAAGATCCCGAAAGTGGCGCTGCCGAAGTTCCGCAGCTGGGGCGACAAGGTGCGCTGGGCCATGCAAGAGAACACGCCCGGCTTCTTCCCCTATACCGCCGGCATCTATCCCTTCAAGCGCACCGGCGAGGACCCCGCGCGCATGTTCGCTGGTGAAGGCGGTCCCGAGCGCACGAACAAGCGTTTCCACTACGTGAGCCAGGGCCTGCCCGCCAAGCGTCTCAGCACCGCGTTCGATAGCGTCACGCTCTACGGCCACGATCCCGGCCGCCGTCCGGACATCTATGGCAAGGTGGGCAACAGCGGCGTGAGCATCTGCTGCCTGGACGATGCCAAGAAGCTCTACAGCGGATTCGACCTCACCGCGCCCACCACGAGCGTGAGCATGACCATCAACGGTCCCGCGCCGATGCTCTTGGGCTTCTTCATGAACGCGGCGATCGATCAGAATTGCGAGAAGTACATCCGTGAACACGGATTGGAAACGGAGGTGGAGAAGAAGATCGAAGCGATCTGGGAGAAGCGCGGGTTACCGCGCCCGCAATACGCCCTCACCCCTAGCCCCTCTCCCAAGGAGAGGGGGACAGATCCCGACGACGATGATACAGTTCATCCGTACATGACGGGCGACCCTGCTACTGCTGCGAAGCTGATGGTCTACGCCAACAGCATGCGTAAGGGTCCGACAGAGGCTGAGGACAAACTCTGGCAGGCGATCCGTGGCAACGCAACAGGCGGACGTATCCGTCGTCAGCACATCATCGACAACTTCATCGTCGACTTTGTGTCGTTGCCCAAGCAATTGGTCATTGAAGTCGACGGCGACATCCACGACCTCCAGAAAGAAGAAGATGCTGTGCGCACCTTGCATCTGACCGAGCGTGGATACCAGGTCATCCGCTTCCGCAACGAAGAGGTCCTGGCTGATGTCTTCAAAGTGAAGAAGGCCATTGTCGAAGCGCTTAGCAAGCGCCCCGATTTCTCGAAGGAGAATCTGCATTCCCCCCCTCGCCTTGGGAGAGGGGCCGGGGGTGAGGGGCATCTACCCGCCGGCAACGACGGCCTCGGCCTCCTCCTCTTGGGCATCACCGGTGACCAAGTACTACCTCCGGAAGTCTACGCCAAGATCAAAGCCGACACCCTCGCGCAGGTCCGAGGCACCGTGCAGGCCGACATCCTCAAGGAAGACCAGGCGCAGAACACCTGCATCTTCAGCACCGAGTTCGCGCTGCGGTTGATGGGCGACGTGCAGCAGTACTTCATCGAGCAGAAGGTCCGCAACTTCTACAGCGTGAGCATCAGCGGTTACCACATCGCGGAGGCCGGCGCCAACCCCATCTCGCAGCTCGCTTTCACGTTGAGCAACGGCTTCACGTACGTGGAGTACTACCTCAGCCGGGGCATGGACATCAACGCCTTCGCGCCCAACCTGAGCTTCTTCTTCAGCAACGGCATGGACCCCGAGTACGCCGTGATGGGCCGCGTGGCGCGCCGCCTTTGGGCGAAGGCGCTCAAGCACCGCTACGGCGCCGACGAGCGCAGCCAGATGCTGAAGTACCACATCCAGACCAGCGGGCGGAGCCTCCACGCGCAGGAGATCGACTTCAACGACATCCGCACCACGCTGCAGGCGCTGTACGCCATCTACGACAACTGCAACAGCCTGCACACCAACGCCTACGACGAGGCCATCACCACGCCCACTGAAGAGAGCGTGCGCCGCGCCATGGCCATCCAGCTCATCATCAACAAGGAGCTCGGCCTGGCCAAGAACGAGAACCCGCTGCAAGGCTCCTTCATCATCGAGGAGCTCACCGACCTGGTGGAAGAAGCCGTGCTCACCGAGTTCGACCGCATCACCGAACGCGGCGGCGTGCTCGGCGCCATGGAGACCATGTACCAGCGCAGCCGCATCCAGGAGGAAAGCCTCTACTACGAAACGCTGAAGCACACCGGCGAATACCCGATCATCGGC
>JBGTAJ010000297.1:0-7380 GCA_041749915.1 Flavobacteriales bacterium
CTCACGCTCGAAGTGATCAGGTTCAGCATCATCTCCGGGAAGTGGAAGGTGCTGCTGAGGATGCCGGGCTTCACCTCGTCGGTGATGCGGGCCTTGATGTCCACCTTGCCACGCGCGCTTTCCACGCACACCATGTCGCCCTCGGCAATGCCGTGTTTGGCGGCGTCGTCGGGGTGGATCATCAGCACGTCCTCGGTAAGGATCTCGCCGTTGCCGGTGCGCCGCGTCATGGCGCCGCAGTTGTAGTGCTCCAGCTCGCGGTTGGTGGTGATGATGTAGGGGTAGTCCGCTTCGTTGGTGCGCACTTCGGGGCTCTTTTCCCAGGCGTTGAAGATGAACTGGCCGCGGCCGCGTTTGAAGGTCTCGGTGTGCAGGATCTCGGTGCCTTTGCCATCCTCGGCCACGGGCCACTGCTTGCCGTTGATGCCGAGCTCGTCCCACTTCACACCCTTGAAGAAGGGCACGATGCGGCTGATCTCGGTGAGCACCCACTCGGGATCGTAGGTGGCGCTGGCGTTGCCGGAGCGGCGGCCGGTCTTCGCGGCATAGCGCTCCATGATGTCGCAGATGATCTGGCCATCGGGCTTGGTGCCTTCCACGGGTGGCACGGCGGCATTGACGCGTTGGATGCGGCGCTCGCCGTTGGTGAAGGTGCCGCTCTTCTCCAGGAAGCTGGCGCCGGGCAGCACCACGTGGGCGAGCTTGGCGGTCTCCGTCATGAAGAGCTCCTGCACCACGAAGAGTTCGAGCGCGCCGAGGGCCTTGCGCACGTGGTTGGTGTTGGGGTCCGTCTGGCCCATGTCCTCGCCGCACACCCACATGGCCTTCAGCTTGCCGGCGATCGCGGCATCGTACATCTGGGGGATCTTCCAGCCGACGTGGCTGGGGATGTCCACACCGTAGAAGTTGTTGTAGAGTTGCGCGTACTCGGGGTTGTCCACCGCGAAGTAGCCGGCGCCCTGGTGCGGCTGGCAACCCATGTCGGCGGCGCCCTGCACGTTGTTCTGTCCGCGCAGCGGGTTCACGCCCACGCCACGGCGGCCGATGTTGCCGGTCATCATGGCGATGTCGGCGATCTGCATCACGGTGAAGGTGCCCTGGAAATGTTCGGTGACGCCCAGGCCGTGGAAGCTCATGGCGTTCGCTGAGCTGGCGTAGGCGATGGCGGCCTTGCGCACCAGTTCGCGGTCCACGCCGGTCTCGCGCTCCATGGCGGCGATGTCCACGGTGAGCAGCTCGCGCTTGAAGTCCTCCCAACCCTCGGTGCGCGTGTCGATGAAGTCCTGTTTCACCAGTCCCTCGCTCACGATGTAGTGCATGAACATGTTGAGCAGCGCCACGTTGGTGCCGGGCTTCAGCTGCAGGTGGAACTGCGCGTAGCGGGCCAGCTCGGTGCGGCGCGGGTCGATCACGATGAGCGTCTTGCCCTTCATGATCTGCTGCTTCATCTTGGCGCCGGTCACTGGGTGCGCGTCGGTGGGGTTGGCACCGATCACCATGATGGTGTCGGTGTACTCCAGGTCGATGATGCTGTTGGTGGCCGCGCCGGTGCCAAAGGTCTTCTGCATGCCGAGGGCTGTGGGACTGTGGCACACGCGCGCGCAACTGTCGATGTTGTTGGTGCCGGCCTGCACGCGGAAGAATTTCTGCATCAGGTAGTTCTCCTCGTTCGGACAGCGCGCGCTGCTGACGCCACCGATGGCATCGCCGCCGTGCTTCTCCACGATCTCGGCGAAGCGGTCCACGATGAAGTCGTAGGCTTCATCCCAGGTGGCGGGAACGAGTTCGCCGTTCTTCCTGATGAGCGGTGTACGCAGTCGTTCGGGGTGATCATAGAAGCGGAAGGCGTATCGGCCTTTCAGGCAGGTGTGGCCCTGGTTCGATGCCGCATTGTACGGTGCGGTGATGGCGGCCACACGGCCGTCCTTCACCTTCACCTCCAGGTTGCAACCCACGCCGCAGTAGGTGCAGATGGTGCGCACAACACTATCGGCCTTCGTCTCCTTGCTCTTGAACACATCGGTGATGGCGCTGGTGGGGCAGGCCTGCGCACAGGCGCCGCAACTTACACAATCGCTGTCCTTGAAACTTTCGCCGGTGCCCTTCGCGATCCAGCTGTTGAAGCCGCGTCCGGCCATGGTGAGCACGAACTCGCCCTGCACCTCGTCGCAGGCGCGCACGCAGCGGTAGCAGTTGATGCAGCTTTCCAGGTCGCTCACCATGTAGGGGTGGCTCGTGTCCTTCGCGAAGCGCGCATCTGGACCGGCGGCATCCAGCGGGTGTGCGCCCTTTGGGTAGCGCACGCTGTCCAGGTCGAACTGGATCTGTTGCACCACGTTGTAGAGCTCGTTGGCGCCGTGGTCCTCGGTCTTCAGCTTCTCCACCGGGTAGTTGGTGAGCACCAGTTCCACGATGTTCTTGCGCAGGCGCTTCATGCGCTCGCTGTGGGTGGTGATGAACTGCCCCTTGGCCACGGGTGTGTGGCAGCTGGCCATCACGCGGGTGGGGCCATCGGCAGCAAGGGCCACCTCCACGCTGCACACGCGGCAGCTGCCGAAGGGCTCCAGGTTGGGCGCGTCGCAGAGGGTGGGCACCGGCTCGGGACCCATGGTGCGGCGCAACAGGTCGAGGATGGTCTCCCCCTGGATGATGGGGTGCGCTTCGCCGTTGATGTAGGCGACATCGGTGCCGGTGGCGGTGATGGGAGTGGCCTCAGCTTTCGCGCGGGCATCGGGCATCCGGGTCATGGGCGGGTGTGGTTAACGTACGAAGATAGCGAAGCGAAGGACCCGCATGGAGAGGCCTACCTTCGTCCGGCATGCGCTGGACCATTCTCGGCTTGTTCTTCGTCTGTTCCACGGCGCATGCAGTTGGCCAGGTCCCGGATAGTATTCCGCGATACGGGAACCCTATGCCGCAATTCCATGACGAGCTGGGTTTGTTGGTGGGATACCATCAAGGACGCTACGGTTTCGTAGAGCTTGGTTTGGGGCGGGACACTTATGCTGTCGGCCACTTGCCTGTGGGTTGGGGCTACCACGCTGGTGTGGAGGTGCGCGTGGATCGACCCGACCTCTACGGCTTGAAGGTGGGTGCGTACGCGGCTGGCGTGTTCGCCATGGGTGTGCAGTTGATACAATACCGCGAGGGCACAGCGCAAAGTGTGGTGGTGCGACCAGAACTGGGTTTGGGCATGCTGAAAGGAAAGCTGACGTACGCGTACAACATTGGCCTGTCGCCCACGCGACTGCCCGGCATCAATACCCACATGATCAGCTTCAGCTACGGCTTCCGTTTGATGCGCTTGGGCAAGGACGATATACGGCAGCAAAAGCGCCTCACGAATTGAGGGTGCGATCCCCCTTAACGACGTACGCCACAGGGTGATCATGCTGTTCTACCGGAAGTGCGGCAACGACTTGCGCAGGAAAGCAGACAGCCACGCTGAATGCCTTCGGATGTTGCTTCAGGAAGGTGTCGTAGTACCCCGCCCCATAGCCAAGCCGATCTCCTGTTGCAGTGAATGCTAGGCCCGGAACGAGGATCATATCATAGGTGCCCGTGTAGGCTTCGTCGCCCGCTGGATGCCGCGTGCCGAAAACACCCGGCATCAAGTGTTCCTGTCCTTGGTAGCGGTAGTTTTCCAGTACCCGGCCCTTCAAGGTCTTCGGGGCGTAGATGGTGATGCCATCCGCAAGGAGTTCATCGAGCAAGGGATAGAGGTCCACCTCGGAACCCATGGGCAGGAAGCTGTGGAGCACGCGCACCTTCCGCTCGCGGATCAATGCACGCAGTAGATCGCTGATGGCAGCGCTGAGTGCCGTGTGTTCGGAGGGAGCGAGAGCATCGCGCAGCGCGATCATTCGTTGGCGTAGCGCTTTCTTTTCGCTTGCGATCATATCGACCGCACTCAAGCCTTGAAGTAGCCCTTCAACTCTTCATCGAAATACTGCAACGCGTTCTTCACGCCCAGCGGCAATCCACCGCCCAGCGCGCACAGGCTGCCGATCTCCATGGTCTCCACCAGGTCGTTGAACAGCACGCGATCGATCTTGACGCCTTCCGTGCGTGCCTGGTGCAGCAGCTCCTCGCCGCGCTTGCTGCCGATGCGGCAGGGGAAACATTTGCCGCAGCTTTCCACGGCGGTGAACTGGAAGAGGTGCTCCAGGTATTCCACCATCGGGAAGTCCTCGGGGATGCTGAGCACGCTGGCATGGCCTAGGAGGAAGCCCTCCTTCTGGAAGGTCTCGAAGTCGATGCTCAGTGCATCGATCTTGCTCAGCGGAACGATGCCGCCGAGCGGTCCGCCGATGTGCAGGGCCTTCACCTTCTTCTTGAAGCCCTGGCCGAGGTCGTCGATGACCTTGCGCAGTGGGGTGCCGCATTCCACCTCGTAGAGGCCGGGGCGGTTGAAGGCACTGTCGAGGCACACGAGCTTGGTGCCGTTGCTCTTCTCGGTGCCGAGCAGGGTGAACGCTGCGCCGCCGTTCTCGATGACCCACGGCACGCAGGCCAAGGTCTCCACATTGTTGACCACCGTGGGGCGGTTGAAGAGGCCCTGTTGCGCAGGGTAGGGTGGACGTGTGCGCACCTCGCCGCGCTTGCCCTCGATGCTGTTGAGCAGGGCCGTCTCTTCGCCGCACACATAGGCACCGGCGGCCATGATCACCTTGAAGCGGTAGTTGAAGCCGCTGCCTTTGATGTTGTTGCCGATCCAGCCCTGCGCTTCGATGTCCGCCACCGCCTGCTTCACGATCTCCACCGCCTCGGGGTACTCGGCGCGGATGTACAGCACGCCGGTGTCGGCGCCCACGCAGTAGCCGGCGATCATCATGCCCAGCAGCACCAGGTGCGGACGTTGTTCCAGCAGGTAGCGATCGCTGAACGCGGCGGGGTCGCCCTCGTCGGCGTTGCACACGATGTACTTGCGCGTGCCGGGGTTCAGGCTCACGTCCTGCGCATCGCGACAGGCCTGCAGCTTGAAGCCCATGGGGAAGCCGGCACCACCGCGTCCACGGATCGTCGCGATCTTGATCTCGTTGAGGATGTCCACGGGATCGCTCTTCAGGACACGTTCCCATAGCGCGTAATGGTCCGCAAGCTCATGCGCCATCGGTGCGGTGAGGATCGGCCACTCCATGGAGGTGCCGACATGGTAGGCATCCATGCCAGGTGCAGATATCGGGTCGACCCGGCCTGCCTTCGCAGGAGCTTCGGCAGAGGACAGGGTCAACGGTGCCGGTGGAGCGGTGACGATCGCATCAAGGCCGTCGATCGCATCCCCACTGTAATTCCTTCCACCCACGTTGAACGCACTGTTCTCATGGCAGCGCCCGAGGCAGCACATGTGGCCGATCTCCTCGGTCTTGAAATACTTGCTGAGTTCGTGGTGCACCTTGTCCTGCGTGCCGGCCACCAGGCAGGTGCTGCCGTTGCACACGTAGGCTTTCACGCCCTTGTTCTCGCGTCGCAGGAAGTCATAGAAGCTGCTGGTGCCGTAGGCCACGGCCTCCCCGATGAGGAAGTCGTCGGCCACCTGGGTCAGCGTTTCCGCGTTGGGTGATCCCGCGTTGGAGTCGGCAGCCTGTTGCAGGCGTTCCCAGAGCGGGTCGTTCAGTTCCTTGTCCGGCCGGCCGGAGAGGGAGGTGATGTTCTTGGACATGGGGAAGCAAGGTAAGAAGGTGGGTGGTTGCTCTGCGACCCCTCTGGGGTCGTGGGAACTACGGTCGGTGGTGGTTTTCTATGTTCTGTGACCCCTCTGGGGTCATGGGTGGCCACTCTTTCTATCGCGGACACGCATTGAACGACCCCAGAGGGGTCGCAGAACATAGCCCCGCGTGAGAGGGGTATTCGACCCCAGAGGGGTCGCAGAGCAACACGGATCACCACATCGAACGCACCGCGTTACTCCAAATATTTCGGATCGAAGTCCACCTTGTTCTCCTTCAGGATCGCCTTCAACTCATCGAGGAAACCGGGGGCATTCGGGCTGCCGTGATGCTCTTTCTGTCCTTCGATATATCGCCGCTTTTCCTCGAGATCACCACTGCTGATCGTTACCGCATAGTAGCCATCCTGCCAGCTGAAACCCGCCTTACGGTACTCGCGCTGCACATGCTCGGTGGATGCCTTCTTCAGCTCCCGCAACACATCGCTTACACGGTGGTCGGGCCTCAGTCCAACCAAGAGATGCACGTGGTCGTTCCACCCATTCACAGCAAGGGCCACGCCCTTCAAACCTCTGACCGTGCCGCCCATGTAGGCCCAGAGCTTGTCGCGCCAAGCCTTCTCCAGCCATGGTTCACGGCCACGTGTGGAAAATACGATGTGGTAATTGAGGCTGGTATATGTGTTCGGCATGATGTTCAGGTTTTTCCGTTCGCATCCTCTTCCTTTCCCTTCTTCCCCTTCCGCGAATACTTCTTCTTGCTGGGCACCACCTTCGGGCGGAAGCGGCCGTCCAACGCACCGGCGGCTTTCTGTTCGTCACGCTTCGCGGCACGCTCGATGGCATCGAGCTCCTTCTTGGTGATGCGCTTCTTCGCTGTCATGGTCCTGCGAAGTTCGTACCTGTGCGCTTTTGCTATATTCAAATTGCGAACGGTTCGAAGCACCTGTAACAATGACCCGTTCGCGCACGTCCCATGCGGTAACCGGACCAATACCCCCAATGCCATGAAAAAGTTCCTCAAGATCATCGCTGTCCTTGCCCTGCTCTTGATCGTGGTGATCGCCGGAGCGGTCACCTACGTGTCAACGGCCCTGCCTGATGTGGGCCCACCACCCGAGCTGAAGGTGGAGATCACCCCGGCCCGACTGGAGCGCGGGGCTTACCTCGCCAATCACGTCACCCTGTGCATGGACTGCCACAGCACGCGGGATTGGAGCACCTTCGCCGGCCCTCCCGTGCCCGGCACCGAGGGTGTCGGCGGCGAGCGCTTCGACCAGACGATGGGCTTCCCCGGCGCTTTCTACTCGCGCAACATCACTCCGGCCGGCATCAAGGACTGGACGGATGGCGAGCTCTACCGCGCGATCACTACGGGCGTAAGCCGCAACGGCGATCCTCTGTTCCCTGTCATGCCCTACGGTCACTATGGTCTGATGGCCGACGAGGACATCCACAGCATCATCGCGTACATCCGCAGCCTGCCTCCCGTGGAAGGAGCGAACACCCCTTCCGCGCCCGACTTCCCCTTCAACTTCATCATGCGCACCATTCCGAAGCCCGGCACGCCGGGCAAGCTCCCGCCGATGACGGACGCGGTCGCTTACGGTGAGTACGTCACCAACGCCGCGGGTTGCTACGACTGCCATACCAAGCAGGAGAAGGGCGAGTTCATCGGAGAACCCTTCGCGGGCGACTTCCTCTTCCAGATG
>JBGTAJ010000298.1:0-2119 GCA_041749915.1 Flavobacteriales bacterium
CCGCAACACCACGGAGGTCACTGGTTGACCAGCTCCGCCGTGCTCGTCGGACCGGGTGCCCCCGGCTCGTAGAAGTGAACGACCACGCCGAGCAGAACGGCAAGAAAAAGGGCTTGGAGGAGGGTGCGGTACTTCGGTTCCATGGGATGGTGATTCTTGGGAAACAGGTACGGGAGCACGCCGCAGAGGTTCGCACTTTTCGACGGAAAGAACCGATCGGACCCATCAACGGAGAGTCGAATTCGACAAAGCCAAGGGTCGGGCTAACTCCTCGTGGACCCGGGCTGCCAACGTGCCATCAGGCGTTTCTGGAAGAGCCCTGCGAGCACCATGGTCAATACAGTGCCACCGGCTACCAGGACCGTGAAGCCGCCTCTGAGGGGAGAGCGCACCATCAGTTCCGAGGCGAATGCCGCGTAGAGCCCCACCACGGACCAATACATGTAGTTCATGTGCGCCAGCAGCCAGCCCTCCTTTCGCGGACGCCTCAGCATGGGCCGCAGACCGGCGATCAGCGTGAGCAGGCTGATGAACGCGGCCACATGGAACGGTCCGAAACCACCGAAAAGCCGATAGATGCCCAAAGCGCTGCCGTTCACCAGAAGCATTGCGATGGCATAGGCACAGCCGGTTCGGCGGTGCGCCCGTGTGCCTTTCGGTGCCATCAGGACCCGTGCTCCCAGCAGCATGGCAGCCAATGCGGATGCGATGTGAAGCCAGCTCAGCCATGTATAATGTTGGAACTCCATGGTCGTTCTGCTCAATAGTGCTTCAACTGCATGCTCAGGCTCGTAGGCCCCGAGACCTGGAACAGCATATCCTCCAGCGAGGGCGCGGACATGAAACCTCGCGCATTGTTGGAGCAGCCCACTCCTTCCTTCGGGATACCGAACAGGCCGAGGTCCAGCACACCGTTGTTGTTCGTGTCCTGGTAGAAGCGAATGGCGTAGGTGCCCGCCGGCACCGGATCGAAACGCGCCAGGACCACGGTGCGGTCCACCGGTATGCGTTTGCCCTGCACCTGTTCACCCTGCTCGTCCAACAGGCCGATGAACAGTGCATGGCCCGGCTTGGGATCAAGGCCTTTGACGAAGGCCTCCACGGAATACTTCGTGGCAACAGGGGTATTCACTTCCACCTGTGCGTGGGCACGAAGCGACCCTATGCCCATGAGGGCCAATGCGAAGCAGACGGTTGATGTGGTCATGGCAACGTGTCTATGATCCCTTGAGGTATTCCTTGATCGCCTTCACATAGACCTCGAAGGCCTTGATCCCTGCCGGGGTGAGCTTGCAGGTGGTGTTCGGGTAGTTGTTCTTGTAGCCCTTGGTGATCTCCAGGTACCCTGCTTCCTTCAATTTGCTCAACTGAACACTGAGGTTGCCGCGCGTGGAACCCGTGCGGTCCAGAAGGAAGTTGAAATCCGCTTCGTCCACGGAGACCAGGAGGCTCACGATGGCCAGCCGGAGCTGGTTGTGGAGCACCGGATCAAGCGGCGCGAAGCCCATCCTCGTGGCGTTTGAGCAGGATCCCCGGCACGATGTAGCCCAGCACCATGGCCGAGCAGTAGATCACCAGCACACCCAATGGGTCGGTCACGAACAACATGGCCACGCCGGCCAGCCAGAAGAGCACACCGCCGAACATCAGCGGCCGGAAGCGCATCGCCTGGCCGGTGATGAAGGTGGGCAGGCCCGTGAGGATAGTGATGGCGATGGTGGCATCCACCCTGGACCGAACGGAAAAGGCGATGAGCAGGACCATCGTGATCACGAAGGCGCTCCACAACCAGCCGATGGTGCTGTCCATGGGATTGCTCACCGGTTCCTTCCGGCCTTCGCGGGCACCGCGCACCGCACTGATGATGCCGCCCAACGTCCCGGCCACGCCCCATGCCGCTCCGTGCGGCCAGCCGGATACGGAATTCCGAAGCAGGAAGGTGACCACCATGGCGGCGATCAGTAAAAAGCCCCAGAGCAGAAAGTAAAAGCTCATACGACTGAAGTTCCGGCGAGCCTGGCCGATCATGCTTTCGATGAGCCGCAGGCTTTCCTGTGGAGTAAGAGATTGTTCCATCGTAAACTTGTTTATGTTGCAAACATAATGTGATCGGACCGAT
>JBGTAJ010000299.1:0-4967 GCA_041749915.1 Flavobacteriales bacterium
CGATCATCAGGATGCTGCCCAGCTTGGTGAGGTCGGTCTTGGTGGTGTATCCCGCCACGGCCATCAGGGTGAACACCGCCGCCGTGATGAAGAACACATTGGCGATGGAACCGACACTGTAGATCAGGAAGATGTAGCTCAAGCTGATGCCCATGATGGTAGCGAAGGCCAGGAAGGTGGCGAGCAGCGCCGTGCCGCTCATCTTCTCCACCATGCCGCCCATCAGGAACACCAGGCCCAGCGGGGCGAACATCACCACCCAGCCAAGGATGGTATTGCCGTTGGTAACAGGGTCGCGCAGGTAGGCCGACAGATCATCGTTCGTGCCGAACCACCAGGCCATGACACCGCTGATGACCAGGGCCATGGCCATGTAGCTGAACACACTGGCGAGGAAGGTGCGTACGCTGGCTGCGGCAGCGCTATCGGGCCCGTAGATGACCTGTCCGGCCTGTTGGGGGGTGTAGTTGGTCTGTTCCATGGTTTGTTGTTCAAATCGACCGTCGACGGTACAGGTGTTCTGGCTGAGACAGTTGGATCAATGCAGGCGTGCGCTGATCAGTTTGATGAATTCCTCTCGCGTGCCGTGATCGTCCAGAAAGATACCGGTGAAAGCCGATGTGGTGGTCACCGAGTTCTGTTTCTGGATCCCGCGCATCTGCATGCAAAGATGGCTGCATTCCATCACCACGGCCACTCCCAGGGGTTCCAGGGTCTCCTGGATGCAGTCGCGGATCTCGTTGGTCAGGCGTTCCTGCACCTGCAGGCGGCGGGCATAGGCATCCACCACCCGGGGGATCTTGCTCAGTCCCACGATGCGCCCGTTGGGGATATAAGCCACGTGCGCCTTGCCGAAGAAAGGCAGCATGTGGTGCTCGCACATGGAGTAGACCTCGATGTCCTTCACCACCACCATCTGGCTGTAGGCTTCGGTGAACATCGCGCTCCGCAGGATGGCGGCCGGTTCCAGGTCGTAGCCGTGGGTGAGGTACTGCAGTGCTTTGGCCACCCTTTCAGGGGTCTTCAGCAGACCTTCCCTTTGTGGGTCCTCGCCGATGGCCTCCAGGATCTGGGCGTAGTGCCCGCTGATCTCCTCGATGCGGGCCGGATCGTACAGGTCGATCCGCTCGTAGCCTTCGCCGGTGGGCTCGTGCTCACTGCTCACCATGATACTCCACGTAATTGTTCTCGGTCTCCTCCACCTTCACGGTCTTCAGCGCCACGCCCAGGGCTTTGATGGGCGCCTCCAACTGCTCCCAGATCGCCACGGCCAGGTTCTCCGTGCTGCTGTAGCGGCCCTTCATGAACGGCACGTCGAGGTCGATGTTCTTGTGGTCGAGCTGGTCGATGACATTCGCCTTGATGATCCGGCTCAGTTCGCTGAGGTCGGTCACGAAGCTGGTCTCCGGATCAGGCTCACCGGCCACGGTCACCCACAGCACGTAGTTGTGGCCGTGCCAATTGGGATTGGAGCACTTGCCGAAGGTGGCGTAGTTCTGCTCCAGGCTCCAGTCGGGGCGGCTCAGTTTGTGCGCTGCACTGAAGCGTTCGCGGCGGGTGATGTGGACGATGGGCATGGGGGTGCAAAGGTAGGGGCGTGTAGGAGTTTGGAAGCGGCCAGTGGGCGAGCGGCGAGTTGGATCCGTTCAGGGTCGGGACATCGGTCAATTGGCTACGACGGACCGAATGAGAGTGCGAGATGGCTCAGCAGTATGGGTAGGGATCTGATCACTTGAATCGACGATCTTTCGAGGAAACAACACATGGACCCATGGCAGGTTTTCGAGACATGATCGTTTACCAGAAGGCTTTCGAAATGGCCGTTCGGATCTTCCACCTCACGAAGCGCTTCCCGAAGGAAGAGCAGTTCGGACGGACCTCGCAGGTCAGGAACAGTTCAAGGTCGGTTTGTGCCAATTTCGGCGAAGCGTATCGTCGTAGACGTAACAAAGCCCATTTGGTCGCGAAGCTCACTGACTCCGATTCCGAGAACACAGAGACCCAGGTCCATTTGGATATGGCAGTGGCTTGTGGATACGCGACCGTCGAGGAGGTGGCACCCTTGATCAGGCTCAGTGAAGAGGTCGGCTTCATGTTGAACGCCCTTATCGAACACCCCGAAAAGCTCCTCTTGAAGTGACGCAAGGTTCGTGTGGACCGCATTCAGGACCTGCCGCTCGCCGCTTGCCAACTCGCTGCTACTTTTGACCCATGATCATCGTGACCGGAGCGGCAGGCTTCATCGGCAGTGCCTTGGTGGGCGAACTGCTGCGCCAGGGGTGGCAGGACATCGTGGCCGTGGACGACTTCTCCAGGGCGGACAAGGAGCCCAACCTGGCGGGTAAGACCCTCAGCGCCAAGGTCGACCGCAAGGACTTCTTCACCTGGCTCGATGCCAACGAGAAGCTCGTGCAGTTCATTTTCCACCTTGGTGCCCGCACGGATACCACGGAGTTCAACACGGCCATCTTCGACGAGCTGAACCTGCACTACAGCCAGCGCATGTGGGAGGCCTGTGTCAAGTACGGCATCCCGCTGGTCTACGCCTCCAGTGCGGCCACATACGGCGATGGCGAGCTGGGTTACAGCGACCAGGACGATACCCTGCCGTACCAGCTGAAGCCCTTGAACCCCTATGGTGACAGCAAGAACGACTTCGACAAGTGGGCGCTGGCACAGGCGGAGAAGCCCTACTTCTGGGCCGGCCTGAAGTTCTTCAACGTCTACGGCCCCAACGAGTACCACAAGGGGCGCATGGCCAGTGTGGTGTTCCACGCCTTCAACCAGATCACGGCCACGGGCGGCATGAAGCTCTTCCGCAGCCACCGCCCCGACTACAAGGACGGCGAGCAGCTCCGGGATTTCGTCTATGTGAAGGATGTCTGCAACGTGTGCCTGTTCCTGATGGAGCACCGCACCCACAGCGGCCTCTACAACCTGGGCAGTGGCCGGGCGCGCACCTTCCTGGATCTGGTGCGGGCCACTTTCTCGGCGATGGGCAAGGAGGAGCACATCTCCTTCGTGGACACGCCGGCCGACATCCGGGACAAGTACCAGCACTTCACCGAGGCCGACATGCGGAAGCTGCAGGGCATCGGCTATACCACACCGTTCACGGCCCTGGAGGATGGCGTTCGCGACTACGTGGGCAACTACCTCAGCGGTAAACGCTACTCCTGAGCCGCGTTCACTCCTCGTCGCGCAGACGGAGCAGCCCGTCCCGGATCTCCAGCAGGCGCTGGCGCAGGTCGTCCTGCGGGGTGGCGGTCGCCACTGCTTCCGAGGGGTCGCGCCGCAGCTGTTCCCGGGCCCCCTGAAGGGTGAAGCCCTGCTCCTTCACCAAGTGCTTGATGCGCTTCAGCAGATCGATGTCCTTGGTCGTGTACAGCCGGTCGCCACGCCCGGTGCGCTTGGGGCGGATCATGCCGAACTCCTTCTCCCAGTAGCGGATCAGCGAGGTGTTCACACCCATCTGCTCGGCCACTTCGCCGATGGGCCAATACAGTCGTTCGACGGTCTTTTCCTTGTAGGGCATCAGGTCGCCAAATGTACCGATCAGTCCAGCGATTGCCCCGCGTTGCGCGAGATCTCCAGCATCCGGGCGTATTCCTCGGGCGTCAGGTCGTTGAAGTAGTAGTTGGCCGGGTCCACGGGCTCGCCGTTCTTGTGCACTTCGTAGTGCAGGTGCGGTCCGGCGCTCAGGCCGGTGTTCCCCACAAGGCCGATCACATCCCCCCGCTTCACCTTTTGGCCGTTGCGCACCTTCAGCTCGCTCAGGTGGGCATAGAGCGTCTGGTAATCGAAGCCATGGTCCACCACCACATGGGTGCCGTAGCCGTTGGTGGCGTAGTCCGCGAAGGTCACGCGTCCATCGCCCGTGGCATAGATGGGCGTGCCGGTCTTGGCGGTGAAATCCATGCCGGCGTGGAACTTGGGGATCTTGTGGATCGGGTGGATGCGCATGCCGAAGCCCCCGGCCGTCTGGGTGAGGTCCTCATTGGGGATGGGCTGCACGGCCGGGATGCTGGCCAGCATCTCCTTCTTCCGCATCACCAGCTGGGCCACTTCGTCAAAGGAGCGGGATTGCACCACCATCTGGCGGGTCAGTTGATCCAGCCGTTTGCGGGTGTCGATCACCAGGTCGCTGCTCGCGTAACCGTCGAGATCCCGGTAGCGGTTCACGCCGCCGGACCCCGCCTGTCGCATGGTGGAGGGGATGGGCTCCGCCTCGAAGATCACCCGGTAGATGTTGTCATCGCGTCGCCGGAGGTCGCCCAGCACGCGGTCCACCTCGCCGAGCTGCTTGTTCAGCAGTTCGTACTGGAGCAGCAGTTGCTGGTTCTCGCGGCGCAGGGTGGCCTCCTTGGGGCTGTCCACGAACTGGTACACGAGGAAGATGCCCAACGATCCCACGATCAGGCCGGGGGAGAGCATCAGCAAGAGGCGCTTCGCCTTCTGCCAGGCCGACAGCCGGATCCGCTCGAAATTGAGCGTCTGGGGGTTGAAGCGGTACTTGTGCTCGGGCATGTCGGCCAGGGCGATGAACGGCCAAGATAGCCACTGGTCCCTGGCAGGGGCGGTCCCCGGCACCGGCCGACTGTTAAAGAATGTGGATCACGCCCCAGGCCCGGGGCTGGCAGGCAGGCACCCGGCGCGGTACTTTTGCCGCCTCTTACGCCCCCCATGCTCACCTCCCAGCAGATCCGCCAGAAGTTCCTTGACCATTTCGCCCAGCGCGGCCACACCATCGTGCCCAGCGCGCCCATGGTGGTGAAGGACGATCCCACGCTCATGTTCACCAACGCGGGCATGAACCAGTTCAAGGACCTGTTCCTGGGCAACCGCGAGGCCAAGCACAAACGCATCGCCGATACGCAGAAATGCCTGCGCGTTAGTGGCAAACACAACGACCTGGAGGAGGTGGGGATCGACACCTACCACCACACCATGTTCGAGATGCTCGGCAA